>CALUIF010000055.1 GCA_944320635.1 uncultured Bacteroides sp. | reverse complement strand
TGCATGCCCACGAAGGAGATAATGAGAGTATTCGCGGAACTATGGAAAAGTATAATATAATGTAAAACAAATTATTATACTCTCGTTTAAAACTTGGTATTGTTCCTGTCATGGCTTCTGTATGCTTGCAGAAGATAGGGTCGCTACCTCATGTGTTACCTCAGTTCTACCAAAATGTGTCCTTTCTTGATTAGTATTGAATTGTTTAGCAATTAAATGCAATCATTTAGTGCTATCTGGTTGCTACTTTCCTTTTTTCTAGTGCATCTTAAAGGCAGAACTTCAGTGACGATGAAAGGCCTAAACCAATCAAAAGGCAATTTATGAAATGTGATTTCATTGTAAAGAATTTTAATCTTATGGAGGATGGTTTATATTAGTGATAAATTCAATGAATGCTTTCCGAATCATCAGCATATTCATTTCCGATTTTAATTGATATGATATAAAAAAACTATTTTGAATTGATTTTTCGGAACGTTTTAATAACTTTGCTTCTTTAAAAAGTTGATTTATGAAAAGAAAAATCAGTATTGCCCTAAGCGAATGGAAAAACAAGCCAACCAGAATGCCACTAGTGATAGGTGGAGCCAGGCAGGTAGGTAAAACATATATCTTGGAAGAATTTGGCCGTGAACATTTTGATAATATGATTTATCTCAATATGGAAATCGAGATGGCATTGGCGCATTTCCTCGATACGGAGATTGCCCCTGCTAAAATCATGCAATTTATTGAGGCTTTGAAGGGAGAACGTATCATAGCCGGCAAGACTTTGCTTTTTTTTGATGAGATACAGGCTTGCGAAAGGGCACTTACTGCTCTGAAATACTTTTGCGAGCAGATGCCACAGTATCATATAGTAGCAGCCGGTTCATTGCTGGGAGTTGCCGTAAACCGTCAAAAATATTCTTATCCGGTAGGAAAAGTCGAAGAGCTTACTTTGTACCCGTTGGACTTTGAGGAATTTCTCTGGGCAACGGGCAAAGAAAGCCTTGCCCGGCAAATCCGTAAACATTATGCCACAAACGAAGCCATGCCGGACGCGTGGCATGGCTTGGCATTGGAACAATATCGCGACTACTTCATTGTGGGCGGCATGCCGGCCGCTATCATGGAGTATCTCCGAACAAACAGTTTCATCCACGTACAACAGGTTCAAAACAACATACTCAACCAATATATTGCCGACATGGCCAAGTATGCGGATACTTCAACCAGCGTTAAAATCAGGGCTTGCTACAATTCCATCCCAGCGCAATTGGCGAAAGAGAACACCAAGTTTCAATATAAGGTAGTGCAAAGGGGAGGAACCGCCACGATTTTCGGTGAAGCCATCGAATGGCTGGCATTTGCCGGGATAGCTTTGAAGTGCCAAAGGCTGGAACATGGCTTTATACCCATCAACGCTTATATGGACTTGTCCGACTTTAAACTGTACATGGCTGACATCGGCATGCTGACCTTGCGTTCCGGCATGCCCCTGCAAACCATACTTTCGCCTATCGAACAAGACAACGCCTACTTAGGGGCGATGACAGAGAACTATGTGGCACAAGCCCTTGCATCCGGTGGGCATAAACTTTATTATTGGCAGAGCGGCGGGAAGGCTGAAGTGGACTTTGTCCTGCAAACCGGCAGTAGCGTTATTCCGGTGGAAGTGAAAAAAGGCCGGAGAAACCGTTCCAAGAGCTTAGGAGTTTTCGCAGAAAAATACCAGTCGCCTTATACCCTGAGGATATCAAAAAAGAATTTTGGCTTTGATAACAACATCAAGTCTATCCCCTTGTATGCCACGTTTTGCATCACGTCCTCGTGAACCATGCGGTGGCAATTGCCACGATATTAAACAAGCGCATTGGTGCGTTTCCTGGGGTAGGGGGAGAAGACAAAGAAAGACTGTAAAAAAAACAGGCAGTGGTTTTCTTGTCAAAATTCATGCCTTTGTTTAGGAAAGTGATACAAAACATGCGGGTACATCCTTTAAGACATACCCGCATGTCGTGTGATTGATGATGTGGAAAAGTTATTTGAAAGAAGAAATGTAGGATGCATCATTACCTCCGATCGTATAAAAAATCATCCCTGTTTGTATTATAATGAGATTATAATTATCTTTGCATAAAACTATTTTCTTGAATATCATGAATCCTTTCATCACCAACGGATACGTATCTCCCGCCTACTTCTGTGACCGTGTGGAAGAAACAGCAACTTTGATACGTTATCTGACCAGTGCCAACAACGTTGCCTTGATTTCCCCCCGTCGCTTGGGCAAAACCGGACTGATAGAACATTGTTTCCACCAGTCAGAAATAAAAGAGCGCTACTATACTTTTCTGGTAGACATCTATGCCACCAAAAATCTGCATGAGTTTGTTTTTGAACTCAGCAAATCCATATTGAATACATTGAAATCCCGAGGACGTAAGGCATGGGAATTTTTCCTTGGCTGCTTGGCTTCTTTACGCACAGGTATTTCGTTTGACTTCACAGGCAACCCTGTCTGGAATCTCGAAATGGGGGATATAAAAACGCCGGTAGTCACGCTGGACGAAATTTTCCAATACCTCTCTAAGGCAGACCGTCCCTGTCTGGTGGCCATCGACGAATTTCAGGTCATTGCCAAATACCCGGAAAAGCATGTGGAAGCCTTGCTAAGGACACATATACAACACTGCTCTAATGCGACCTTTGTCTATGCCGGCTCGCAACGGCACATGATGAGTGAAATCTTTGTCAGCCCGTCGCGCCCTTTTTACCAGAGCACAGCCATTATGGGGCTGGATCCCATCAGCCTGCCCCGCTACACCGACTTTATCCAGCATCATTTTGAAACGGACGGCAAACACATCACCCCCGAAACCGTAGAAAACGTGTACCGCCATTTTGAAGGGATTACCTGGTACATCCAGTTTATGGCTAATTCCTTATACGCCATGACTGCCCCTGGTGAGACTTGCACGGCCGATAAAGTTACGGTTGCCATCTCCAACATCCTGTCGCAACTCAATTTCACCTATTCTTCCTTGTTGTTCCAGTTGCCGCCCAAGCAGAAGGAAGTATTAATTGCCATCTGCAAAGAAGGCAAGGCGTGCGAAATTACAGCCTCCCGTTTTCTGAAAACCTACAAACTTACTGCCAGTTCTGTACAAGGAGCTATCAAAGGGCTTTTGGATAAGGATTTCGTTACCCATGAACTGGGCGTGTACAGTGTGTACGACAAGTTTTTTGAGGAATGGTTGAAAAGACTGTGAGAAGCAAGCCTTAACAAGCCAGAGATATATGGATAGAATAAGAGAAAACCGCCCACCTCACGGCAGACGGCTTATAAAACGCTTATAAGCTGGCATTTGTGAAATCCGAGGATGCGGCCTGCAATATGTCCGAGACGGTTTTGCTCCGCTCCACCTCCGCTTTTCCTTCGCTTCTATAGGAGCGGAGGTGGAGCGGAGCAAGAGCGGAGCAAATACGCCCCGGGTACGGCGAAGATAGCAGCCGGCTATTGCCGTTTCCGGCGTCCGGCAGATTTTTCCAGATCGTGCACCACGGTCATGTCCATCACGTTGGCATAGCCTTGGGTGGTTTTCACGCTTTTGTGGCCAAGCAGCTTTTGCACGGTGGTGATGTTTACGCCGCTGTACACCAGTAGGGTGGCGTTGGTATGGCGCGCGGTGTGGAAGGAGATGTGCTTGTCCAGTCCCGCCAGACGGGTTAACTTTTGCAGTTGCTTGTTGACGTTGGAGTTGTTTTTCAGGTGGAAGAACTCATCCAGATGCCCGTGGTAACGCCGCAGGATGTCCAGCCCCCGTCCGTCGAAAAGCAGATAGATGGGCAGGCGCACTTCGGTGCGGGTCTTGACGGAGCGGTACATCAGCCAGGTGTTGTGGCCGATGGTTACCAGGGCGGCGGCCGAGAGGTTGTTGAAGTCGGAGTAGCGCAGCCCGGCGTAGCAGCAGAACAGGAAGGCGTCCAGCGTGTGCCGCAGGTGCGCCTGCCGGCCTTCGGGACGGAGGGCTTCCAGGCGGTGAAGCTCGTCGGGCGTCAGGTGCGAGTGCTTGTTTTCTACCGTCTTTATCTTGTATTTCCGGAAGGCGTATTGGCCCATTTCCATGTAGTCTTTGTCGATGGCCATGTTCACTTGCCGTTTCAGGTGTTTCATGTGCTTGGCAATGGTGTTGGGGTGATAGCCCTTCAGGCGGAGGTGGTGCTCGAAGGCAGAGATGAGTTCGAACGTCACATCTTCGAAGGCAATGTCTTTCTTGAAGTCCTCCAGCAAGGCCAGGGTGGTAAGATGGTTGCGGCGGGTGCTCTCTTTGATGGGGGCGTTGGCCACCTCACGGTGGCAGAAGGCTATGAATGAATGCCGGCTGTCGGCATTCTTTGCGGCATCTTTCAAGGCCTCGAGCGACACTCGCTTATCGTACCTGTGCAGTTCCAGCTCGGTCTTTTCCAGGCTTTCTATCTGTTTTTGCAGTAGCAGGTTCAGTCCGTCGGCATTGGGGTGGCGTTTCACTATGCTCCTACGGGCATCCCATTGCGAGGGCTTCAGGTACACTTTGGTGGAAAAATATTTCTTTTTCCGTGCCAAGTATGCTTCTATTTGCACTAAGGCTTTCCCCTGTTTGTTCAGGCATTTCTTCCGGTTGTACACTAAGTTGTAAACTATTTTCTCCATATGCATACATTTTGGTGAGTTGTCCGGAAATTTAAGACGGAGAAGTTGGGAATGCGGTTGACACCCGTGTTTTTTTGCGCCATTTTGCATGCTGCCCGTACTCCTTTGCAGCGCTAATATTGGTCGTTTTTTCCGCTTTCTTCCCTTATGAAATGACGCAACTTTGCGTTTCAAGAGATGTTTTTTTAACGAATCTATATTAAAAAGTGCATAGATATTAAGATAATTGCTAAAACTTGAAGCTACATATTGCCATTCATCCCTCCATCCGGATGGAAATACGGTTAATCAGGAACTATTATCCAGCGGAAAATGGGGCATCTTGATATCAAATTGATAGATTTCTGCGCTTTTTTAAATTAAATCATGGTCACTTTCATATTTATTAATACCTTTGCATTTCGTTAGAGTAAAGAACCAATTAATGTAAAGTTAAACTTTAAGAGAGATTTTATGAAAAGAAAATTAATGCTGTTTTTAACCTGCCTCTTTGTGGGGATAGGTTTAGCAACTGCCCAGACTCAGAAAGTCACAGGTGTTGTGATTTCTGACGAGGACGGGCAGCCTGTTATCGGCGCCACCATCCGTGTCGCAGGTACGGACATGGGTACCATTACCGATGTTGACGGTACATTTACTTTAAACAATGTACCAAGTTCCGCGAATACTCTCATTATCTCCTTCGTGGGCATGCAGACGCAAGAGGTTGATATTCAGCCGAATGTGCGGGTGGCACTGAAGAGCGATGCCGAGCTGCTGGACGAGGTGATGGTAGTGGCTTACGGTACGGCGAAAAAGTCGGCATTTACCGGTTCGGCCTCCACGGTGAAGTCGGAAAAGATTGCCGAGCGTACCGTTTCCAACGTGACGAATGCTATGGCAGGACAGGTAGCCGGTGTGCAGATTACACAAAGCAGCGGCCAGCCGGGTTCGGATGCCAATATCCGTATCCGTGGTATCGGTTCTATGTCGGCCAGCAACAGCCCGTTGTATGTGGTAGATGGTGTGCCCTACGATGGTGCCATCTCAGCCATTAATCCTGCCGATATCGAGTCGATGACGGTGCTGAAGGATGCTGCTGCCAATGCCATCTACGGTGCGCGTGGTGCCAACGGCGTGGTGCTGATTACCACCAAGAAAGGTGCTACGGGTGCTCCGCAGATTACGGTGGATGCCAAGTGGGGTAGCAACAGACGTGGTGTGCCCAACTATGACGTGATGACTGATCCTGCCATGTATTACGAGACGGCTTACCGTGCACTGTTCAACTCGCAATATTATTATGGTAAGTCGGCTGCCGAGGCTTATGCCTATGCCGACCGCACTTTGCTGGATGCCGACAATGGCGGTTTGGGCTACCTGGTGTATACAGTGCCCGAAGGTGAGAAACTGATTGGTACCAACTTCAAGCTGAATCCCAATGCCACACTGGGCTATTCGGACGGCACATACTATTACCGTCCGGATGACTGGTATGATGAAATCTTCGGTAAGGGAAACCTGCGCCAGGAGTACAATGTGACGATTTCCGGCGCTACGGAGAAGATGAACTACTACGTTTCTGCCGGCTACCTGAACGATAACGGTATCATTGCCAACTCCGGCTTTGAGCGTTTTGCCGGACGTGCAAAGACCGACTATCAGGCCACGAAGTGGTTGAAAGTAGGTACGAACATTGCCTATACCTATTATAATATAAAGTCGCCGGGCGGACAAACTTCTGCTGACTGGGGCTCGACGGGCAACCTGTTCTACATCTCCAACTTGGTTGCTCCCATCTACCCGATGTACGTGCGCAATGCCGACGGCAGCATCAAGAAAGACGACATGGGGCTGACGGTGTATGACTTCGGTTCGGGTTCTACCAACTTTAAGCGTCCTACCTTGCTGGGCAACCCTGCCGGTACGCTTGACTTGGACGACCAGAATACCTACAGCGACCAGCTGTCTACTAAGTGGTATGCCACCATTACCCCGATTGAGGGGCTGAACATTACGGCCACCCTGGGCGCCAACGTGCTGAATCAGCGTGCCAATGCCTTGCAGAACCCCTTCTATGGCGGTGCCGTGAGTGTGGGTGGCTACGTGTCGGTAGAACACCAGCGTCTGTTCGACATCAACCAGCAATACATGGCTACGTACAAGACTACGTTTGCCGATGTGCACAATTTCGACATCCTGGCCGGTTATGAGTCTTATTCGCACAAGATACAGTACTTGGGCGGTTCCAACTCCATGCTTTACAATCCGAACATCGGCGAATTGAACAACGCCATCAATACGCCTCCTTCGGTAAGTTCTTACACACATGAGTATGCCACGATGGGCTACTTGGGTCGTGTACAGTATGACTACGACGGGAAGTATTTTGTTTCGGCATCCTATCGTCGCGATGCTTCCAGCCGTTTCCATCCGGACAACCGCTGGGGTAACTTCGGCAGTGTAGGTCTGGCTTGGCTGATGAGCAAGGAGAACTTCATGAGTGGCATTGACTGGATAGACATGTTGAAGCTGAAAGCCAGCTACGGTGTGCAGGGTAACGACAACCTGGGTACTTCGTCCGTGTATTACTACGCCTATGCCGACCAGTTTACAGTGAGCAACAGTAATGGTAACTATGCTGTGGCTTTTGCCTTCAAGGGTAACAAGGACATCACATGGGAAACATCCCATGCCTTCAACGTAGGCTTTGATTTTGAAACCTTCGACGGACGCTTTAACGGTACAGTAGAATATTTCAACCGCAAGACGAGCGACCTGCTCTACAATCAGCCGGTACCCATCTCCTTTGGTTACTCCAGCATTCCTACCAATGTGGGTTCTATCGTAAACCAGGGTATCGAACTGGACTTCAACGGTGTGCTCTACAAGAACCGTAATGTGGAATGGACAGCCAACTTCAACCTGACGCACTACAAGAACAAGATTACCGACTTGGCCGACGACGTGCGCGAGGAAGGCATCAAGTACAGCAACGCCATCTACCGCATCGGCGGCTCCCTGTACAACGCTTACTTGCCGGTATATGCCGGAGTGAACAAAGAGAACGGTCTGCCGCAATATTACGTAGACCCGGACAACGGCGACTACACGCTGACTACCGACTATGAACAGGCTCAGCAATCTGACTTGGGCAGTACGCTGGCCAAGGTGTATGGCGGCTTCGGCACGGCAGTGAATGCTTACGGCTTCGACCTGAGCGTGCAGCTGTCTTACCAGCTGGGCGGCAAGGTGTACGACGGTACGTATGAAGCCTTGATGCAGTCTGGCGACCTGATGGGCCAGAACTGGCACAAAGACATACTGGATGCATGGACGCCGGAGCACACGAATACCGACGTGCCCCGCATAAGCACCGGTGCCGACGATGTGTCCAGCCAGCGCATGTCTTCCCGCTTCCTGGTAAGCTCGGACTACCTCAGCATCAACAACATCACATTAGGCTATACCCTGCCCAAGCAGTGGACGCAGAAGTTGGGCGTATCCAAACTGCGCCTCTACGTGACGGGCGACAACCTGGCCGTGCTGTCTTGCCGCAAGGGCTTCGACCCGCGCCAGTTCTTGGGCCTGGGTAGCAGTACCGGCAGCGGTAACTTCACTTACTCTGCCCTGCGCACCATCACCGGCGGTATCACTTTGAATTTCTAACCCATTAACAAGGAAAACAACTTTATGAAGACTTACAATAAGATAGTATCGGCCATTGCCTTGGGTTCCTTGGCATTGGCTTCGTGTACCGACCTCGACACGTTTCCCCAGAGCGGTACGTTTACTGACGACCAGAAGCAAGACGTGGTAGGCTTGTTCCCCGAACGTCTGGCTGCCGATGTGTCCGGTATGTATGCCAGCAATTTGAAGCAGTATACTGTTTTTGGAGCAACGCAGGGGCGTGGCGACGACTTTGGTTATCCAGCCATCTGCCTTTCGTTCGACCTGAACGGTCCCGACATGACGGCTCCCAACAATGGCTACAACTGGTTTTCTACGTGTAGCGATTATACCGACCGCGACGACACGTATGCCAACAACTATATGCGCTGGGCGTTGTTCTACAACCAGATTAAGCTGTCCAATGATATCATAGCCTCTATTCCTGAAGATACGGATGACCCAACGCTGAAGTCCTATCGCGGGCAGGCTAAGGCTGTACGTGCTTTCGGCTATCTGAACTTGGCTCCTTACTACCAGTTTAAGTACAAAGGACATGAGGATCAACCTTGCGTGCCTCTGGTATTGGAAGGCATGAGCGATGCCAACAATCCGCGTGCTACGGTGGCACAGGTGTACGAACAGATTATGACTGACTTGAACAATGCTATTACTGACTTGGAAGGCTACGTGCGCAACAGTGCGGGAGAAGTAGACCAACAGGTGGCTTACGGCCTGCGTGCCCGTGCCAACCTTTATATGGAGAACTGGCAGGCTGCTGCCGACGATGCAAAGAACGCTATGGCAGGCTATACGCCCTATCAGCGCAGCGAGCTGACCAAGCCCATGTTTGTAGACTCGCAGGAAAGTGGCAACGGCTGGATATGGTCGATGGAGATTACCGTGGACGATTATCCTACCAACGGTGCTGCCATGATTTCGTGGCCGGGCGTGATAGGTTCCTTCGTGCAGGGTACGTATTCTACGGGTACGGGCATGTACAAGTGTATCAACGTGCTGCTGTATGATGAGATTCCGGCTACCGACGTGCGCAAGGGCTGGTGGGTAGACGCTGACCTGCACTCCGACAACCTGGCTGGGCTGACTTGGAGCGGTACAACGGCTACGGGTGACGCTATTGCCTCGCTGAAAATAAGTGGGCAACAGAAAGAGCCTTTCTTGCCCTATACTACTGTGAAGTTTGGTGCACCGACTATTGGCGGTGTGGACGGTTCCAACGACTGGCCGCTGATGCGCGTGGAGGAAATGATTCTTATTCAGGCTGAGGCTACTGCCATGGCAGGAGGCGACGGCAAAAGCATCCTGGAGGACTTTGTGAAGAATTATCGCGACCCCAACTACACCTGTCAAGCTAGTAGCGGTGCAGCTTTCCAGAACGAAGTGTGGAAGCAACGCCGCATTGAGTTGTGGGGTGAAGGCTTCTCTATGGCTGACGTTATGCGCTTGGGTAAGAACGTGGTACGCGTAAAGACGGGTGTGGCAAGCAATCTGCCCGATGCCTATCAGTTCAACATCGCTGCTGATGATCCCTGGTTACTGATGCGTATTCCTCAAGATGAGACTAACTCCAATCCTGGTATTCCTACCAGTGCCAACAACTCGGGCGGTTCCTTGCCCAAGCAAGGCGATGGCACAGGCCTGACCGATGGAGTAACTGACTAACCCTTTAATGTGAATAAACAATGAAGACAATCAATAAATATTTTCTTTTGGCGATGGCCGGCAGTTTGCTTACGTTTGCGGCATGTTCCGATGATATAGAACGCGAGCCGTCGCCCGTGGTAGACCCCGATTGCCAAGGGGCGTACTTTGCAGCAGACAACACGTATGCATATGAACTTGACCCTGAAAGTCCCACGTCCATTACACTGACTGTGGCACGTACCAATACGGAAGCCGCCGCTACTATCGGTATTGAGGTGCTGACTAATACGGAGAACATCTTTGAGATACCGGAAAGTGTATCGTTTGAGGCTGGGCAGAGCGAGGCCGACATCACGCTGAACTTCCCCAACGCCGAGATTGGAGCATCTTACAGCTACGAGTTGAAGTTGGAAGAAGGCAGCTATAACCCCTATGTAGAGGAGACACTTTACGCCGCAGGCGATGTAATCCGCATCAAGTGGAATGAGTTTGATACGGCTATTTATACGGACGGTATGGTTGGAACTGTTTATGGTGTAGACTATCCGCTGTCGTGGTATGTTAATGCCGCATGGGCAGAGTTCCCCGACGGCAGCATGCGCGTCCGCGTGCTCAATCCTTATTGCGAAGCCTTCAATGTAGACGATAACGGCATTTACGATGGCTTCCCCTATGTGGATGCAACAATGATAACCAATAATAACGTGCAGATGATTATCAATACGAATGCCAACCGTACGGAGGCTACGATGGATTATTTCGACTTCGGCTGCTTCTTGAATCCGGACGATGGCAATCTGATTGGTGGTACTGCTTATGGCATATTCCAAGGTACTACTGATGATTTCCCCTTGGGTGAAGTAGATTACGATGCAGAAGCAGAGCAGTTGAACTCCATTATCTTCGGAGAGAATTCGTTGTTCGCATCCGTAGCTTCCTTGTGGGCTCAAGGCCAAGCAGGTATTGCCGAGAATCCCACTACCTTGTTCTTCTCCCTGGAGGCATGGCAGGAATATCAGGCTGAGAATGCTCCGGCGGAATAAGCAAAGATAATTGTTACACTAAGTTGTAAATGAGTTTGGAGGAGGCTACTCAAATAAATTTTGAGATGGCCTCTTCTGCATATCTACACGCAACTTGTCAGTAGTCCGTCGCCTGCGCTATAGCGATGGGTCGCTATCGCGTTAGCACTCCGTCGCTAAGAACAGGGTGATTGGGCACGAATTTTTTCCTAACCAGATAGCGATTTTTTCCCAGTTGGGAAAAATATGAGGGTGTACTAGAATTTTGACACCCTCTTTTTTTATTTCGTTCCTCCTCAGGAGTATCTTCCCCTTATCCGCTTGTGGAAGGTAAATCTCCACAGGGAACATTTCCTCCTCATTTTGCAGTTCGGGGAATTTGTTCTATCTTTGGCGTGCCCCAACGGGGCAGATTATTATCTACGAAAGGCAATCTATGGCAATGAAAGAATTTGTGATATCCGAAGCACAGGTAGAGACTGCCGTGCTGGTGGGCCTGGTGACTAAGACGCAAGACGAACGCAAGACCAATGAATATTTGGACGAACTGGCTTTTCTGGCAGAGACCGCTGGGGCGCAGGTGGTGAAACGCTTCACACAGCGGCTGGAGCAGGCCAACAGCGTGACCTACGTGGGCAAGGGGAAATTGGACGAGATAAAACAATACATCAAAGACGAGGAGGAGGCCGAACGCGAAGTAGGCATGGTGATATTCGACGATGAGCTGTCGGCCAAGCAGATACGCAATATTGAGGGCGAGCTGAAGGTGAAGATACTGGACCGCACGTCGCTCATACTCGACATCTTTGCCATGCGGGCGCAGACGGCCAACGCCAAGACGCAGGTAGAGTTGGCGCAGTATAAATACATGTTGCCTCGCCTGCAACGGTTGTGGACGCACTTGGAACGCCAGGGAGGTGGTTCGGGTGCCGGAGGCGGCAAAGGCTCGGTGGGCTTGCGCGGCCCGGGTGAGACGCAGCTGGAAATGGACCGCCGGATCATCCTCAACCGTATGTCGCTGCTCAAGGAACGGCTGGCCGAGATAGACAAGCAAAAGAACACGCAACGCAAGAACCGCGGACGGCTTATCCGTGTGGCATTGGTGGGTTACACTAACGTGGGTAAGTCTACCTTGATGAACCTCTTGGCCAAGAGCGAGGTGTTTGCCGAGAACAAACTCTTTGCCACGCTGGACACTACTGTGCGCAAAGTCATCATCGAAAACCTGCCTTTCCTGCTGAGCGATACCGTGGGCTTCATCCGCAAGTTGCCTACCGACTTGGTAGACTCCTTCAAGTCCACATTGGACGAGGTGCGCGAAGCCGACTTGCTGCTGCACGTGGTAGACATCTCGCACCCCGACTTTGAGGAGCAGATAGATGTGGTGAACAGGACTCTTGCCGACATCGGTGCGGCAGGCAAGCCCATGATGATTGTATTCAACAAGATAGACGCTTATACCTATATAAAGAAAGACGAAGACGACCTTACCCCCCGAACCAAAGAGAACTTAACACTGGAAGAACTGATGAGGACGTGGATGGCGAAACTGGATGACAACTGCATCTTTATCTCCGCCCGCGAACGACAGAACATTGAGGAACTGAAGCGTGTCGTGTACCGCCAGGTCAAGGCACTGCACGTGCAGAAGTATCCGTACAACGATTTCCTTTATCAGACGTATGATAATAATGATGAAGAATTAAAAAGTGAGAATTGAGAATTAACAAATGTGGATGAAGGCAGAAGAGCTCCATCCAAATGGTGAAACATTTCTCAATTTTTAATTCTCAATTCTTCATTTAACTGATAGTGTTATGAGTTACAGAAGTCTTACCGAGGCCGAGGTGCTTCGGTTGCAAAGCCAGGCGTGCCTGGCCGATGATTGGGGAAAGGTGAAGGTGGCGGAAGATTTCACCACCGAATATGTGCATCACACCCGTTTCTCGGGCGAAGTCCGGTTGGGGGTATTTCAAAAGGAGTTTACGTTGCCTGGTGGCATCGGTAAGCATTCGGGGTTGCGGCACGTCACTTTGCACAATGTGACGGTGGGCGATAACTGCTGCATAGAACACATCCAGAACTACATAGCCAATTATGAGATAGGCAGTGATACCTTCATTGAGAATGTGGATATTATTCTGGTGGACGGGGTTTCGACATTCGGCAACGGCGTGGAGGTGTCTGTACTGAACGAAACTGGCGGGCGTGAGGTACCTATCCACGACAAGCTGTCTGCCCACTTGGCTTACATCATGGCGCTTTATCGCCATCGCCCGGAGCTGGTGGAACGCATCAGGACGATTACGGATTACTATGCCAGGAAACATGCTTCGTCCGTGGGGCATATAGGCAGCCGTGTGCAGATACTGAATACGGGCAGCATCAAGAATGTACGGATAGGCGATTGCTGCACTGTTTGTGGCGCCTGCCGCCTCTCCAATGGCAGTATCAACAGCAATGAGCAGGCACCGGTGCACATAGGGCATGGGGTGATTTGCGATGACTTTATCATCTCCAGCGGTTCGCACGTAGACGATGGAGCCGTGTTGAGCCGTTGCTTTGTGGGGCAGGCGTGCAAGCTGGGGCATAACTACTCGGCCAGCGATTCGTTGTTCTTCAGCAATTGCCAGGGGGAGAACGGCGAGGCTTGCGCCATTTTTGCCGGGCCTTTCACGGTGACCCATCATAAGTCTACGTTGCTCATTGCCGGCATGTTTTCGTTTATGAATGCAGGGTCGGGCAGCAACCAGAGTAACCACATGTACAAGTTGGGTCCCATACATCAGGGTACGCTGGAACGCGGGGCAAAGACCACGTCGGATTCCTATATCCTGTGGCCGGCCAGGGTGGGGGCATTCTCGCTGGTGATGGGGCGCCACGTCACTCACTCCGATACTTCCAACCTGCCTTTCTCTTACCTGATAGAACAGAACAATACCACATACCTGGCACCCGGTGTGAACCTGCGCAGCGTGGGTACCATTCGCGATGCACAGAAGTGGCCTAAGCGCGACGGGCGCAAGGATAATAACAAGCTGGACTACATAAACTACAACCTGCTGAGTCCCTATACAGTACAGAAAATGTTGAAGGGACATGAGATCCTGGAGAATTTGAGGCAGGTGAGTGGCGAGCTGTCGGACATCTATTCTTTCCACAGTGCCAAGATACGCAACTCTGCTTTGGTCAAGGGGCTGCGATTTTATGAGATAGCCATCCATAAGTTTTTGGGTAATTCAGTCATCAAGCGGCTGGAAGGGACGGCTTTCCACACAAACGATGAGATTCGAGAGCGGCTAAAGCCCGATACCTCTATAGGCACCGGCGAGTGGGTGGACATCTCGGGACTGATAGCCCCCAAGAGCGAAGTGGACAGACTGATGGACGACATCGAGCAAGGGAAAGTAAACCGTCTGGCGGACATCAATGCTGAGTTTGGACGCATGCATGCCCATTATTATACCTATGAGTGGACATGGGCTTACGGGAAGCTGGAAGAATTCTATGGCATAAACCCGCAACAGATAACCGCCAAGGACGTCATCTGCATTGTGGAGAAGTGGAAAGAAGCCGTCGTGGGGCTCGACCGTATGGTGTATGAAGACGCCAAGAAGGAATTTTCGCTGGCATCGATGACGGGATTTGGGGCCGATGGCTCGCGCCTGGAGAAGGAGCTTGACTTTGAGCAGGTGCGCGGTGACTTTGAGAGCAATCCTTTCGTAACGGCTGTATTGAAACACATCGAGGTGAAGACTGCGCTCGGCGATGAGTTGATAGAGCGGATGAGGCAAGTAGAGTAGCGGAAGTTTTCCACACAATCCGTTGGAATCTCAAGAATACTTCTTACCTTTGTCTTATAATTAACCAAGTAACTTAATGAATAAGTAATTATGGCAACACCAGAATTCAAGTATGCACCCATGTTCCAGTTGGGTAAGGACGACACGGAGTATTACCTCCTGAGTAAGGACGGCGTGTCGGTAAGCGAGTTTGAGGGCAAACCTATCCTGAAGGTCAGCCCCGAGGCATTGACGATGTTGGCCAATGCAGCCTTCCGCGATGTGAACTTCCTGCTGCGCCGCAGCCACAACGAGCAGGTGGCTAAGATACTGACAGACCCTGAGGCAAGTGATAACGACAAGTATGTGGCACTGACCTTCCTGCGCAATGCAGAGGTAGCCAGCAAGGGGCAGCTGCCCTTCTGCCAGGATACGGGTACTGCCATCATTCACGGTGAGAAAGGCCAACAGGTATGGACTGGCTTCTGCGACGAAGAAGCTTTGTCACTGGGCGTGTACAAGACGTACACCGAAGAGAATCTGCGCTACTCGCAGAATGCGCCCCTCAGCATGTACGAAGAAGTGAACACACGTTGCAACCTGCCCGCACAGATCGATATAGAGGCTACGGAGGGCGATGAATACAAGTTCCTCTGTGTAGTGAAGGGCGGCGGTTCGGCAAACAAGACCTATTTCTACCAGGAGACCAAAGCCCGCATACAGAACCCCGGCACGCTGGTGCCCTTCCTCGTGGAGAAGATGAAGACACTGGGCACGGCTGCTTGTCCGCCCTACCACATTGCCTTTGTCATCGGTGGTACCTCGGCCGAAAAGAACCTGCTGACGGTGAAGCTGGCTTCTACCCATTACTACGACAACCTGCCTACCACAGGCGACGAGACGGGACGTGCCTTCCGCGACATTGAACTCGAGAAGGAACTCCTTGCCGAAGCACATCGCATCGGGCTCGGCGCACAGTTCGGCGGCAAATACTTCGCCCACGACATCCGTGTTATCCGTCTGCCACGCCATGGCGCTTCTTGCCCGATAGGTTTGGGCGTGAGCTGCTCGGCCGACCGCAACATCAAGGCGAAGATAAACAAAGACGGTATCTGGATTGAGAAACTGGACGACAAACCGGGTGAACTGATTCCGGAATCTCTGCGTCAGGCCGGCGAAGGCGATGCCGTGCGCATTGACCTCAACCAACCGATGAGCGAGATATGCAAGATACTCTCCCAATATCCGGTAGCCACGCGCGTCAGCCTGAATGGCACCATTATCGTGGCAAGGGATATTGCCCACGCCAAGCTGAAAGCCCGTCTGGATGCAGGCGAGGATTTGCCACAGTATTTCAAAGACCACCCCGTGCTCTACGCCGGTCCGGCCAAGACTCCGCAGGGCATGCCTTGCGGCTCGATGGGTCCGACTACGGCCAACCGCATGGACCCCTACGTAGACGAATTCCAAGACCACGGCGGCTCCATGGTGATGATTGCCAAGGGCAACCGCACACAGGTGGTGACCGATGCCTGCAAGAAGCATGGTGGCTTCTACTTGGGCAGCATCGGCGGTCCGGCAGCTGTGCTTAGCATGAACAGCATCAAGAGCATTGAGTGTGTGGAATATCCCGAGCTGGGCATGGAAGCCATCTGGAAGATTCAAGTCGTGGACTTCCCGGCTTTCATCTTGGTGGACGACAAGGGCAACGATTTCTTCAAACAGCTGAAACCTTGGAACTGCAAGCAATAAGTGTAATCGTTGTTAATAACCGATAAGAAAAGCCGCTCCCACCTCGTGTGCCGGGGCGGCTTTTTGCCGTTTGCCGGGAAATGCGTAAGTTTGCACCCGCAAGCCCCTCTTCGTCACGAGGCTGATGAGGGCCTTCGTTGCGGGGCTAACGAGGGTCATCGTTGCGGGGCTAACGAGGGTTATCGTTACGAGGCCAACGAGGGTCATCGTTGCGAGGCAACCGATGGTGCCGCCCAGTGGGAGGAACCGATAGGGGTCCTTACCGTGAACCGGGTAGGGGTCATTAGTAGGAACCGGGTAGGGATCCTTACCGGGAACCGGGTAGGGGTCCTTGGTAGGAACCGGTAAGACAAACGGATAATAACTTCAAAAAAATATGCAAGAGAATTATGGGAATGAGTAAATGGATAGGCGGTGTGCTGGGTTGGGTAGTCGGCGGGCCGCTGGGCGCCTTGGCCGGATTTGCCCTCGGCTCTTTGTTTGATGCCAACAATAGAGAAATACGCGAGGAGGCCTATGGGGGCAATGGCGGTGCGTCTGCCAATCCCTACGAAGGGCAACGCAACAGCTTCTTGTTCAGTTTGCTGGCATTGGCCTCCTACATTATCAAGGCCGATGGCAAGGTGATGCATAGCGAGATGGAGTATGTGCGCCGCTTCTTGCGGAGCAACTTCGGCGAAGATGCAGTCATGCAGGGTGAGCAAATCCTGCTGCGTCTTTTTGAGGAACGGAAGCAGATGGACAGCCGTTCGCCGGGCATGTTTGCCAATACGATTCGCCAGTGCGGCGCGCAGATTGCCGCCAACATGAGCTATGAGGAACGCCTGCAATTGCTTAGCTTCCTGGCCGGCATTTCCAAGGCCGACGGGCAGGTGACTCCCGACGAGGTCGTCGCACTCAAAGAAGTGGCGCGTTCCATGGGGCTTACCGATGCCGAGGTAGACTCGATGCTGAACCTGGGCTCCACCTCGCTGGACGGTGCCTACAAGGTACTCGAAGTGGCTCCGGAGGCTACCGACGACGAGGTGAAGAAAGCATACCGCCGCCTCGCCCTGAAACACCATCCCGACCGGGTGGCATCGCTGGGCGAGGACGTGCAGAAGGCTGCCGAGGAGAAGTTCAAGCAGATAACCGATGCCTACGAACGCATCAAGAAGGCGCGTGGCATGAAGTGAAGGCAGTAACCTTTTATTATTATTTTATTGTTATACGAGGAAGTAAAGCTTATGGAACGGAAACTCTCGGAGCAGCGCATCGTCTGGCTGGACGTAGTACGTCTGGTTGCCATGTTTACCGTAGTGTGCTGCCACAGCGCAGACCCTTTCAATTTTTATCCGGGCACATCCCCCGATATTGATGACATTAAATTGTGGGGAGCAATTTATGGTGCAGTGCTCCGCCCGTGCGTACCGTTGTTCGTCATGATTACCGGTGCTTTGCTGTTGCCGGTCAAGGGCGATGTAACGGCTTTCTATAAAAAACGCATCTCGCGCGTGTTTTTCCCCTTCTTGATATGGTCGTTAATCTACAATCTTTTCCCGTGGCTGACGGGAGTATTGGGACTGCAACCCAGCGTAATTCTCGATTTCTTCCCCTACTCCGGTGAAGAAGCCATGAAGCAGTCATTGGATGTGAGCCTGGGCTATATAGCCAATATCCCTGTTAATTTCTCGTTATTGGATGTACACATGTGGTATATCTATTTGCTTATAGGCTTGTATTTGTATTTGCCTGTATTTTCGGCTTGGGTGGCACAGGCATCCGACAAGGCCAAACGCTGGTTCCTGCTGGCATGGGGCGTGACGACGTTATTGCCCTATGCCCATGAATTCTTGTCAGGATATATATGGGGAGAGTGCTCTTGGAATGAGTTTGGCATGCTGTACTACTTTGCTGGTTTCAATGGCTACTTGCTGCTGGGGCACTACCTGCGGCAGCACGATTGGACCGGCCGGCAGTCCTTGTTGTGGGGCATACCGATGTTTGTTGTTGGCTACCTGGTGACGTTCTTTGGATTTCGCTATATGACTGCCAATCCCGATGTCACACCGGAGGGATTGGAATTGTTCTTCACCTATTGTTCGTTGAATGTGGTATTGATGACGATACCCGTATTCATGTGGTGCAAGCAGGTGAAGGTTCATTCGGCACAAATCGTCCGCCTGCTGGCCAACCTTACGAAGTGCGGTTTTGGTGTGTATATGGTGCATTATTTCCTTACGGGTCCCAGCGTATGTCTGATGCGGGCATTGCAGATACCCCTCGGGCTTCAGATTCCGCTGGCGGCTGTAGTGGCTTTTGCAGTTTCGTGGTGCTTTGTAGCCATGTTTTATAAAGCATTTGGCCGGCGTGCCAAGTGGGTGATGGGGTAGGAGAGACCATCCCATCACCCGCCACTTGTGTGTTACTTTAAGTATTCAGTCACCTTTCCGCTAAGTTGCAGCAGGGATATTTCACACATCTTGGTATCGTATTCTGCAGATAGGATGCGTTCTTCGGCGTCGAGCAGGCTTTTCTGTGCTTCGCGCATTTCGATGCCCGACAGGTCGCCCAGCATGTAGCGCTCCATGGCGATCTCGTGGTTGTCCTTTGCGGCAACAAGGTTTTGCCGTTCCAGGCTGAGCAGCTCCAGATTGTTGCGGTAGGCTTGCCACAGGTTGCTCAGGTCGGCGCGGAGGGTTTGTTCCACTTGTTCGCGTTCCAAGCGTGCGTTTTGTATGGCGAGGCTGGCGTTGCGTCGTTCACGCCGGCGGTTGCCGTCAAATAGCTTGAAGCCTACGGTGATGCCGAAGTTCAATCCCAGTGTGCTGCGCCGCGTGTTGGCTCCCATTTCATATTTGTTGAGTGAGTAACCATATCCTCCGTTCAGCCGTACATAGGGATAGTCACGCGAACATATCTTTTTGTAG
Organism: uncultured Bacteroides sp.; assembly: GCA_944320635.1. GTDB lineage: Bacteria > Bacteroidota > Bacteroidia > Bacteroidales > Bacteroidaceae > Bacteroides. The sequence goes on along the minus strand of CALUIF010000055.1, from coordinate 6,768 downwards.
TCCAGCCGGGCAATGTTTTGATTCTGAATGGCTGCCATCAACGAGGCGTTTACCTGCAGGGTAGCATTCCACAATTCATCAAAGTCCAAGATGTGGTCAATGTTGATGAGGCTGTCCCGGATAATGAAGAATTGGTCTACATCTTTGTTGGCCATTAGTTCGTTCAGTTCAATACGCGAAGTGTGCAAGGCTTCTTGTTGCTTCATGTACTGGGCGCTGTCGGCATTGAAGTCCACCTTCGCCTGTTGGTAGTCCAGTCGTGAAAAATCTCCTATGTGAAAGCGGGCTTCCACAATGCGCAGGCGTTCTCTGGAGAGGGACATGGCATAGCGGAAGTTCTTCAGGCGTATTTTCTGCTGCACGTAGTTGTAATATTCTGCGGCAATGTTGGCAATCAGGTCTTCCAATGCGATGCGGGTATTGGTTTCTCCCTGCCGTTCCAGCTCTTTAAGTTGCTGGTAGTTGGCGGTGATGTTAAAACCGTCGAATATGGTCCAGTCCAAATTAATACCGGCATCGATGGTTTGGTCTAATGCACTGTTTTCGCTGGTTGTGATGCCCGTGGCGCGTTCTTTGGTGTCGGTGTTGTTCAGCGTACCGCTGTAGCCGGCAGACAAGTCGAGCGTAGGCAGGGCTCCTGCATTGGCCAGTGTGGCGTTGTTCTGGCTGATGCGTTCGTCATTTTGTGCGATACGCAGTGAATAATTGTTCAAAATGCCCTGTTCCAGGCAATCTTTCAAGGTATAGACGGGCGGCTGGGCCTGGCTGCTTAGTGCCAAGCCCGCCGTAGCCATTAATAGTATAACGATGCGTTTCATGCTTGTTTCAGTTTACTGCGGTTGGTTGATATATAGCTGTAAATGGCTGGTACGATGTACATGGTGAGCACGGTAGATACCAACATGCCGCCCACTACGGCCGTACCCATGGCAATTCGCTGGTTGGCACCTTCGCCCGAAGCAAAAGCCAGTGGAATCAGACCCAGTATCGTGGCTGCACTGGTCATCAGGATGGGGCGCAGGCGTTGCAAGGCAGCATCTTTTATAGCAGTCATCTTATCTTCGCCGTGTTCTTGTTTTTGGTTGGCAAATTCCACGATGAGAATACCGTTTTTAGCCACCAGACCAATGAGCATGATGATGCCGATTTGGCTGAACACGTTCATCGTAATGTCGCCGAAATACATGAATACCAATGCACCTGCAATGGCCAGCGGTACCGTCAGCATAATGACGAGAGGGTCTTTAAAACTCTCGAATTGTGCTGCCAGGATTAAGTAGATAAGCACAATGGCAAAAATGAAAGCAAACATCAGGCTGGATGCACTTTCGCTGTAGTCTTTCGAATCGCCTGCCAAGGCTGTGCGGAAGGTCTCATCCAGCAGGTCAGCGGCAATCTTGTCCATTTCTTCCAAACCTTGTCCGATGGTTTTCCCCTCTGCCAGTCCGGTGGAGATGGTAGCCGAAACAAATCGGTTGTATCGGTACAGCTTCGGAGGTGCAGTGCCATATATCACTTCCACCAAGTTGTCCAGTTGTACCATATCTCCGTTGTCATTGCGGATGTACAGTCCCACTAGGTCGGTAGGCTTATTGCGCTGCTGGCGGTTTATTTCTCCCAATATCTCATATTGCTTGCCGTTCATGTAGAAGTATCCCATGCGTTGGCCGCTCAGTCCGTACTGCAAGGTCTGTGCAATATTGCGTGTACTTACGCCCATTACCCCAGCCTTGTCCCGATTGATGTTGATACGTGCTTCCGGGTCGCTGAACTTCAGGTCCACGTCGGCCATCTGGAAGGTAGGATTTTCGTAGACGCGTTCCATAAACTTAGGCAATATCTCCTGCAGTTTCTCTATATTGGTGGCCTGTAGCACATATTGTACGGGCATACTGCTCCTGCGTCCGCCGAATGAAGAAGCCTGTTGCACGAAAGAGCGTGCTTTGGTCTCTTTCTGTACAGCCTTCGAGAGTCGTTCGGCCACATCCATCTGCGAGTAGTCGCGCTCGTTGATGTTCTTTAAGGTGATGCGGATGTTTCCGCTACCGCTGGACACACGTGCCGTAACCGCTTCTGCATCGGGTATAATGGAGTCTACCACATCGTTTATGCGCTCCGTATAGTCGCGTATGTATTCGTAGCTCACGCCTTCCGCACCGCTGGTATTGATGGTTATTTGCGAGCGGTCCTCCAGTGGCGCCATTTCTGCAGGGATATGTGTCCACAAGACACCGATGATGACAAACATCACACCTGTAAAGATTAGTGCAATCCATCGTTTCTTCAAGAAAGCGGCCAATGACTGGCTGTAAATGCGGTTCAAACCATTGAAGAAAGGCTCGGTCTTGCGGTAAAACCAGTTCTTTTTCTCCTGCCGTTTCAGCAGTTTGGTAGCCAGCATAGGGGTGAATGTCAGGGCAGCGAAGGCCGAAATAAGGATGGAGCCGGATACCACGAAGCTGAATTCGCGGAACAATCGTCCGGTGGTTCCTTCCATAAAGACAATAGGGAAGAATACGGCCACCAGCGTGATGGTAGTAGAAATGACTGCGAAGAAAATTTCCTTGGAGCCTTCAATACCTGCCTGCAAGGGCGGCATGCCTTGCTCTATGCGCACGTAGATGTTTTCCGTCATCACAATGGCGTCGTCCACCACCAGGCCCACGGCCAGCACCACGGCCAGCATGGACAACACATTGATGGAGAAACCAGCCACGTACATCACGAAGAAGGCGCCGATGAGCGACACCGGAATCACAATGCAGGGGACTAGCGTGACACGCCAGTCGCGCAAGAAAAGGAAAATGATGATGATAACCAGAATGAAGGCTTCGTACACCGTGCTCTCTACTTCACTGATGGAGGCACGGATAAAGCGTGTGTTGTCAAAGCCATAACTGTAGGTCACGTCTTCGGGCAAATCCTTCTGCATGCGTTCCATGCGTTCGTACACTGCGTCGGCTATCTGGATGTGGTTGGCACCTGGTTGCGGAATCACTACCACGCCTACCATGGGCACACCATTCATCTTCATATAGCTCTTGATGTCGGCCGGCCCCAGTTCAGCGCGTCCGATGTCACTGAAGCGGATAATGCGGCTGCCGTCTTCCTTGATGATGAGGTTGTTGAACTCCTCGGGAGTGTGCATCAAGCCGAGGGTGCGGATAGTCAGTTCTGTAGTATTGCCTTCGATGCTGCCCGAGGGAAGTTCAATGTTCTCGCGGTCCACGGCGTCTTTGATATCGACGGGCGTAATGCCATAGCCGGACATCTTGGTGGGGTCGAGCCACAAGCGCATGGAGTATTTCTTTTCGCCCCAGATGCTCACGCTACTCACGTCGGAAATGGTCTGTAGCTGTTCCTTCACGGTGAGGTCAGCAATTTCGCTCAGTTCCAGCAGCGAGCGTTTATCGCTTTGCAGGGCTACCATGAGGATAGGTGTGGCGTCGGCATCAGCTTTCGACACGGTGGGCGGGTCGCAGTCATCGGGCAAGTAGCGCTGTGCGCGCGATACCTTATCGCGCACGTCGTTGGCAGCCGTTTCCAGGTCTACCGACAGTTCAAACTCCACGGTGATGCGGCTCTGTCCCTGCTGGCTCACGCTGGTAAGCGAACGGATACCGGGAATACCGTTGATGTTCTGTTCCAGCGGTTCGGTTATCTGGTTTTCGATAACATCTGCATTGGCTCCTGTGTACGAGCATTGCACCGAGATGATAGGATTGTCTACCGACGGATACTCGCGGACGCCCAGATAGCTGTAGCCTATGAAGCCGAACAGCAGGATGATGATAGTCAATACCGTCGACAATACCGGACGGCGTATGCTAAGTTCGGATATGTTCATGGCGGTGCGGTTAATAGATGTTGTCAATGGTTACGGCCATGCCCGTGCGCAGCTGCTGCGTGCCCGAGATGATGACCGTGTCTCCTGCGTTCAGTCCCTTGACGGCCTGCACCAATGCTTCGGTACGTATGCCGGTAATGATGTCGATGGGTTCGGCCTTGCCGTTCTTGTAGAGGAATACCTTGTCCTTGCCCATCTCAGGCACAATGGCCTCTGAAGGCACGGCCAAAGCATCCTGGAACTCATGCCTGCGCAGTGTGAGCGAGGCGTAGCGTCCCGGCATAATGCCTGTGGGGTTAGGGTAGAGGGCGCGGATGGTCAGCGTATGGGTATTCAGGTCGAGGCTCGACTCGCGGGCGTAGACGGTAGCCTGATACTTGTTGAGCGAGCCTTCCAGCGTAAAGTCGAGCACGGTGCCCAGTTTCACGTCGCGTGCGTAGCGTTCGGACACGGCAAACTCCAGTTTCAGCGGAGAGATGCGTGTCAGCTTGGCCACCACGGTGCTGGGCGAGGCATACGTACCCACACTGACCTGCCTCAGACCGATGATGCCGTCGAAAGGTGCGCGCAGTTCCGTTTGCTCTATCTGTGCCTTCACGCTCTCAATATCGGCGTTGAGCGTGGCCAGTTCCGTTTTCACTTGTTCGTAGGCTTCCTTGCTCACAGCGTCGCGTTTCAGCAGGGCGTCTTGGCGGAACACGCGGTCTTCGGCCAGTTTCAATTGCGATACCAGCCTTTGCAGTTGTGCTTGCAGGGGGCGGTCGTTCACCTTGGCCAGCAGTTGTCCGCGTGTCACGGGCGTGCCTTCTTCGAAGTTTATTTCCACGATTTTTCCCGATGTCTCAAACGACAGGTCTACCTCTTCATCGGGCAGCAGGGTACCGATGAGAGGAATGTCTTCGCTCAACACTTGCGGCTTGATGATGGTGGCGTTGACGTTCAACACCTTTTTCGACTGGTTGTCGGCGGTAGCGGACAGTATCCGGTCGGCGGCAGCCAGGTCTTCGTTTTCCTTAGGAAGTTGCGAGTAGATGCCTCCTCCTATCAGCCCCGCGCCTATGACGGCGACAAGGCCCCATTTCACTTTTCTATTCATTCGCTTGGTATTAGTAGTATAACCTGTTTATGCTATGTATGTGTACAAAAAATGGCACACCCGCCGCGCAACTACGAGTTGCGGGCTGCAAGTGCCCTCGCCAGCCATTACATTCGTAACTTGCGGCTGTGGAGCGGAGCCTCGTCAGTAGGCGGCGCGATACTTGCCCTCGTCCTTGTCCTGCAGCATGCTGAGGTAGGATGCATAGCGCGAGGCTGCGATGCGGTGCTCCTCTACCGCCTGCCTCACGGCGCACCCGGGCTCGTGCCGGTGGGTACAGTTGCCGTAGCGGCACGAAGCCGATGTGCGGAATATCTCGGGGAAGTAATGCCCTATCTCTTCCTCCTCCATGTCGAAGGTGCCGAAGCCTTTGATGCCCGGCGTGTCGATGATGTAGCCCTCACCCTCGACAGGAAACATTTCGGAGAATGTAGTAGTGTGCATACCCTTGTTGTGCACGGCAGAGATTTCGCCCGTGCGTGCGGCAGCTTCGGGCAGTATGGCGTTGATGAGCGTGGATTTGCCCACGCCCGAGTTTCCGGCCAGCAGTGTGATGTTGCCTTTCAGCAGCTCTTTGAGCCGGTCTATGCCTTCGCCCCGCAGGGCCGATACCCGCAGGCAGGGATAGCCTATCTGCGTGTACAGTTGTTCCATGGCCTCGAGGTAGCGCAGGTCGTCGGCATTGTAGGCGTCCGTCTTGTTGAACACGAGGTGCACGGGGATGCGGTAGGCTTCGGCCGAGGCCAGGAAGCGGTCGATGAAGGTGGTCGATGTCTCCGGATAGTTGACGGTGACCACCAGCATGCACCCGTCGAGGTTGGCTGCCAGGATGTGCGACTGCTTCGACAGGTTGGAGGCGCGGCGGATGATGTAGTTCCGCCGGTCTTCAATCTCGGTAATGAAAGCGGTGCCCTCACGGTTGAGGGCAATCTGCACACGGTCGCCCACCGCCACGGGGTTGGTGCTGCGTATGCCTTTCAGGCGGAAGTTGCCTTTCACTTTGCACTCCACGCATTGCCCTTCGTCGGTTTTCACCAAGTACCAGCTGCCTGTATTTTTTATGACCAGCCCCCTCATATTGTATAGCTGTGAGTTACGAGCTACAAGCTACAAGTTCGGAGCCTGTTTCTGGGGCTTGTCATTTGTAGCTTGTAGCTCGTAGCTGAATTTTATACCGTCATTATCTCCTTTTCCTTGGCAGCCAGCATGTCGTCAATCTGCTTGATGTACTTGTCGTGTGTCTTCTGCAGTTTCTCCTCGCCGCCCTTCTGCGCGTCTTCGGCCAAGCCTTCCTTCACGGCTTTCTTCAGTGCGTCGATGGCATCGCGGCGGGCGTTGCGTATGCTCACCTTGGCCGTTTCGCCCTCGGCCTTGCACTGCTTGGCCAACTGGCGGCGGCGCTCCTCGGTAAGGGGCGGGATGCCGATGCGGATAATTTCGCCGTTGTTTTCCGGCATGATGCCGAGGGAGGAGTCTATGATGGCCTTCTCTATGACGCGGAACATGCTCTTGTCCCACGGCTTGATGGCGATACTCCTTGCGTCGGGTGTGGTGACGGCGGCAACGTTGTTGATGGGTACCATGCTGCCGTACGAGTCTACGCGGATGCCGTCCAGCAGGCGCACGTCGGCCTTACCGGCGCGTATGTGTGCCAATGCCTCGTCGAGATACATGGCGGCCATGTCCATTTTTTCTTGAGCTTCTTCTAAGATGTCTTTTACGTCTCTCATATTGCTTTTCTGTTAAAAATTTCAGTCTGGTGATGATTGGTGAGCAAATGTAGGGCATTTTTTGCTATCATGCAACATCATGTCTGTTTTTTTAA
>CALUIF010000054.1 GCA_944320635.1 uncultured Bacteroides sp. | reverse complement strand
TGTTGCGCCCCGTGAGGCGGATGTTCTTGCCCGGCTGGGGTGCTTTGGTGGCCACGGTGCCGTCGTCGGCGCGCGTCTGCGCCACCGCCCCGTTGAGCAGCGGGCCCACCACGGCGGGCTGGGTGAACAGCTCCAGCCGGCACGCCTGCATGGCTTCGCGCAGGTCGGCACCCATGCTGAGGGTGGCATACACCTTCACCTTGTCATGGTCAATGGCTTGCGAGAGTTCGGCCTCCATCACCGTGCCGCTGGCTCCGGGGCGGATGAGGGCCGTGGGGGTGGAGACGATGTACGAGCTGGATACGGCGTCACACTTCACCCGCTCGGCATCGTTGAGAATGGTGTACACCTCGTCGGCGTTCTTGTTCAGCCGCGTGGCCACCTCTTCGGCAATGTTCCGCAAGGTGATGGTGTCCGGCATGGTTTTGGCGCGGAGGTAGTAGTCGCCCTCCTGTTCGGTCAGCTTCGCGTCGTAAGCGATGAGGCTGATGAGCTTGTTGAAGGTTGTTGGCATAAATAATATGTGTTTATTGAGTGATTAATTCCATCCATACCAATTCGTAAATGGGTTTCCATAATTTACAACAATACTTTGAGGTGGATAATGGGCATCTTCTGGCTGCATTATCTCGGTATCTATCCCATAAGAAACTTCGTAAACACCAGATTGACGAATTTGCGTTTCTTTTCCTTCGCAAATGCAAGTCATGTCTAAAGAAACCGAAAAGACTGTGGCAAAGCAGAGTTTGTGCCATTTTCTACCCAAGGCAATTCAGTCCAACTTGTAGGTTCCTTTGTGTTTAAATAAACTCGTGTCAGATTTTCCCAATTGTTGATTAAATCTGGATTACTAATAGATGGATGATTCTTGTCAACAATTGCACGTGTCATAATATCTGGTTGGTCACTTATAAATTCTTCATAATCACTACATGCATTTAGGAAAATAGTGATTGTTACACAAAAGGTAATTAGTTTTGTTTTCATATTCTCTAGATTATTAGTTAAAGTATTTTTCTTCATATCCATAACCTTTTTGTTGGTTTGCTACTCTATTATTTTGTTCTTTCCATCTTTCGGATTTAAAGACTTCTTCTGGTATTTCACCGGAGAGGCGGTTGTCGTTGAGAAAAGGAATAAAGCCAATATCTTCTGTGAAATACTGCCATTCCATTTCTGTATAGTCGTTGCCATACAAATCTACCGTTACTGGTAGTTCGCGGAATACGAGGGGCACTTTCCCTGTAAATTCATTGTCATATAGGTAAACGGTAGTTCTCAATTTTTGTAGTTTTCCTATTTCTTCCGGTATTTCTCCGCCAATATTGGTGCCAGATATTTTTAGCCATTTCAGAGTTCCTGCCACATTTCCTATTTCTTTGGGAATGCTTCCGTATAGTCCTTTACGTGTCTGATAATTAGCTTTGGCTACGATGTAAAGGTTCTCCAACGGGCAGTCGAACAATTCTTTGGGTATTTCTCCCGTCATCCTTCCGTCTCCCCATACAGTGAGCGAGCGCAGCCGGGTAAGGTCGCCCAGCTCGGATGGCAGATAATAGCCATCGGGAAGGTACTCTTCAGCATCTGGCACTTCTATCTCCGTGATGCGGTATTCGTTTTTCTCCGCATCGCGTACAGCGGTTATTCCTCCCCAAGTCTCGTAGTCTGTCAAGTCCCAGTGGAAGGGCTCTTTCCACTCGCCGCACTTCATGGCGTGGTAGAAGGCCACGATGGCAAGGCTGTCTTGCACGTTCATGGTGGGGCGGGGCGGTTCTGCCGGGGGCGTGTCGGGCGCGTCATTGCTGCAGGCGGCGGCCATTAGGGCGGCTATCAGCAGGCTGGCGATTCTCTTCATGCTTGTGCATTTCATCTCGGTTCGTTTTTTAAGTTTATATTATAAGTAAGGTGTCATCTTGTATCCCCTTGGTGGCGTTCCATCGCTACCGCGGTAGGGCTCTATCGCCAGCATGGTGGCGTTTCAACGCTACCGGCCGGGCTAAAGGCCGCTTCCAAGGGGGCAAGAAACACGCTTGCAATATTACCAGAAACCTTTTTTAACGAATGGCAGGTATGTCCAAAAAGTTGTTCCCACGTTGCAAAGTGCTGTCACCTGTGTCCAAAATCTGTCACCACATTCCAAAAACTGCCCTACAGCATGTTTTGGACGGTTTTCTCCAGTATTTTCAGGTGGAAATATGCAGCAGGTTTCCGGCATTCGGCTTATATTTGCTCCCGTTAAGCACTTATCATAAATTAAGATGAAGACACAAATCTTTTCTGTTTACCTTTTCGTGTGTATGCTGCCCCTTTTCGCCGCTTCCTGCCATCAGGGCTTGCCAGATAGCATGCTGACGGAAGATACCGGTGCGCCGGTGATAGCCTCCACCCTCTCCAATCAACAGGTGAACGCCTTTGCCGAAGACAGCAAAGGATACATCTGGATAGGTACTTTCCGGGGGCTGAACCGGTATGACGGGCACGATTATTATCAGTACTTCTGCACCAACGACTCTACAGGGTTGCCGGACAACCAGATACGGGACCTGCTGAACGACTCGCAGGGACGGCTGTGGGTGGCCACCAACGACGGCTTGTGCCTGTATACGGAGCAGGACGGCTTTGAACGGATTCCGCAGCCCGAGGGCG
>CALUIF010000053.1 GCA_944320635.1 uncultured Bacteroides sp. | reverse complement strand
CTGGCGCAGACGGTGTAGTGTTCGGTTGCCTCACCGCCGACGGGGAAGTGGATGTGCCCCTGATGGAGAGACTCATGGAGGCCGCCCAAGGTATGTCCGTCACCTTCCACCGGGCATTCGACGTGTGTCGGAACCCGCACCGCGCATTGGAAGACATCATCGGCCTGGGGTGCGACAGGATACTGACTTCCGGACAACAACCAACCGCCGAACAAGGCATCCCGTTGCTCAAAGAGTTACAGCAACAGGCTGCCGGACGTATTATCCTCTTGGCAGGCTGCGGAGTAAACGAGCAAAACATTGCCCGCATCGCCCGCGAAACCGGCATTCAGGAATTCCACTTCTCGGCAAGAGAAAACATAGAAAGCGGCATGCGCTACCGCAATCCGTCTGTATCCATGGGCGGTACCGTCTGCATAGACGAATACAGCTTGCCCGTCACTACCGAAAGGCGCGTAAAAAATACCCTCCGGGCACTCTCGGAGGGTATGTGACAAAGCGGATTTGCAAACGACAAGCTTCGGACGACACCGCTTACAAGCCGTGCACCACCCGCATTAACTGCTCGCCCAGCCCGATGGTATAGCCTTGCGATACAAAGACCACGCGGTTGAAGGTATCGGCTACAATAAAGACGGGCAGGCTGCCTGCATGGTTCAGCTTCATTTCGCGCACCATCTGCGCGGCAATGCCGTCCGTATCTATACCATATATTATAGTAGAAGGTAAGCCGGGGAAGTCTTCGGGGCGGAACTTCCGATACTGGTTCTCGTCCGGGAACAGCAGCACCAGCTTGCGCCCCCACTTCTCCAGTTCTTTACTCAGTTTGGCAATGTCCTTCAAAGCGTGGTTGGTAGGCTCCTGCCCCGCGCCGAGAATACCCACCACGAAGTAGCCGCGACCGCAAGCCTTGAGCAGGCTGGTGGCCTCCGGAGCAATAGTTTCTCCTTCTATCGGCGTGAACAGCGATTCGGAATTGAAACTGCCTATCACTTGAATCTGTTCCTTGCTTTCGCGCATCACCAGCGGCACCTGCGTGGTCTCCCCTGCCCTTACATTGAACGATTCCAGATGGGCCAACACGCCGCCATTGGCCAGGCGCACGCCGGTAGTCAGCACGTAGTAGCCGGCAGGCATCGGGCGGGGCGTCTTCAGCAGAGTGGCCCACGTGGCCGCACCTTCGTCATAACTCTGCAGCCGCAGCACGCCCTCCTCGCAGCGCGACAGGGTGAAGTGGCTGTAATATTTCGGGTCGTCGAACGTACGGGTAGGTGTATAAGCAGCTACCGCCCTACCCATCGGGGGTACGACCTGCGACGCCGCCTCGCTGAAGTCCACCTCGTAGGTGACTCCTTCCTTCAATTCGGGATGGTTCTCCAAATCCTGGTAGCAGACACGCCCCGTCACCCCGTCAATCCAGGCAGGAACGCCCACGCTGCGGGCCACGGACACGAAGAAGATGTCGCGCGAACGGCGGTCGGCCACGCGGCAACGCCACACGCTTTCCGGTGTCATGGGATTGGCGCCGAGGTTCAGCGTGTCGCCCAGGGAAATGGAATCGCGGCACCAGGCCACCAGCCTTTGCGGCTGCTTGCGGTAGGCGGTACAAAGGCTGTCGCCCAGGGTGTGCTGGAAGAAACCTTTATAGGGAGTAAGCTCCTCGGTAGCCACGCGCGGATTGAGCAGGCCGGAGAGGTAATGGTCGGACGCCACCGCGGGCGTGTTTTGCCAATGGTCGTCCAGCACCCAGTAGTCGGCATCGCGCAGGTCTTTGGCGGTAAGGGTGGAAAGCAAGTGGTAGGCATGCTCTGTGGCGCCCTCCGAGTCGGCATGGGTCAGGAAGCGGCACAGGGTGGCGTGGTTACCACGGCTGGCTACCAACATGTCCGTCAGCCGCTCCTGCTGATAGGGCGAGAGCCCGAAGAGGTCGTCCACAAAGGCACGGGCGCGAGCTGCCGTCATCATGGTGGCCTCGTAGGCATGGCGGATGGAGTCTTCCTGCGCCATGCGCCGGTCGTTCGCGGCACGCTGATCGGGGGTGACGGCGGGGAGTGTGGCCGATTCGGCGGGAGGAACGATGTCGAGGTCTACGGAGAAGCGGTCGCCCTCCTGCCTGTCCAACACCACCGTCAGTACCTTGTCTTTGCCGAAGGACAGCTTCGCGAAGCCGAAACGCCCGCTGCCGACGTCGGACGCCCACACCAGCATGTCGCCCCGGCCGGCGGTCAAGGCGCATTGCCCGTGCTCATCGGCACGCTTGGCGGCCACGGTGCAGAACTCGGCATAGTTGTAGAGCTTGAACTCCACCCGGGCACCCGGCACGGGGCGGCCATCCGCATCCGTCACCGTCACCACGGCCTGCGCGGGCGCCGGGGCATAGTTTTCTATCACGTTAATCTCGGTATAGTTGGGCGTGACAAACATCACTTCCTCCGGCCCCGCGTAGCGGCCAAACACCTTGGTGTGCATCAGCATGCCGCGGCTGGCGGGGGCGTTGAACCAGCCCAGGTCGAGCACCGGCTCGGGCTCGCAGGCGCCGAGGAAGTGCCACCGTCCGTCCACCCAGGCTTCTACCCAGGCATGGTTGTCGTCGGTATGCGCCCAGCGGGGCGTGTAGACCTGTCGCGCAGGGATGCAAAGGGAGCGCAGGGCGGCCACCAGCAACGTAGATTCCTCGCCGCAGCGGCCATAGGCGGTGCGCACGGTGGCCAGGGGCGACGAGGTGCGCGCGTCGCTGGGTTGGTAGACGGCTTTCTCGTGGCACCAGTGGTTCACCTCGAGCACGGCGTCGTAGAGCGAGAGGCCCTGCACGCGCTCCTTCAGTTCGGGGTAGAACGCTGTCCGCGCACTGTCCAGCGGCTCGTTGTTGACGCGGACGGGCAGGACGAAGTGGCGGAACACGTCGTCGGGCACCGAGCGGCCCCAGGGCATCTCATCCCTGGCACGCAGGGCGGCCCGCACGTTCATCAAGTGGAAAGTGCCGGGATAGCCGGCCACGTCGGCCAGCGGCATGTAGGCGTAGAGGAACTCCAGTGCGCCGCGCTCCTCCGGCGTCAGTCCGGATTGGTGGAACACGGCAAAGAGGTCGCCGCGCGGCAACTGCTGCTGCTTGCGCAGGAAGTCTTGGTGAACGGCTTCGCGGGTGGGCGTGTCGGCTATGAACGGCTTGCCACACGAAGCAAGGATAAGGGCGGCGAGGCAGAAGGGAAGGATGGGTTTCATAATTCAGCTATGATTCAGCTACGAGCTACGAGTGAGTGGTTAGTGGTTAGTGGTTAGTGATTCTTCCGCGAATGTACGCATTCCCCCGCAATGCGCCAAGCGCGAGGCGGAAAAAAAGGACGGAGGAGCCTTGCCGCTCCCCCGCCCGTAGCTTGTAGCAGCATCACCGCTCCGTGGCCTAGCCCCGGTCGTTGTAGTCCACGAGGCACTTCTTCAATATATCTTCATCAAAAGGTTGAACTTCGCAAAGTGGGGCATTTCGTTGGAAACGGCAAGAACTTGGAGAAAGATAATCTGCACGGCGATGACAGGCGGCAAATCGTCATCGTTTTGTAACATCAGACTTAGCAAAAGACGGGGAAATAGCAAGAATTCAGGGGGAGAAGTGCAGATTTTTATGTTGTACAACATGTTTTTCGGAAAATAGTGTTACCTTTGCAATGTCGAAACAACGAGAGAATACAATAGAAGATGTTTAACCGCCTCCCGAAACGCGGGAGCACAAAAACCAAAAACTTATGAACAAGACTATGAATGAGATTTTTATGTTGCAGTATCGCATCAAGCGTTACCAAGCAATGGGCAACGGCCCGATGTGTCAAGCCTTGAATGGCAAACTTCTGAAACTGCTGGCCAAGCAGAATGTAACAATGTAAACAAATAACTTTTTAAAATAAAACGTAAGGGGAAGGACACCGCACAGATGTTCTTCCCTTTTTCTTTCTTGCCCCGACGGCCTTTCTCACCGCATCTACACGCCCACGATGTCCTTGCCAAACGGGGTCAGTGCCAAAGCCGCCAGCTTGAAATGCTGCAGGCCGAAGGGTATGCCGATGACCGTAATGCATAGCAATGCGCCGAACACCAGGTGCGACAGGCTAATCCAGATGCCACCCAACAGTATCCAAAGCACATTCATCAGCACATAGAGGCAGCCGGACGAACGCTCGCCGCTGCGCACTTCCTTGCCGAAAGGCCACAACGCCAGCCCCGCCAGCTTCAGCGTCTGCATGCCGAAAGGAATGCCCACGATGGTAATCATCATCAGCAGGCTGGCCAGGACATACTCCGCAGCGGTGAAGATGCCGCCCAGAAGCAGCCACAAAAGATTCATGAAACAACCCATAGCTATCTTCCTTTTATATATTATAGTGAAACAATCAGTGGCAAAGGTACGGATTTCCTCGCAAACTTTCACTCCCACTCGCTAAACTCGAAGCTCAACTGCTCCCACTCCCGGTGCTTTCCGGCAAGACCTTCTTCATGCGGATTGGAGACGGAAAGGCCAATGAGCCGGATGGGATGATGCTCGTAATCCACTTCCCGAAGCAACTGTTTGGCCAGGGGCAGAATGACGTCGAGCGTCGTCAGTTCACGCCCTTGGGTGATGCTGCGGGTTATCTGGGTAAAGTCGTGGAACTTTATTTTCAAGGTCAGTGTATTGCCCCGGAAATCTTTGCCCGCCAACCGATGTACCAGCTCCTGCGCCACGTGGTATAGCTCGATGATGACGCTGGAGCGCAAGGAAATATCCCGCTCCAATGTACGTTCGCATCCGATAGACTTCCGCACCCGCACTGCTTCTACCGGGCGCAGGTCAATGCCCCGGGCAAAGTCATAATACACGGCTCCTACCTTGCCAAACATCCGGCGCAACAAAACAAGGGGGCAATCCCTTAACTGGGCGCCATTATGTATTCCCACATCATGCATCCGTTTAGCAGTCACGGGGCCGACGCCCCAGAAGCTCTCAATGGGCAAACGGGCTATAAAGTCGAGTGCCTGGTCGGGGTGAATGGTACACAGGCCATCGGGCTTGCGGTAATCGGAAGCTATCTTGGCCAGGAACTTGTTGTAGGACACGCCGGCCGAAGCTACCAGGTGCAGCCGTTCCCGTATCTTGGCCTTTATCTCCTTGGCTATGTCCACGGCCAGGGCGATGCCGGGCTTGTTCTCGGTAACATCGAGGAAGGCTTCATCGAGGGAGATGGGTTCAATAATATCGGTATATTCGTGGAATATCTCATGAATCTGGCGGGACACGGCTTTGTACACTTCCATCCTGCCCCGCACGAAGATGAGTTGCGGACACAACCGCTTGGCTTTCTGTGACGACATGGCCGAACGCACCCCGAACTTCCGCGCCTCGTAGCTGGCGGCAGCCACCACCCCGCGCTCTTCGGCATGGCCTACGGCAATAGGTTTTCCCCGCAGTTCCGGATGGTCGCGCTGCTCTATCGAGGCATAGAAGGCGTCCATGTCGATGTGGATTATTTTGCGTTCGGGTATGTCCATTGCAGCCTTCCTCCCCTCTCCTATGTTGCAGGCAAAGCCTTTATCTTTTTATATACATATATGAATGCCGGGATAAGGAAAGCGTCGGCAAAGACCCAGGCTGTGGAGTCGCCGAAACATACGGCTATGTATCCCCAAGCCGGAACGGCAAGCACACTGACCAAGATGCGGGCAATCATTTCGGATACGCCGGACAGCATGGCCAAGTTGGTAAAGCCCGCCCCCTGAATAGTATAACGCAGGATGCAAAGCAATCCTACTACAGGAAAGAATGTAGCAGATACATGCATAAACAAGGCAGCCTTTTCGAGCACCTCCGTTTCGTTTGCATCAACAAACAATAAAGTTAACTGCTCGGCACCAAATAACAATACACTAAAGGCGAACACCCAATACACCATCATCATACCTGCGCTGGCCTTCACACCCTGCCAGATGCGCTTAGGCTTGCCAGCTCCATAGTTCTGCCCCGCAAAGGTGGCCATAGCGATGCCCAAACTCTCGAACGGGCACATGAAAAACATCTTAATGCGCATGGCGGCCGTAAAGGCGGCCACACAAGCTGTGCCCAGCGCATTGTTGGCACTTTGCAACATAATGCTTCCAATGGCGGTAATAGAGAATTGCAAGCCCATGGGCACCCCAATACCAAGTAGCGTGCGAGCCAAGCGTTTATCATAGCGGCGTTCAGCAGGTGTGGTCTGCAAGACGGTAAAACGCCGCATCATGTACACGTAGCACAACCCGGCCGACACCGCCTGCGCCACCAGTGTGGCAATGGCCGCACCCGCCACCCCCCAACCTAGCACTAGGATGCAAAAAAGGTCGAGCACAATGTTGAGCACCGTAGAAAGCAGCAAGAACCAAAATGGCGTCTTGCTATCGCCCAATGCACGAATGATACTGGACAACAAATTATAGAAGAACGTGCAGGGAATGCCCAGAAAAGTAATCAACAAATAGTAATAAGCACCTTGGAAAATATTGTCCGGCGTACGCATCCAACGCAAAATGTCATCACACAGCAAACTGGTCAGCACGGCTAATATCACAGACATGGCACCCGCCAACTGCAGACTCACCACTACATACCGACGCATCGTTTCGTAATCTCTTGCCCCGAACTTCTGCGCCACCGGAATGCCGAAGCCACCGCAACACCCATTGCAAAAGCCCAAGATAAGAAATACCACCGACGTGCTGGCGCCTACCGAAGCCAAGGCATCGATGCCGAGAAAACGGCCCACGATAGCCGCATCCACCAACGAATACGTCTGTTGTAACAGATTGCCAAGCAGCAGAGGCAGGGTAAAATAAAATAGTTGGGGAAATATTTTCCCCTCTGTCATTTCCTTTGATGCAGCCATAACAGAAAGTCCTCCTGAAAAACGGTGCAAAGTTAGTTTTTTCAACCCACAAAGAGGCAAACTACTGAAGGTTTTCTTAAGCAAATAGAAGCAAAAAAGGACACGAATAGAAAGCATGTCCATTTTGGGCACACTCTTTCTTTTAAACTTATTATTGTTATACTTGGCGCGGCATCTATTTGTGCAAAATGAGATAGGGCGCAAATAGTTCTTTGACCAAGAAGTGGAAGTAAGCGGACACCAACCCACAGTTTAGTACGGATAAACCGGCAGTTTACTACGTATAAACTGATAGTTTACTACGGATAAACTGATAGTTTACTCCTAATAAATTGTAATAAACTGTTAATCGAATAATTATCAGCATAATAAGAGGCATCGAACTTGAATTCCAAGTACCCACTAAAATGCACATTTTAATACCGCACGAAATATAGCTACTTACTCAAAATTAGAAATTGCATGCAGATATCCGTCCCAAAAGGCACTTTTCGCATCTATCGCTTCATTTTCTCTCAAGCTCATTGGTTTATCCGGGCATATTGCTTACCTTTGCGGGCATAAAGCAGCCGGCCGGCCTGTCGCTTGCGCCCATGCGGCGCGGGAGGAAAGTCCGGGCAACGCAGAGCATCCCACTTCCTAACAGAAAGCTGTCCGCAAGGATGGAGTAACGCAGAAGAAAAGAACCGCCGCACGCTGTGCGGTAAGGGTGAGAAGGCGGGGTAAGAGCCCACCGGTCTTGTGGCGACACAAGAGCCGTGCGTCTTGGGAGTTGCAAGGTCATGTAAACCGACGTTATGAGAGCTGCTCGCTCCAGTCGGAGGGTAGACCGCTAAAGCCGACATGGTGACATGCGGCTCAGATAAATGACAGGCGCTTTGCCGCCTGCTGGAAACGCAGGAGGGCAGAGAACAGAACCCGGCTTACAGGCCGGCTGCTTTTCATCGTAAAAAACTTCCTTTGCCATGAACAAGCGTATAGCCTACCTTTGGAAATTCCTGACTTACGACATTTGGCGTATCACGGAAGATGAAGTGACCAAGACTACCTACTCCGTGTACAACATCATCAAGACAGTTTACCTGTGCATCACACGCTTTGCCAAAGACCGGGTGGCCAATAAGGCTGCTGCCCTGACCTACAGCACCCTGCTTGCCATTGTGCCCATATTGGCCATACTGTTTGCCATAGCACGCGGATTCGGCTTCGACAACCTGATGGAGAGCCAAGTGGCAAAGGGATTGGGGGGACAGACGGAAACTACGGATGTCATTCTGCAATTTGTCAACTCCTACCTTTCGCAAACCAAAAGCGGGGTTTTCATCGGCATCGGCCTGGTGATGTTGCTATGGTCGGTTATCAACCTGGTAAACAACATGGAAATCACTTTCAACCGCATTTGGCAGGTGAACAAGGCACGAAGCATGTACCGCAAAATAACCGACTACTTCTCCATGCTCCTGTTGTTGCCGGTACTTATCGTGGTGTCGGGCGGATTATCGATTTTCATGACTACTACGGTGAAGCACATGGAAGACTTCGCGCTGTTGGCTCCTATCGGGAAGTTTCTGGTGAACCTCATCCCCTACGTGCTGACCTGGTGCATGTTTACCGCCTTATACATATTCATGCCCAACACGAAAGTGCAACTGAAGCACGCGCTTATATCGGGCATACTGGCGGGCACGGCCTACCAAGCTTTTCAATTTCTCTACATCCACAGCCAGCTATGGGTGTCGCGCTACAATGCCATCTACGGAAGCTTTGCCGCACTGCCGCTATTCCTGCTTTGGCTGCAAATATCGTGGACCATCTGCCTCTTTGGCGTGGAACTGACCTATGCGGGGCAAAACATAGGGAAATTCAGCTTCGATGCCGACACACGCAAGGTAAGCCACCGCTACCGTGAGTTTATCGCCATCCTCATCATGTCCGTCATAGCCAAACGTTTTGAAAAGAACGAACCACCTTATACGGCCCAGGAACTGTCGGAAGAATACCGCATCCCCATACGGCTGACCCAGCAGACGCTCTACGAACTGCAGGAAATAAACCTGCTGCACGAAGTGGCCCGCGATGAAAAGAGTGAAGATACGGCCTACCAGCCATCCATGGACATCGGCAAACTGAATGTTGCCATCTTGCTGGACAGGCTGGACACACGCGGGTCGGAAGACTTCAAGATGGATACAGAGACAAAATTCAATGACGAGTGGGAAGTACTGATGAAGGCCAAAGAAGAATACTACAAAAGTGCAGGGCAGGTGCTGCTGAAGGACTTATAGCAGTATTCTTCTCCGATGCGGACGGACGGGCATGCCCATGCCACCGTCATTGATATTGCAGCATGCGACTGATGTACTTGCCTATGATGTCGAACTCCAAATTGACCACGCTCCCCACTTTTATGGTATGGAAATTGGTGTGCTCGAACGTATAGGGGATAATGGCTACCTGGAAAGTATCGTCGGTGGGGTTGCACACAGTAAGGCTGACACCGTTTACCGTCACCGAACCCTTATCGACCGTAAGGTATCCGCGTTTTGCCATCTCCTTATCGAAAGCATAGCGGAAGGTAAAGTAATAGCTGCCTTCGGCGTCTTGCACGTCCACGCAAGTTGCAGTTTGGTCTACATGACCCTGCACGATGTGTCCGTCGAGCCTGCCGTTCATCAGCATGCTGCGCTCCACATTGACTTCGTCACCGGGTTTCAGCAGCCCCAGGTTGGAGCGTTCCAAAGTTTCTTTCATGGCCGTTACGGTATAGGTGTCGTCGGCCAGGCTTACTACCGTCAGGCACACGCCGTTGTGGGATACACTCTGATCTATCTTCAGTTCGCCTACAAACGAGCATTTAAAGGTGAAATGCACATTCTCCTGCTCTTTCACCATAGCCACCAAGGTGGCACATTCTTCTACAATTCCGGAAAACATTTTGATTATTCGCTTTTTAGTTATACTTTGCAAAGGTAGCAAAAGGTCAGCAAAATGGCATAAAAAAAGGAAGCTTTTCACAAAGCCCCCTTCTTCAGTTTTCAATAGGTATTAGTTTTTTTTCTTAAGGTAAAAAGATTGTTTTCAGGATAACGTCACAAAGATAGACGCTTTTGGTGATACC
>CALUIF010000052.1 GCA_944320635.1 uncultured Bacteroides sp. | reverse complement strand
CAGGCAAAAAATAAGGCAGCAAAATGCAGAACTGAAAAAATTATCTGAAAATTGTCCGCAATTTATTTGTTATTCCAAAAGAAAGGGCTATCTTTGCAAAGGAAATAAAAATGTAATGAATACAATTTTGGATTCCTGATGGGTACAGATACAGACGTAGTAAAGACATTGGTAGAACACAACATTCGTCCCTCGGTGCAAAGAATCTTCATTATGAATTACTTGATGGAACACCGCACGCACCCTACAGTAGACGAAATCTACACCGCGCTGGCACCTTCCATCCCTACGCTGTCGAAGACAACAGTGTACAACACACTGAAACTGCTGACAGAACACGGAGCCGTGCTGACGCTGACTATCGATGAAAAGAACACCTGCTACGACGCTTGTACCCAACCCCACGCACACTTCCTTTGCAAACATTGCGGAAAAGTGTACGACATAGCCTATGGTTGCGAAAACCTCAGGACGGACATCCCCACAATGGAGGGATATAAGGTGCAGGAGATTCATTACTATTACAAAGGAATATGTAAAGAATGCCAAGATAACAATTATTAACTAACTCATTTAAAACTGAAAAAAGATGAAGAAATTTAGATGTACAGTCTGCGGTTACGTATACGAAGGAGACGCAGCTCCCGAGAAGTGCCCCTTGTGCAAAGCTCCGGCAAGCAAGTTTGTAGAAGTAGAAGAAGCCCAAGAAGGCGGTCCGCTGGTATTTGCCGACGAACACGTGATTGGCGTAGCCAAAGGTTGCGACGACGAAATGATTAAGGACCTGAACAACCACTTCATGGGCGAATGCACGGAAGTAGGTATGTACTTGGCCATGAGCCGCCAGGCCGACCGTGAAGGCTACCCCGAAGTGGCCGAGGCTTTCAAGCGCTACGCTTGGGAAGAGGCAGAACATGCAGCCAAGTTTGCCGAACTGCTGGGCGACTGCGTATGGGACACTAAGACCAACCTGGAGAAGCGCATGAACGCCGAAAGCGGCGCTTGCGAAGACAAGAAGCGCATAGCTACCCGCGCCAAGGCTTTGAACCTCGATGCCATTCACGACACTGTCCACGAAATGGCTAAGGACGAAGCACGCCACGGCAAGGGCTTTGAAGGCCTGTACAACCGCTACTTCAAGAAGTAAGAAAAGGGAAACGGTACACACACTCCCGTGTGTGAAAAATAAGTGATTCACTCCGGCAAGCAGACTACTTGCCGGAGTGTTTTTTATGCTACAACGACCCGGAGGCCTCATGCCCAAGGGCATCACGCCTGCGCTTCTTCCACAACTGCCAGCTGTTGATGACATTCTGCCACAGCACATACGAGCCGGGGCCTACGGAAGCCAAGGGGTTGAGGTAAGTATAAGCCATCCAAATGGCAAGCACGGTATTCTTTTGCCCCAACGCCTGGCCGCCGCTGATGCGCTCGCCATAATGCCCCCCGATGCGTTTGCCCAAGTAGAACTGCACACAGCATGCCACCAGTCCGCCCAAGGCTATCAGCCACTCCACATAGGCAGGCGCAGTGCTGTTGGCAAGCGAACGGACAGTCTGCCCCGACACAATGGCAAGCGCCACACCCCACAAATAGAAGGCCGCACCATGGAAATGCAGCAACCAACCATGCACACGCGGCACAAAGACCCGCAGGAACCAAGCCAAGAAGAAAGGGCACAGCAACAGAGGAAACACCTTCCCCAGGATTTTCAAGAAAGCCGCAATGAACGGGACATCGGCATGCGGCTCCACCCAAGGAAAGACCAAGGGCACGGCTGCAGCCGCCAAAAGGTTGGAAAGCAACGTATAGGTAGTGAGGCTCGACGCACTGCCGCCCAGCTTGCCCGTAATGACCGCCGCAGCCGTGGCCGTGGGGCAAATGAGGCACACCATGGTTCCCTCGAACACTTCGCGATAGACTTCCTCCATGGGACAACACACCAGCACAACCGCCAGCAGCAGGCAAGCAGCAGCCTGAAACAGTAGCAGCCATCCGTGCCAGCTTTTAGGCTTCAGCTCGCGCACCTCCACCTTGCAGAAGGTAAGCAGCAATTGGGCAAAGATGAGCAATGGGGTCAGCACATCGACCAAGGAATTGACCAAAGGTTTGGCCGGAGCAAGGACAGGAAACCTTGCAAACAGGAAATAAACCGCTGCCCCCGTGCACATGGCCACAGGCAACGTCCAGTCTTTTAAGAAACGTATCAGCATAGAGCACACGATATAGTCTGATTTTCGAGGCGCAAAGGTACGGCCATTTTCAAAAGCCTGTTCCCCTTTCCCCCTTTATTTTTTTCATCCGCCCCTTTGATTATAAACATATTTTACCAACAAAACCCGAAAGGACACGCAGCGGACCAACTTCGTACCATGTTCGTACCAACTTCGTACCATGTTCGTTCCAAATCCCTCGCTATAGACTCGAACATGGACCGAAGATGGTACGTCAAAACATAAAGGAATTTTACCACCCCGTACCGCCAACGGGCAAGACCGCCCAAAATATGAAATAAGATGCTGAAACAGAAAAAAACTGTTCTAAATGAGCAAGAAAGGAAAGAAAACGGGCCGGGAGCTAACGGTTTTCCGGGGAAATCTACTACATTTGCAACCGGATTGTGTATGACACGGTATAAACGCTACATATTATACATCTGGCTTTGCCTGGGATTGCTCGCCACTCCCTTTGGAATAGGCCGCGCCTTGGCCAAAGATTTTGTGGTCGTCATCGACGCCGGACACGGAGGACACGACCCGGGTGCCATCGGACGGATATCCAAGGAGAAAAACATCAACCTGAAAGTGGCCCTGAAACTGGGCAAGCTGATACGCCAAAACTGTGCGGATGTAAAGGTGGTGTACACACGCGACCGAGACGTGTTCATCCCCCTGAACCGCAGGGCGGAAATAGCCAACAATGCCAAGGCCGACTTGTTCATCTCCATACACACCAACTCGGTAGCCAAGGGCTCATCGGTAAGAGGCGCCTCGACGTGGACACTGGGCCTTGCCAAGTCGGAAGCCAACCTGGAAGTGGCCAAACGCGAGAACTCCGTCATTCTCTACGAAGACGACTACAAAACGCGGTATGCCGGCTTCAACCCCAACTCGGCAGAGTCGTACATCATATTCGAACTGATGCAAGACAAATACATGGAAGAGAGCGTGCACCTGGCTTCGCTGGTTCAGAAGCAATTCAAGAACACATGCAAACGGGTAGACCGCGGAGTGCACCAGGCAGGATTCCTGGTGCTGAAGGCCAGCGCAATGCCAAGCATCCTGGTGGAACTGGGCTTCATATCGAACCGCGAAGAAGAGCGTTACCTCAACTCGGAAGAAGGCGCTGCCACACTGGCCGACGGCATTTACCGGGCGTTTCTCACTTACAAGCGGGAACAAGAGCTGAAACTGGCCAAGTGCAATGCCCCTTCCCCCTTGCCCGGTGCAAACGCTGCCCCACAACAAAGGGCTGCCACACCTCACCACAAAGAAACGGAGGCCAAGGCGGCCAAAGGCGGGCTGATATTCAAAGTGCAGATACTGACGGCATCGCACCCCCTGGCCAAAAACGACAAGCGGCTGAAAGGCATAAAAGCAGAGTATTACCGGGAAAGCGGGCTGTATAAATATGTATGCGGGGCATCGGCCGACTACAACCAAGTGGTGCGCACGAGGCAGCGTGTGAGCAAAATGTTCAAAGATGCCTTTATCGTGGCATTCAGAGACGGAAAGAAGACGGATGTAAAGGCCGCCATCAGGGAGTTTAATGAGGCAAAGCGTACTAAACAATAAGAACAGCGAAAGTAATCAATAAGAATAGCAGAGATAATCAATAAGAATAGGAATCATAATCAAAATAGGAATCATAATCAAAATAGGAATCGTCATGAAATACTTTACAAAAGAAGTCAAAATAGGAATTGCGGGCATCATCGCACTTTGCATATTAGTGTATGGCATCAACT
This sequence comes from uncultured Bacteroides sp., assembly GCA_944320635.1. Classification (GTDB taxonomy): domain Bacteria; phylum Bacteroidota; class Bacteroidia; order Bacteroidales; family Bacteroidaceae; genus Bacteroides. Next base: position 16,668 of record CALUIF010000052.1, on the reverse strand, counting down.
ACCTGAAAGGAATACACCTGTTCAAGCCCTCCAACTACTTCTACGTGAAATTCGAGAACATAAACGGGCTGACCAAATCGAGCCCGGTATTTGCCGACGGCTTCAGGGTAGGCATCGTGCGCAACCTGTACTACAACTATGAAAACCCCGGCGACGTAGTAGCCGAAATAGACGTAGAACCCAACCTGCGCATCCCCAAGGGCAGCTCGGCCGAACTGGCCACCGAAATGCTGGGAGGCGTGAAGATGAACCTGCTGCTGGCCAACAATCCGCGCGAACGATACCAGACGGGTGACACCATTCCGGGCAACCTGAACAATGGCATTATGGAAAATGTGACCAACCTGATGCCGCAAATAGAACGGATGCTTCCGAAACTGGACTCCATACTGGCCTCGCTGAATGCCGTTTTGGCCGACCCGGCTATTCCGGCCACTTTGCACAACGTGCAAGACCTCACGGCAAGCATGGCAGGCACCAGCCGGCAACTGGAAAAAATGATGAACAACGACATCCCGCAACTGACCGAGAAACTGAACACGATAGGTGATAACTTTGCCTCAGTATCAAACGATTTGAAGGAGATAGACTACATGGCGACCATGCAAAAAGTAGACTCTACGCTGGCAAATGTAAAAATGATTACAGACAAGCTGAACCGGAAAGACAATACGATAGGTCTCCTCTTTAACGACCCTACACTTTACAACAACCTAAGCGCTACTACGGCCAACGCGGCAAGCTTGCTGGAAGACCTGAAATCGCACCCCAAACGCTACGTGCACTTCTCGCTTTTCGGCAGGAAAGACAAGTGAGCAGAGATGCTTATATAGAAATTGTCTAAATAGCAACCTCTTTATGAGCCAGCCCGAAAATGGCGAATAACTCTCCTTATCAAGGGAAAAAGAGGGATTTACGGAAGTGCATCCTTCACGTGGACGGCAAGCGACAAACTACGCATAACATTCAATTTACCAAGCATTTACATACACCGGCAACCTCCCCCCAAACAGGTTGCCGATGCCATGTTGAGTAAGTAGCTGAAAGTAAAGCCATTATTCTTCCAAGCAAAAAAGCAAGAAAAAAAGGATTTGTTTTTCTCGAATATGATTAGCAAATTTGCATTCGTAGAAGTTATGCTTAATCAATAAATGTATTAGTAGCCGTTATGAGCGAACAGAATCATGTCGGTTTATGGAATCATTGTCTTACCATCATCAAGGACAACATCTCTGAGCATGCATACAAGACGTGGTTTTTGCCTATCCGACCATTAAAATATGCGGACAATACACTGGTGCTTCAAGTACCCAGCGAGTATTACTATGAATACTTGGAAGAAAAATATGTAGACTTGTTGCGCCGTGTCATATATAAAGTCTATGGCGAAGGCACCCAATTGATGTATGACATCTTAGTAGTAAAAAATCCGGAAGTGAATATATCCCTTCCGGCACATACCGCAACATTGCCTGTGGCCAATGTACAAACCAAGAATATCCCCCAAGCTCCCCTGCCTGCGGACATTGACCCGCACCTGAACAGGGAATATAACTTCGACACATTCATTGAGGGAGAAAGCAACAAGCTGTCGCGCAGCGTGGCCGAAGCTGTTGCGCTCAATCCGGCTAAAACGGTATTCAATCCGCTATTCTTTTATGGCGCATCGGGCGTAGGCAAGACACACCTGGTGAATGCCATCGGCACAAAAATCAAGGAGCTTTATCCTGAGAAACTGGTGTTGTATGTATCCGCCCACCTGTTTCAGGTGCAATACACCGATTCTGTACGCAACAATACATTCAACGATTTCATATCTTTCTATCAGAAAATAGATGTCCTGATTATTGATGACATCCAGGAATTTGCAGGCGCTACCAAAACACAAAACACATTCTTCCACATATTCAACCACCTGCACCAAAACGGGAAGCAACTGATACTCACCGCCGACCGTTCGCCCATACTGCTGCAGGGAATGGAGGAACGACTCATCACCCGCTTCAAGTGGGGCATGGTGGCCGAATTGGAGAAGCCTACCGTGGAATTGCGCAGAAACATCCTGCGCAATAAAATACGCCGCGACGGATTGCAGTTTCCGCCGGAAGTGGTGAATTACATCGCAGAGAATGTCAGCGAAAGCGTGCGCGACCTGGAAGGCATCATTATTTCCATCATGGCGCATGCCACCATCTATAATAAGGATATAGACTTGGAATTGGCCCAACGTATTGTGCGCAAAGTGACGCAAAATGAGGCCAAAGCCATTACAATGGATGACATCATCAACACGGTATGCAAGCATTTCGGGCTGGAAACGTCAGCGATATACTCCAAATCGCGGAAACGCGAGGTGGCACAGGCCAGACAAATCGCCATGTATCTGGCTAAGAACCACACCGACCTCTCTATGGCCAAGATAGGAAAACTCATCGGCAACAAGCACCACTCTACCGTGCTGTATGCCTGCAAAACGATTGAGGAACTAAAAGAAGTGGACAAGACTTTCCGTGCCGAGATGGAAGAAATTCAGGCAGACTTGAGGAAAGGCTGAATAATATGCACCAAAGAGAGAGAGCATTACACCACAGGCATAATGGCCGGATGTAATGCTCACCGGCAATCTTTCTTTAAAACCCTTGCGCTTTCATGGCTTCCCACAAAGCTTGGGACATGGCTTCACTATCTTTGCGGGTATAGCGAACATCGGTAAATACTTGCGCCAAGGTTTCCTTGCTGTTTTCAAGAACAAACTGCTTGTTCTCGGGCAAAGATTCTTTGTAGGCATACAGGCGATCTATATCTTGGGCAGTATAGTCATGATAAGTTTCTTCGTGGATAATGGCCTCTATGGGCAAACGGTCTACCTGACTGGGGCATTCGGCAGGCCAGCCGACTGTCACGGTAGCTATGGGGAATACCAATTGGGGTAACTCTAATGCATCGATAATCATCTGGGGATTGTAGGTTGTGGTGCCCAGATAGCATATACCCAACCCTGCTTCTTCGGCAGCCACACAAAAAGTCTGGGCTACCAGCAAGGCATCGATGGCTCCGTTTACAAACCACTCGAAATTGTTGTAGCCGGGACTTGCCTTACGCAATTCGCACCACTGGCTAAAGCGATGTAAATCGATGCAAAAGGTCAACACTACCGGAGCCTTCTCAACCATAGGCTGATTGAAATGTGCCGGTGCCAATTTAGCCTTACGGGCAGCATCGCGCGTAACGACAACGCTATAAACTTGCATATTGCCAACGGTGGAGGCGCGAAAGGCTGTCTCAAGCAAATCATTCAGTAAATCGACAGAAATATCTTTTGCCTGATATTTCCGGATTGTCCTTCTTTGTTTCAAACTTTCCATTTTTCTCTTTTTTCGGCAAATATAAGAAAAGAATCACACATTATATTCCACATTCTTATAAAAAAAGAGTTTCCACCTATTCTTAACGACACAAAACAGGAAGCAGAAGTTTATGCCAATTTTCCCTTTTGGAAAACTTTCAACGATAAGGCAAAATATTAATATATTATTAATCAGGATATTAATAAAACAAAACGGGAAATTTTCATTATCAGATGAAAAAATTTTCTGTTTTATTTTGCCAAGAACAAAAACATTTATAGCTTTGCAAACACATTTGTTGACTTCAAGTATAGCTTCTACACCCGAATACTTAGTGAACAAAAAAAAGAATCTAATCTACAATCAGCATCACAGCGTGGAAAAGAAAACTTACTCTTACGACGAGGCCTATGAAGAATCTTTAAGATACTTCCAAGGCGATGAACTGGCTGCCAGAGTTTGGGTAAACAAATACGCAGTCAAAGATTCTTTCGGGAACATTTACGAAAAGTCTCCGGAAGACATGCATTGGAGAATAGCCAACGAGGTGGCCCGCATTGAAGCCAGGTACCCCAACCCCCTGAGCGCAGAGGAACTGTTCGGACTGTTCGACCACTTTAAGTACATTGTGCCTCAAGGTAGCCCGATGACCGGCATTGGCAATAACTACCAGGTGGCTTCCCTCTCCAACTGTTTCGTCATCGGCATTGATGGGGCAGCAGACTCTTATGGAGCTATCTTCAAGATTGACGAAGAACAAGTACAGCTCATGAAACGACGCGGAGGTGTAGGTCACGACTTGTCGCACATCCGCCCCAAAGGCTCCCCGGTAAAGAATTCGGCACTGACGTCTACGGGCTTGGTACCGTTCATGGAACGCTACTCCAACTCTACCCGCGAAGTGGCACAAGACGGACGACGCGGCGCACTGATGCTAAGTGTATCCATCAAGCATCCGGACTCGGAAGCATTTATCGACGCCAAGATGACGGAAGGCAAAGTGACGGGCGCCAACGTGTCGGTAAAGCTGGACGACGAGTTCATGCAAGCAGCCATCGACGGGAAACCCTACACGCAGCAATACCCCATCGGCTCTGAAAACCCCATTGTGAAGAAAGAAATAGACGCGCAGGCACTATGGAAAAAGATTGTGCACAATGCATGGAAATCGGCTGAACCGGGCGTATTGTTTTGGGACACCATCCTGAAGGAGTCCGTGCCCGACTGCTATGCCGACCTGGGCTACCGCACGGTATCGACCAACCCCTGCGGGGAAATTCCCTTGTGCCCCTACGATTCGTGCCGCCTGCTGGCCATCAACCTCTATTCGTATGTGGTGAACCCCTTCAAGGAGGACGCGTATTTCGACTTCGACCTGTTCAAAAAGCACGTCACCTTGGCACAACGCATCATGGACGACATCATCGACCTGGAACTGGAGAAGATTGAACGCATTCTGGAAAAAATAGATTCGGACCCCGAGAGCGAGGAAGTGAAGCACACTGAGCGCATGCTGTGGCAGAAAATCTATAAGAAAAGCGGACAAGGCCGACGCACCGGTGTGGGCATCACCGCCGAGGGCGACATGCTGGCCGCACTGAACCTACGCTACGGCACCGAGGAAGCCACCGCCTTCTCTGAAGAAGTGCACCGTACCATTGCATTGCAGGCCTACCGCTCGTCCGTCACCATGGCCAAGGAGCGCGGAGCATTCGAAATCTACAGCACCGAGCGCGAGCAGGGCAACCCCTTCATCGACCGGTTGCGTGAAGCCGACCCCGAGCTGTACGAAGAAATGGCGAAGTATGGCCGACGCAACATAGCCTGCCTCACCATTGCCCCCACGGGAACCACTAGCCTGATGACACAAACCACCTCGGGCATCGAGCCCGTGTTCCTGCCCGTGTACAAGCGTCGCCGCAAGGTGAACCCCAACGACACCAACGTGCACATCGACTTCGTGGACGAGACGGGCGACGCCTTCGAGGAGTACACCGTATTCCACCCCAAGTTTATCACCTGGATGAAGGCCAAGGGCTACGACCCCAGCAAGCGGTACACCCAGGGCGAAATAGACGAACTGGTGAAACAATCGCCCTACTACAAGGCCACTTCGAACGACGTGGACTGGCTGATGAAAGTAAAGATGCAGGGACGCATCCAGCGGTGGGTGGACCACTCCATCAGCGTCACCATCAACCTGCCCGCCGACGTAGACGAGGCACTGGTGAACCGCCTCTACATCGAAGCCTGGCAATCGGGCTGCAAAGGCTGCACGGTGTACCGCGATGGCTCACGCTCGGGCGTGCTCATCTCCACCAAGAGCGACAAGAAAGACGAAGAATTGCCCCCCTGCAAGCCGCCCACGGTGGTGGAAACCCGCCCGAAGGTGCTCGAGGCCGACGTGGTACGCTTCCAGAACAATAAGGAGAAATGGGTGGCCTTCGTAGGACTGATGGACGGGCACCCGTACGAGATTTTCACCGGTGTGCTGGACGACGACGAAGGAATCGTACTGCCCAAGAGCGTAACCACCGGCCACATCATCAAGAATTACGACGACGACGGCCGCAAGCACTACGATTTCCAGTTTGAGAACAAGCGCGGATACAAGGTCACCATCGAGGGCCTGTCCGAAAAGTTCAACAAGGAATACTGGAACTACGCCAAGCTCATCTCCGGTGTGCTGCGCTACCGCATGCCCATCGAGCAGGTGATAAAGCTCGTCAGCTCCCTGCAACTGGACAGCGAAAGCATCAACACTTGGAAGAACGGCGTGGAGCGCGCCCTCAAGAAGTACGTGCTGGACGGCACCGAAGCCAAGGGCAAGAAATGCCCCAACTGCGGAAACGAGACCCTCGTCTACCAGGAAGGCTGCCTCATCTGCAAGACCTGCGGCGCCTCGCGCTGCGGATAAACCGCCGGCCACCGACCGGATAAAGACAACTACCCGCGCGGGCGGCAACCACTACCCGCGCGGGTAATTTTTACTACCCCCTCGGGTAATCATCGCTACCCCCTCGGGTAGTCGCCGCTACCCCCTCGGGTAATCGCCGCTACCCCCTCGGGTAATTCTGACTACCCCTTCGGGCAATTCCGGCTACCCCTTCGGGCAGTTGAAATTACACCGCGGTGTAGCTAAAATTGCACCGCGGTGTAGCCGAAATTGCACCGTGGTGTAGCCGAAACTGCACCGCGGTGTAATCCGAGCCGCACCGTGGTGTAAAAATAATCACCCTTAGCATTATGATGACAGACAGCTATATATTTCTGGAAGACCTCCGCCTCTTTGCCCGGCACGGGGTGGCGGAGCAGGAACGACAAGTGGGCAACGAGTATCGCGTGGACGTGCGCCTGCGCACGGACATCGCCCGCGCCGCGCGGACGGACGACGTGGCCGATACGGTGAATTATGCCGAAGTGTACGACCTCATCCGCCGGGAGATGGACTGCCCCTCGTGCCTCTTGGAGCACGTGGCTGGGCGGATGTGCCGCAGCCTGCTGGCACAATTCCCCACGGTGAGCGAGGTGCAGCTGACGCTGCGCAAGCGCAATCCCCCCATGGGAGCGGACTGCCTTTGGGCAGGCGTCGGGCTGACGGTTCAGCGCGACGGCAGCGAGGAATAATGTTTCCGCCCGCGCACATAATATTGCCACAGCAGGCAAAAGGAAGTACGGCAGCCCGCGTCCGCTGCCCGCGCGGCACGCAGGTTCTCCTCCCTCGCCTGCCGGAAGTCGGGAAGCATGCGGCGGTATTCGCGCCGGGCGCGGAGCACGGCACGGAAGTCGCCCACCCGCCCCTGCGCGAGGAAGGCGGCGGCGGCCAACCAGTCGAGCAGCAGGCGCACGCGCATCACGGGGCGAAGCTCGGCAGGCGGCAGGTTTTTGTAAAGCATCAGCAGGTTGTTGCGGAAGTTGAGGAACGTTTTCTTCGGGCTACCTTTGGCTAAGGTGGCTCCGCCCACGTGGTACACCACGCTGCGGGGCACGCACGCCAGTTCCCTGCCCCGCGAGCGGAGGCGCCAGCACAGGTCTATCTCCTCCATGTGGGCGAAGAAGCGCCCGTCCAGCCCCCCGGCCCCGCGATAGTCGGCCAGACGGATGAACATGGCCGCGCCCGTGGTCCACGACACTGTGATGGGCGCGTCGTACTGCCCCAAGTCGCGTTCCACCGTATCCATCAGCCTGCCCCGGCAGAAGGGGTAGCCGTAGCGGTCGATGAATCCGCCGCAGGCACCGGCATATTCAAAGTGGTCTTTCTGATGATAACTCAGCACTTTCGGCTGGCAGGCCGCCGCCTCAGGATGGGCATCCATATACTCTGCCAAGGGTCGGAGCCAGCCCGAGGTAGGCTCCACATCCGAGTTGAGCAGCACTGCGTAGTCGGCCTCCACCTCGCGGAGGGCACGGTTGTAGCCTTCGGCAAAGCCGTAGTTGCAGTCCAACCGCAACACACGAACGGCAGGAAACTCGGCCTCCACCATCTCGGCCGAACCGTCGGTCGAGCCATTGTCGGCTACCCATACTTCCGCTCCCGGCTCGTCCGAGCAGCTGAGCACGGCAGGCAGAAAGCGGCGTAGCATGTCGCGGCCGTTCCAGTTCAGGATAACGATAGCAATTGTCCCCATACCCGTCACTTTTCACCAAGCATTTCGCCCGTCAAAGCTGTGCCGTCGGCATTGAAATCACCCAGGCGGACAGTCACTACTTCATTGTCCAGCGCCTCGTTGCGCGGCACCTCCACACGGATGTAGTTGGGAGTAAACCCGTGCATAGGCAGCCCGGAGCGGGAGCGCTCCAACAACACGGCAGCCGTCTGCCCCCGGTGGCGGGCGTAGAAGTCGTGCGTCTTCCGGTCGGAAATCGCCAGCAGGCGTTGGCTTCGCCGATGCTTCTCTTCGGGCGGCACCACGGGGTCTATCTTCAAAGCCGACGTTCCCGGTCGCTCGGAATAGCTGAATACATGCAATTGGGTAACGTCGAGCGCCTCGACAAAACGGCAGGTCTGCTCAAAATAGTCATCGGTTTCGCCCCGCATCCCCACGATGACGTCTACGCCAATAAAGGCATCGGGCATCAGCGTTCGTATCCGTTCAATTTTCCCGGCAAAGAGGGCGGTGTCGTAACGCCGGCGCATCAGCTTGAGCACATCGTCGCACCCTGCCTGCAAAGGGATGTGGAAGTGGGGCATGAACCGTCGCGAATGTGCCACAAACTCTATGACCTCATCGCTAAGCAGGTCGGGCTCAATGGACGAAATGCGATAGCGCTCTATGCCTTCCACCTCATCCAGTGCCTTCACCAGTTCGGCGAAGGTCTCGCCGGTGGAACGTCCGAAATCGCCGATGTTCACGCCCGTCAACACAATCTCTTTGCCCCCTTCGGCAGCAGCTTGGCGTGCCTGCCCAACCAGCGAGGCGATGCTGCCGTTGCGGCTCCGGCCTCTGGCAAAAGGAATGGTGCAGTACGAACAAAAATAGTTGCAGCCGTCCTGTACTTTCAGGAAAAAACGGGTACGGTCGCCCCGCGAACAAGACGGAGCAAAGGTGCGGATATCTTTCAACGGCGAGGTGAACGTCTGCCCCCCACCGTCGCGTTTCTGCAAATCACCCAGGTATTTCAGCACGTCTTTCTTCTGCTCGGCACCAAGCACCACGTCCACGCCATCAATCTTGGCCACGGTATCTGGCCTCAGCTGCGCATAACAGCCCGTCACTATCACAAAAGCACCCGGATGCTGCCTCACCAGCCTATGAATGGCCTGCCGGCACTTCTTGTCGGCCACCTCCGTCACCGAGCACGTGTTTACCACACAAATATCGGCCTTTTCCCCCCGGCGGGCAGTCCGTATGCCAGCTTCCTGGAGAATGCGCCCGATGGTAGATGTCTCCGAGAAGTTCAATTTACAGCCCAAAGTGTAATAAACAGCGGTTTTATCTTGAAACAGATTTGTATCAATCATAAGCAGTTCGAATATCGTTAAGGGACAAAGGTACGCATTTTCCCGAAAAAAATTAGCGCCAGCAGAACAACGTATGCAAAAATAATCTACCTTTGCCGCGGTTTTGAAGACCGACTATTTATATTAAGTTTAAAAGCAAAAGAAAATGAAAAAGTTAGTTTTGATGGCCACTGCTATTGTGGCCGTATCTTTCGCCTCTTGTGGAAACAAGGCTGCGCAGAATTCAAGCGAAGCTGCTAATGCAGAAGCTACTGAAGTTGTTGCCGAACCGGCTGCTGAAGCCGAAGTTGCTACACCTGCCGCACAAAACGACAGTGTAAAAGCTGACAGCATAAAAGTAGCTGAATAAAAAGGGCGCGAAGACGCAAGTCTTTGTAGAAGTATTGAAAGTCTGGCATGCGCAAGCATGAGCAGACTTTTTTTCATGCTCTTTGCAAAAAAAGAGGCGTCTTCACTACATAAGAAAACGCCTCTTTCTCTTCTTAATTATTTTTTATTATCAAGCTTCTTCAGCAACTACCTCAAAAGGAATTTCCACAGAAACCTCTTTATGCAGTTTCACTACAGCTGTGTAATTGCCTACTTCCTTAACAGTTTCTTTTACAACAATCAGCTTGCGGTCAATGTTATGGCCCAATTTAGCGAGCTCGTCAGCAATCTGTATGCTGCCAACTGAACCAAAGATAGTACCCGTAGAGCTAACCTTTGTTGCGATTTTCAGCGAAACGCCTGTCAGTTTAGCTGCAACTTCTTCAGCATCCTTTTTAATTTTTTCCAGTTTATGAGCACGTTGCTTCAGTTCCTCTGCCAACATTTTCTTTGCTGCCGGCGAAGCGATAACAGCTTTTCCTGTCGGAATGAGGTAGTTACGGCCATAGCCAGACTTCACTGTCACAATGTCATTCTTGTAACCCAAGTTGATTACGTCTTCTTTCAATATTATTTCCATACTCTATCTCCTCCTTATTATTTCATCAAGTCAGTAACATAAGGCAGCAAAGCCAAGTGACGTGCTCTTTTCACTGCTTGAGCTACACGGCGCTGGTACTTCAGTGAGGTACCAGTGATACGACGGGGAAGAATCTTCCCTTGTTCGTTCAAGAATTTCTTCAAGAATTCAGGATCTTTATAATCAATGTACTTGATACCACTTTTCTTGAAACGGCAATATTTCTTCTTCTTCACGTCTACAGTAGGCGGAGTTAAGTATCTGATTTCTGATTGAACTTGTTGTGCCATGATTTAATCCTCCTTTTTAGTTGATCTCAAATTTCTTCTCTTAACTGCGTATTCAGCCGCATACTTATCTTGCTTGAAGGTCAAGAAGCGGATTACGCGTTCATCACGACGGAAGTTTACTTCCAGTTTCTCAATGACAGTAGGCTCTGCATTGAACTCAATCAGCTGGTAAAAACCGGTAGACTTCTTCTGGATAGGATAAGCCAGCTTCTTCAGTCCCCAATTTTCTTCATTTACGATCTCGGCGCCCTCAGCCGTCAAGATACCTTTAAATTTCTCTACCGCTTCCTTCATCTGAACATCAGACAAAACGGGAGTTAAAATGAAAACGGTTTCGTATTGGTTCATACGTTTAAATAATAATTAATTTGTAATGCTTTATTTTTTGCGGCGCAAAGTTAGACATTTTATTTTGAACTACAAACATTTGCCATTTTTTTATTCCCGATTATAGGATTTATGGTAAGTTGAGATTATCTTTGCAAAGTTGTTTAAACAATAATTTCATGATAGAACAATTCAATTTCGATCTCCAACTCATATTTGCCATTCTCAACGGCAAAGTATCAGCAGCCATTAACCGTAAGTTATCGCGCAACTTTCGTAAAAACGGATTGGAAATCACGCCCGAACAATGGACCGTACTTATCTTTCTATGGGAGAAAGATGGAGTTACACAACAAGAACTGTGTAATGCCACATTCAAAGACAAGCCCAGCATGACGCGTCTTATTGACAACATGGAGCGCCAGCATCTGGTAACCCGCCTTTCTGATAAAAAAGACCGGCGCATCAACCTAATTCATCTTACTCCAGAAGGGAAAAACTTAGAAGACCAAGCCCATATTGTCACCAGGCAAACCCTACAAGAAGCCCTACAAGGCATTACTGCAGAAGAATTGACTATCGGACAAAACGTGTTACGCAAAATTTTCTTCAATACAAAAGACTGACAAGTAAATGCATTCACGATAGACAATCGAGCAATATGATGCACCCCTTGCATAAACAGAAAAAAAGAAAGAGCCCCCTCCAAAAGGCCAAATCCACCAATAAGCAGCCTGAGTAATGAGTTTTTTCCTGTTTTATCCAATAATTTGCGTGGAATAATAGTTTTTTTGCACAAATAATTTCGTCTGTTAAAGAATTATGCTTTTCTTTGTGACAAGTTTTTCTGAATGATATAATAACTATTAAAATACACACACAATGAAAGGTTTATTAAAGAATCTGGGACTGATATTAATCCTGGTGGGAGCAGCAATATTGATTGCATGCTCATTCACTGAAAATGTTAACAACAATGCCATCTTAGGTGCCTGCATGGTGCTGATTGTCATCGGTTGGGTATCTTACATTGTCATTAACAAACGAATCACCGATTAATACTTTAAGGGCCACACAAAAAAAGGCGATGCAAAAGTAAGCATCGCCTTTTTTGTGTCTTTAAAATCCATATTGTCAATCTTCCGGATCGGGTGTAATCAGCTTATAGCCCTTGCCATGAATATTGATGATTTCAATCGAATCATCTTCCTTCAAGTGCTTGCGAAGCTTCGTGATATACACATCCATACTGCGTGCATTGAAATAATTATCGTCAATCCAAATGGTTTTCAACGCAAAGTCACGTTGCAAGATTTCATTGGCATGCGCACAAAGCAAACCCAAAAGTTCTGACTCTTTGGTAGTCAGTTTCGTCTGCTTCTCCGGGGTCGATAATATTTGCTTTTGCGTGTCGAAAGTAAATTTGCCAATCTTATAAATATTGCTTTCCTTATTCTTCTTGCCACGCACACGCCTTAAGATAGCCTCAATTCTGAACACCAACTCTTCCATGCTGAAAGGTTTGGTAATGTAGTCATCGGCACCAATCTTAAACCCTTCCAGGATATCGTCCTTCAACGTTTTTGCCGTCAAAAAGATTATAGGTATTTCCGAATTTGCAGCACGCACTTCCTGCGCCAGTGTAAAACCGTCTTTCTTCGGCATCATAACGTCGAACACACACAAGTCATACTTGTTTTTCAGAAAAGCCTTATAACCGGCCTCCCCATCAGGATACAACTCTGCAGCATAGCCTTTTGCCTGCAAATATTCCCTTAACAACATGCCCAGGTTCTCATCGTCCTCGCATAACAAGATTCTAAGTTTTTCTTCCATATTAGTCATTTTTTAATAGAGGTAATGCTATAATAAATTTAGTTCCCACATTCAGCTCGCTCTCTGCACGTATAGTGCCTTTATGGTCAGATATGATTTTCTTCACATAAGCCAATCCTAAGCCGAATCCCTTTACGTCATGCAGATTACCCGTATGCACACGATAGAACTTTTCAAATATCTTTTTCAGATTCTCTTTCTTAATGCCTATTCCATTATCTTGGATAGAAATCATCAGCTTGGCTGCCTCATTCCAAGTCTTCACCGTCAGCACCAAGTCTGTATCAGCACGCTTATACTTCACGGCATTATCCATCAAGTTGAATATCACATTCGTAATATGCATTTCATCAGCAAATATCATGGAGTGTTCGGCATTCAGTTCCGTTTCTATCTTACCATTATAACGTTCCACTTTCAAGGCAAAGGTATTGACCACTCCCGTTATCAGCTCATTGGCATCCAACTTCTTCATTTTCAACGTAGCTTTCTGACGGTCGAACATCGACATCTGCAGCACTTTCTCTACCTGGAAGCGCAACCGCTTTGTTTCGTCATTAATAACTCCCGATATATGCTGGAACATGACGGGAGACTTACCCACCGCAGGATCGTTCAACATCTGTGCAGCCAACGATATGGTAGATATCGGCGTTTTAAACTCATGCGTCATGTTGTTGATAAAGTCATTCTTCATTTCCGTCAGCTTCTTCTGCCGGAATATAATATAAATCGTGAATATAAAGGTTATCAATAGCACGACCGTAAATATCAACGACGGTATCATAAAGCTCACCGAGCTGAAAATATAATCACGCCGCCCCGGGAAATGCACCTTCATCACACTCATACGCGCAGGCGGGTCATTTAAAAACAGAGGTTGCGAATAAGAATTTTCACTTCCCTCATCGCTATAATCCGAGCAACGATACACCTCCCTGCCATCGCTATCTATCACTTTATAATGGTATTGCAGGTCTACGCCATTGTCTATCAGTCCCGAACTGATATATGTATCCAATTTCTTGAAATTAATACGTTCCGCTATCGGCTTGTCTTTGGCTTTGTAAACCATTTGCCAAATCACTTCATCTACCAGCGCACGCTGATAAAGGTAGCGGTTCTTTATCATATCTGCAATGGAGCGCGATGTCTGCGGAATAGTTTTTACCCCGTGCTTTCGCGAAATCATAGCCCGAGGCAACTCCGAAGGCTGATTGCTGAAAGTCTTCAACTCAATAGACGAACTGACCGACCCATCGGGAGTAGTCATACTAAATCTGCGTGTTTGCACTACACCATTTCCTTGCGCCTGTTCCCACGCCTTCCGCTCGGTTTCTGTAATGTCTTCACGCAGCCAGCGTTCCACCTCTTCCGACTCCACATCCTTCGAAGCGGCCATTAATGCCCGCTTTACCGACTCGTCAAATTGTTCGTTACGCATCTTCACAAAGTCGTCTATATACCTGATTTGCAGGTATAGCAGGCTCAGAAAGGAGAAACCCATCACAATGCCCAATATCCATATAGTTGACTTTTTCATGGCGACAAAATTAACAATACCTAATTAACAATCCTAACACTTTAACCAGCTTTAACCGATATTTTTTCGTTAATTAACCCCAAAAACGTTTTTGGACTCTATCACAGGAAGCACAACCGGACCAGCCCATACACTTATGCAAATTTAATAAAAAATTAAGAGATGCCACAAACAACAGGCAGCGAAGCCGCCCGAAAGCCACCCCACTGCCTGTTTATCTTCGTAAAAACCAAACTCGACTTTTTATTATTCTTCCGCCTGTTTAGCCTCAAACTCTTTTATAAGCCGCTCCTGCACGTCACTCGGCACAAGTTCATAGCTGGCAAACTTCATGATGAACGAAGCCCGCCCTCCGGTCAGCGAACTGAGCGCAGTAGAATAAGACGACATTTCCTTCAAAGGCACCTTGGCTATCAGTTTCTCATAACCAGCCTCGCTGCTCATGCCCATAATCATGGCACGGCGGCCTTGCAAGTCACTCATCACATCACCCATCTTGTCCGAAGGAACAAACACTTCAACGTCATAAATAGGCTCCAAAATCTTAGGCCCGGCATTCTTAAAGGCCTCACTGAAAGCATTGCGCCCGGCCAGCATAAAGGATATTTCATTCGAATCTACCGGGTGCATCTTACCGTCATACACGATGACACGCACATCGCGGGCATACGAACCCGTCAGCGGTCCCTGCTCCATGCGCGACATCACTCCTTTCAGTATAGCAGGCATAAAACGGGCATCAATGGCACCGCCTACCACGCAGTTCACAAATACCAGCTTTCCACCCCACTCCAATGGGATTTCCTCTGTGCCCTTCACATTCATCTTGAACTCCTGCCCGTTAAACTTATAAGTATCAGGAGCAGGCATGCCTTCGTAATAAGGCTCCACAATAAGGTGCACTTCGCCAAACTGCCCTGCGCCGCCCGACTGCTTCTTATGGCGATAGTCGGCACGGGCCGCCTTGGTAATAGTCTCACGGTAAGGTATGCGTGGTTCCTCATATACAATCTGGAGTTTCTCATTATTTTCCAACCGCCACTTCAACGTGCGCAGGTGGAATTCACCCTGTCCGTGCACAATGGTTTGGCGCAACTCCTTAGATTGCTCTACCACCCACGTGGGGTCTTCTTCCTTCATGCGGTTCAATATAGCCATCATCTTTTCCGTATCGGCCTCGTTCACGGGACGAATAGCACGCGAATATTTGGAATTAGGATACTTGATGAAGTTAAATCGATTTTCCGCTCCCTTGCCGTTCAAAGTGTTGCCAGTGTGTACATCTTTCAGTTTTACGGTACAACCAATATCGCCAGCCACCATTTCTTCCACCTTAATACGGTTGGCGCCTGCACAAGCATAAATCTGCGCAATGCGTTCTTTCGAGCCACGGTCAGCATTTGTAAAGTCATCACCTTCATGTACCTTGCCGCTCATCACCTTGAAATATTGCACATCACCGATATGCGGCTCCACTGCTGTCTTGAAGAAATACAGCGACGCCGGTCCGTTAGGATCAGGCTTAACCACCTCGCCTCGTGTGTTATGCACCGGCGGCATTTCGTCTACAAAAGGTACCACGTTACCCAAGAATTCCATCAACCGGCGCACACCCATGTCCTTTCCCGCGCATACGCAAAAGACAGGAAACATGCCACGGCATGCCAACCCCTTACGGATACCTTCACGCATCTCGTCTTCCGTCAAAGAGTCCGACTCAAAGAATTTTTCCATCAGCCCCTCGTCGTGTTCAGCAGCAGCCTCCACCAATGCCTTATGCAGGGCAGTAGCTTTCTCCATCTCCTCGGCAGGAACCGGTTCTATCGTAGGCGCCCCTCCTTCGGGTCCCCACGAATATTTTTTCATCAAAAGTACATCGATCAACGAATTGAAATTAGGTCCTGTAGCCAGCGGATATTGTACAGGCACAACCTTCGAGCCGTAAATTTCCCGCAACTGCTCCAGCACCATGTCGTAGTCGCACTTCTCATTATCCAGCTGGTTTATCAAGAAAATGACAGGCTTGCCCAGCTTCTCGGTATAACGGAAATGGTTCTGCGTACCGACCTCTACACCATACTGTCCGTTAAGCAACAGGATGGCCGTATCGGTCACATTCAAAGCCGTGATGGCAGCACCCACAAAATCATCGCTGCCCGGGCAATCTATTATGTTCAACTTCTTTCCGTTCCATTCCACATGGAAAACGGTGGAAAACACAGAATAGCCATATTCTTGCTCCACCGGGAAGTAGTCGCTGACTGTGTTCTTGGCAGTAATTCTACCGCGACGTTTTATAATCCCACTCTCATAGAGCAGCGCCTCCGTGAGAGTGGTTTTTCCCGAGCCATCATTGCCAAGCAAAGCAATGTTTTTGATTTCATTCGTCTGATATACTTTCATGATATGTCAGT
>CALUIF010000051.1 GCA_944320635.1 uncultured Bacteroides sp. | reverse complement strand
CCCATGGTCGTTCTGTTCGGCAAGCCGTTATCAGTCCAGGCATCGGGCATCATGCTGCCGTCGGGCACGGACGGGCAGGGTACCGTACATTTCCAGTATGACGGGATGGAGGCCAATGTGATTTATTCCAAGATTGCCGATTCGCACTTGTCTTCTGAGATACAAGGAGAGGAGGGCACTATCGCATTGAACCACATCAGCCGGCTGAGGCAGGTGACGTATATTCCCCGTATGAGGCATGCCGTGGGTGGCGATGGAGAGCAGCCTGAGAGCGAGGACTGGACTCAGCCAATGGATAAAGACCGTTATTATTATGAAGTGGCCGAGTTCATCGACCTGGTACTTGCCGGAAGGAGGGAGTCGGCCATCAATAGCCACCAATGTTCGTTGACGACAATGGAGTTGATGGACGAGGTGCGCCGGCAACTTGGGGTGGTATATCCTGCGGATGAATGATGCAATAAGGCGGTTATCCTGTACTTGAGCAGGATAACCGCCTTTTAGTAGTTTCTTGTTTAATAGGCATGAAACGGTGCCTTGAAGTCGGGGCGCAAGGTGTAGGTGTCTTCCAGCGGGAAGTCTTTAGCTACCGGTTGGGTTACGTTTCCCGTAGCTGCCCATTCGGCTCCTCGTAACAGCGTTACTTGGTAACCAGTGCAAAGTATGGAGTATATCATCTCCGGGTCGTTGCCGCAATGTCCCAATACGTCTACAAAAATGCGTCCTTTACCATAACGTACCGTCCACATCACCGGCTCGTGACGGCCTTGTTCTTCTATGGTCGAAAGGATTTCCATATTGCGTCCGGGTCCGCGCAGTTTGGTGTAGATTTCATCTTTGAAGTGCTTCCAGCTGGGAGGCAAGCCTTGCATGATGGGGTGTCCGGGAGCACGGTTGTCCACCACCGTTTCGTGTTGCAGGCCGTGATAGCCGGCATATCCGGGGGAGTAATCATATATGTAGCGTCCGTCTTTCCAATAGACGAAGGGTCCCCATCGCTCATCGCGTCCGTTCCAGGCTCCCAGTCCGGTCATTTCGTTGTAGGCGGGCCAGTCTTCCATGGGGATGATGGAGGAGTGAAGCACTACTACGCCGCCCCCGTTGGCTACATATTGCTCGAAGGCCTTGCGTACAGAGGCTTTCCATGTGGCTCCCCCGTAGTTGATGACCACAAGGTTATATCCCTTGAAGTCGGGTTCAAAGCTATTGATGTCTTCGCCGAAATCGGGCGTCACCAGGATGTCCACTTCGAAGAGTCCGCTGTTTTCCAATATCTGTTCTATTCCTTGGCTGGCTCCTCGCCAGTAGTGGCTCCCGTCTTGTCCGGTAATGAGCAGGGTCTTGATGGGTTGGGCGGCTGCCAGTGGCATGAGCAGGCAGGTTAGCATGAAGAAAGTTGTAAGTAGTTTACGTGTCATGGCTTCTTGTTTTTGTGGTTATCGGGCGTATATTCTATCCGGTCGTAGCAGCGGGTGGTTTTCAGGTTATAGCCCCGTTTGTCCACGCTGAACTCCCCATCCTTGAAGTACGAGATATAAACTTCCGACAGGCCGTCGGCATTGCGGTCCTCTACTTTTACATAGTAAGTGTCGTTTACATAAACGTCCGACATGTACTTTACTTCCTTCGAATAGTGGTCTACGATGGCATAGTACACTTTAAAGAGGTCGAACGTGGGATAGTGTCCATTGTCGTGGCCGAAAACCAATACTTCTTCCATACCGGGTTGGGCATCCATGTCGACCAATATGGTCTTTTGCAGGTAGAACCCCTTGCGGACTGCTTCGGGTGGCGTGTCTTCCCAGCCTTCCTGGTGGGCAGTGACCGTGAATTGGGCCGAGGCTGTGACCGAGAGGCATAACAGTGCCCATGTTGTGCAGATAAGTTTTCTCATATGCATGTTATTATAGGTTTATTAATAGCGAGCGTAAATCGTCTTAAAAGATATAGGGTAGACACCACTGGTGGTCACTGTCGGACACCACTGGTGGTCACTGTCGGACATCACTGGTGGTCACTGTCGGACATCACTAGTGATCACTGTCAGACATCACCAGTGGTCACCATCGGATATCACCAGTGGTCACCATCAGACACGTTAGTAGGTGTCATCTTTACTTTTCAAACGGATTCCCTTGCGGGTCAGTGCTCACCACCCAGCGGAAGGCGTTGACGAACAGCAGGTTTTGCTCCGAGTCAATAAAGCATTCCTCGCCGTGGCCCGTGTTGAGGTATATCATGCGGTACTTGGTGTTGGTCCACACAATGGGGAAGTCGCCATAGTTCACCACGTCCTTGATGCCCAGCGGGTAGTTCTTGGGCGAGAGGGTGAGCAGCACTTCTACATCGGGGTTCTGGCGCGGGCTTGGATTCCACTGGTACCATTCGCTCGCAGGGACTACGAACTCCTTAGGAAGGTTCTTGGTAACAGGATGCTCTGCCGTATCAACTTCAACCAATACAGGTTGTGGGGGCCAGTTGTTGCAGTAGAACACCCCGCCGCCAAGAAAGTCAACAAACCAAGGCCAATTTGTATTCTTGTCATTGTAGGCTGCCACGTGGAAGCCCATCCAGCCACCACCGCGCTCCATGTACTGCTGGAAAGCCAGGCGGGCGGCCGGTTGTGTGGGATAGCCGTCGAGCATAACAACTACAGAGTAGTCCTTCAGTTTCTCATACGTGTCGTAAGAGTCGATGTCGGTGGTGAAGTCCAGCACAAAGCCGTCGCCATAGTTCAACTTCTTGAAAAACTCCACAGCTTGCAGGGAAAATTGGTAATGCGCTTCTTCGGCATGTTGGGTGTAGTAGACCAGTGCCTTGAAGCGCGGTGCCCGTGCATAGTTTGCCGGATAGTCTTCGGGGGCTTGTGCAAAGAGGGCTTGCGTTACCATTGCAAGCAATAAGATGAAATAAACGGTTAAGGTTCTCATAAGTTCCTTGTTTTTTTAAGTTAGTATATTTTTTCCTACTGGGGAAATTATATTTCCCTATTGGGAAAATATTCTTTCCCAGTAATGGCAAAAGCATTATTTCAGATTTAATATTCGGCCAGCAGCGACAGCCACTTGCCTGCCGAGGTGACCCATACTTCTTTATAGCAGGCATTGTTGGTTTGTGGCCAGTAGGGGACATCGGTGTTTCCTAGCGTACGAATACCTACGGGAATGGCACCGGTAGTCTGTCCGCTCGAGAAGTTGTTGAGCTGCGGGTAGCGCCGGCCTTCGCCGTAGATAAGGCTTTGACCGAAGGGATTCTTTCCTACCGTCCAGTATAGCTGTTCGCGCCCTATCTGTAGTAGTTCTTCATCGTCCAGATAGTGTCCCATCACTGCAGCGGCCTTTCCTAAGGAGAGGTGGACGGCTGTGTTTCCATTGAAGATGTTGAACCATACGGGGAAGCGCTTCACATAGTGCACACTGTCCAGCTGCTCGCCTTGGTGTAGCTGCTCAGCGTACAGTTGCTCTGCATCGGTGGGTGGGAAGAGGTGGAGAGCGTAGAAGTTGGCCGTGTCGCGGTATTCATCGCGGTGGTAGACGCCACTGGGCAGCATACCGTAGGGTGCAGTGTAGGGCATTAGTGCCTTGAGGTAGCCGGCATAACGGTGTAAGGCTTGGAGCCAATGCTTGTGGTCGTGGTGTGCGGGTTGCGTGCGGCACAGTTCCACAAGGGCTTGGGCGTAGACTTGCTCCCGGCTTTGGTGGATATTGTGCACGATGGAACGCCGCTCTGTGTCGCGGTAAAAGAAGCCGGAAAGTTGTTTCCCATCAGCCATGCCCACCGGTTCAGTGCGTTGGCATTGCAGTACATAACCGATGTGATCGGCAGCAAGGCGGGCATATTCTTCCTTTCCTGTCAGGCGGTAGAGCAGACTGGCTGCCCACGAGATAGTGGCACGATACTGGCTGCGTGAGGTACCGTAGGTGTGTTCGTAGGGCTGGATGAAATGGTCGTAGCCGTCGTTCGTCCATTTATTGAGTGCATAGGCAAAATCTTCTTCGGCTATGCGACGCAGGTGCTCTTGCATCATGGGGTCATCTGTGAGCGAAAGGGCGGCATAGGATTCGTAGGCGGCGTAGAGAAAGTTGTCGAAAGCAAAACACTGGGTGCGCACGCTACTAATGTCGTCCAGCGTGCCTTCAATGCCGTCTTGCCATATAAGGAGCCCCATGCTGCTGGCATGCCATCCTTGGCCCAGACGGTTTTTTAGTATGAATTCCAAGCCCCATTCGGCTTCTTCCTTGAGGCGGGCACTTAGGGCGGGATTGTCGGTGCGGCAGGCATTGCTTGCTTCGAGCAAGGCATACATCACGTCCGCCGTTTGTAACGTTTGCTGTGACAGGTCTCCTGCATCGTGCCAACCGCCGCAATAGGGCACACTTTGGCCATCGTGTTCCGATACTAAATCGGCATGGCATGCTCCATGTACTCCGGGTACGGCATATCCACAACGTTGGCAGAAAATGAAATTCAGTACACGCCACTGCGAGTCTTCCCAAATGCGGTCGCCGATGCGGAATGGTGGGGTGGAGAGGCCACTCTCCGTTTGGAGGCGGTATTCGCCGGGCGTGTGGAATGGTGTGAAGTCCAGTATGCGGTAGGTGCCGATGGTAGTGGACGCGGTATGCGATGTGCCTTGATATGCGATGTCCCCCGTCCGGGCATCCAGCAGGCAGAAGCCTTCGTCTGTCTTTCTTTCGCCAAGGGGGAGGATAGCCGTTTTAGAGCCTTTGACAAAGTATCCTGTAGTGGAGTAGACTATCCGTCCGGGTGCAGGTTGCCAGCCGCTCACGGGGTCGGGGTCTTCCACTTTTTGTAGCGTTAAGTTGTCTATGTAGTAAGTGGCAGAGTCGCCTGTTGTCCTGTCTTTGCCTCTCAATGTGGTACTGAAGGCGATGGCAAGCACCTTGTCTCGCTGGTATTCGTCTATCTCCAGTGTACAATGGTTCCATTGTTTGTTTTGCAAGGGAATGTGGTGTGAGCCCGATGGGCGGTTGTAGCCAGCCTTTGCCGGTGTGTCGGCGTTGATGAACGAGAGATCCATGTTCACCACCCGTGCTCCATCGCAATCGGGATAGATGGAAAAGGTCAGGCGGTTGTATGCCTCGAGGTTCTTACCCTCTCCTAAGCTATATATGGCGCGGCAATTCCCGTAGGTCGCATAGTCGGGGTCGTTTGCCGGGCCTTTGGCTCGTTTACCGGTATAGGTGGCATATTGTAACTTGATGCTTCCTTTGCCCGAAACGGTATGTTGCCGGCTGTATGTTAGTTTGCCTTCTTCTTCATGGCTCCATCCCTTAATGCTTGCTTCTTGCAGGAGAGGAACGCTTTGCAATATTTTTTTCTTCTTCACATCTGCCTCATACGAATGGGTGGTGTCCAAGGGCAGTGGGCGGTGAACAAGTCCCGTTGCCAGCAATTGTTGCTCCAGTATGCTGTCTTGTGCCAGTTTGTTTTGTCCTGTGGCAATAGTTACGCATCCTGCAAGTACTATAGATGTAAGAAGCAATCGGTTTGTCTTCATGGCTGTCTTTTGCGTTATGATTCCGTTTGCAAGGTTAGTGATTATTTGTAAATATAAGGTTTAATATCTATCATAATTGTTCCATATCCCTACAAAATAACAGTATCCAAACCTTGATTGATGTATTTTAAACCTTCTGTCTGCCTCTTTTCTTTACTCCGATATTTGTGTGCCTTTACCGGTTTGTTAGTGCTCCGTCGTCAGCGCGTTAGTGCTCTGTCGCTGGCGCGTTAGTGCTCCGTCGCTAACACGATGGTAAAGGGATAGGTATAACGTATTGATTCTCAGTACTACGTGACTGCTTTCCGATTCCTATCCCCGGACCATGGCCTTGGCTTACCATAAAGGGAAGTACCGTTTCTGACGTTTTATTATTAATTAATCTAAATATTGGTATCACTTGCGTTGTTTCCGGAAAGTTTTCCTATATTTGCATAACTATTGCGTTACATTTTGATGTATGCAATAATTCCTTTATGTACTAACCTATAAATAGTAATAGTATGAATATCGAACGTATCATGTCCTCATTGGAGGCTAAGCATCCCGGCGAGTCGGAATACTTGCAGGCGGTCAAGGAAGTTCTTCTTTCCATTGAAGATGTTTACAATCAGCATCCCGAGTTTGAGAAGGCCAAGATTATCGAACGGCTGGTAGAGCCCGACCGCATTTTTACTTTCCGTGTCACGTGGGTGGATGATAAGGGTGAAGTGCAGACCAATTTAGGCTACCGTGTACAATTCAATAACGCCATCGGTCCCTACAAAGGGGGTATCCGTTTCCATGCTTCGGTCAACTTGTCCATATTGAAGTTCTTGGGCTTTGAGCAGACGTTTAAGAATGCGCTGACCACATTGCCCATGGGTGGGGCTAAGGGAGGCTCGGATTTCTCGCCACGTGGTAAGAGTGATGCCGAGATTATGCGTTTCTGCCAGGCATTCATGCTTGAGCTGTGGCGCCATGTAGGTCCTGACATGGATGTGCCGGCCGGCGACATTGGCGTGGGAGGCCGTGAAGTGGGCTACATGTATGGCATGTATAAGAAGTTGACACGCGAGTTTACAGGTACCTTTACCGGCAAGGGGCTGGAATTCGGCGGCTCGCTGATACGTCCGGAAGCAACCGGTTTCGGCGGACTGTACTTCGTCAATCAGATGCTTCAGACTAAGGGTATCGACATCAAGGGAAAGACGGTGGCCATATCAGGCTTCGGAAATGTGGCTTGGGGGGCCGCTACCAAGGCAACCCAGCTGGGAGCCAAGGTTGTGACCATATCGGGACCTGACGGATATATTTATGATCCCGATGGCATTAGTGGCGAAAAGATAGACTATATGTTGGAGTTGCGTGCGTCAGGCAATGATGTGGTGGCTCCTTATGCTGATGAATTCCCCGGTTCGACTTTCATTCCTGGCAAACGCCCATGGGAGGTGAAGGTAGATATAGCCCTGCCCTGCGCCACCCAAAATGAACTGAATGGTGAAGATGCCCGGCACTTGATAGATAATCATGTACTCTGCGTGGGCGAGATATCCAACATGGGTTGTACACCCGAGGCTATCGACCTGTTTATCGAGCACAAGATGATGTATGCTCCAGGCAAAGCTGTGAATGCCGGAGGTGTGGCCACTAGCGGATTGGAAATGAGCCAGAACGCTATGCACCTCAGTTGGAGTGCCGATGAGGTAGACCAGCGTTTGCACGGCATTATGCACGCCATCCATGCCCAGTGCGTGAAATACGGTACTGAGCCCGATGGTTATATCAATTACGTCAAAGGAGCCAATGTAGCCGGTTTCATGAAGGTGGCGCATGCTATGATGGGACAAGGCATTATATGATATTTTTGTTTAGTTGTATTTGTATTTATATTTATGGTTGCTGCTGCCTGTGCCTGTGAAGGTGCAGGCAGCGTTTGTTTTCTACCCACATATTTGCTACATTTGCACCCACGTATCAAAACCACATAAACAGAAAAGAGCACTATGTTACAACCAGAATTAAAACAACGGCGCGATAAGATTCGCGTCCTCATGGCACAGCATTCCGTTGACGCGGCTCTCATCACTTGCAATGTCAACCTCATTTACACCTTTGGGTGCGTAATAAGTGGCTATTTGTATCTGCCGCTTCACGATGTGGCGCATGTTTTCGTAAAGCGGCCCAATAATCTTGAGGGAGAACATATTCACTCCATTCGCAAGCCGGAACAGTTGCCCGAACTGATTAAAGAGTTAGGGTTGCCCATGCCTACGCGACTGATGCTGGAGGGTGACGAGCTGCCATTCAATGAATATAACCGCTTAGCCGCTTGCTTTCCGGATGCCGAGGTGATATCGTGCGGAACGTCTCTCATCCGGCAAGCACGCAGTGTGAAGACAGAGTTGGAAATCAGTATGTTCCGTCATAGCGCAGCTGCCCATGCCGAAGCTTATAAAGAGATACCTTCCGTCTACCGGCCGGGTATGACTGATCGGCAACTGTCTATCGAGATAGAGCGTCTGATGCGTTTGCAGGGGTGTCTGGGCATCTTCCGCGTATTTGGTCGGAGCATGGAGATATTTATGGGCAGCCTGCTGGCGGGCAACAATGCCGGTGTTCCCAGTCCCTACGACTTCGCACTTGGAGGTGAAGGACTCGATCCTTCGTTGCCCGGTGGGGCCAATGGCACGCTGCTGCAGGCCGGACAGAGCTTTATGGTGGACATGGGAGGAAATTTTTACGGATACATGTGTGATATGAGCCGTGTCTATTCTGTTGGACGGCTTCCACAGCAGGCGTATGATGCCCATCAAGTATGTCTTAATGTGCAGGAGGCTGTTGCTGCAGCTGCTCGTCCTGGTGTGGCGTGCGAAGATCTGTATAATATAGCCTTGGAGATAGTACAGAAGGCAGGCTTTGCAGATTGCTTTATGGGTACAGGTCAGAAGGCTAAGTTCATAGGCCACGGCATCGGGTTGGAGATTAACGAGCAGCCCGTCATTGCCCCCCGAATCCGTCAGCAATTGGAGCCGGGTATGGTGTTCGCTCTTGAGCCGAAGATGGTGCTGCAGGGTGTGGGACCTGTGGGCATTGAGAATTCATGGGTCGTGACACAAAATGGCGTGGAGAAATTGACGCAGTGTCCTGAGGAGATTGTGGAACTTTAGCCTACTGTCCGGTTCTGTCGGAGGCTTGGCACATTGTAAGGCGAGTTGCCACTGCCAAGTACTCCGTGTTAATCCTTTATAAGGAGAGGACAGGATTTGGCTCCTATCAGTCGGCTTCGTAGTATGAACCTAAATAGTAGCGTGTAAGGAAGTCGGCATGCCGTTGCAACGTTTCATGCCCGTTGGCAAAGGGTAGGCGGGCATCAGCTAATAGTCCGCGTTGAATGCCCAGTTTCAGCAAGTCGAAAGGACAATAGCCGGGCTGGCAGAATAGGCGATAACCTTCGGCAGTGGCGCGGGCGGGATCGTAGAAAGGATTGTGTGAGTCATGGAAATAGGCTGCCACACCTGGGGCGAGAAGCATACCGCGGGTATTGGCGTAAATGACGAATTCACGTTCTTCGGCCAGTGTAGGGAGTAGGGAGCCGTTGGCTGGCCATCCCAGTACATCTACGAAGAAGCTACGCAGCAAACCATAATCGGCAAAATATAGCAAGGGGTAGCCAGAGGTATGCTCCAGGCAACGGCGCGCATTGACATCGGTTGCATCGGCCGGATGGTTGGGTTGTGAGGGCAGAGGGCGCGCCGGGATGCCAAGGGCTGCTGTGCCCCTCATCCAGTTGGGCGATGGGGTAGCGTCATCTATGGGAGCCTCATTGAAAACACTGTCCATCAAAGCGTATACTTCTTTAGCTAAAGTTCGCAAAGATTGGTCGTAGGGGTCATATAAGGTGTAATCATTTGGCTTGAAGTGGGCGGCGGGTAAGGAGAAGCATGTCCACAACACGAATGTCACATCGGGCAAGTTGATCTCGTCTGCTATATATTCATTTTCCGAAATGGTGTAGAAAGGCAATGGCTTGCCGTAAAGTGCCATGTGCCGAGCAGTAAATTCTTTCCATCCTCCTGTTTGTGCAATAGCGTCGTGCAGGTAAAGGGTGAGAGCTAGGGCAGCATGATTGATGTCATTTGTATTTCTTCCTGCAAATAAGTCGGATGTCTGCAACAAAGTGGACAATTGGTTGGCGAAAGCCACGTACCAGCTGTCGGTATCTGATAAATGCTTACGGCTATTGGCTTGTAACCAAGCTGAAGGGTAGATGGATAAAGGGCTTTTCATAGGTCAACCGATTGTGTTGTTCAAGCTGATTCCCGGATTTCTTCTGTAATTGCCGTGTCGGAGGTCTTTGAGGCAAACGTATGCTTATTAAATACTACGCAGTCTGCCAAGAAGTAATTGAATAGTCCAGAAATGATAAGTGCCGCCCAGTTGCAGTAGACTACGTCCCACTCGAATATTTTCTCAAAGATAAGTAAGAACAACATCTTGATAAGAAAGCCCACTACACACGAGAGATTGAAGATAAAGAAGCGTTTCCAGAAATCGGTCATACTCTTGTTTCCGATGCGCTTTCGCCATATCCAGCAATACGACCACAGGTAGTTGCTCATCACTGCGAACTCGAATGAAATGATGGGCGATAGTACGTAGGCTCCCCAATAGGATGTGAACAAGAAGGTAGAACATATCCACAATACCAAGGTATCTACTCCTGTTCCAAACAGGCGGGTGATAAGAAATTCCAAATAGGTGCGCACGGCTGTTGTTGCTGGGATTAGTTGTTGTGAGTAGTATTGTATGGTTTCAGCGGGTCACGTTTGGAAAGTACACGGCGGTCTTTTATAAACTGCACCAACCATGCCGTGAATAGGAACACACCGATAGTCATGCCGCCAATGTCATATACACCAAAGGTGTACCAGTCTATCGAGAACTGTATTTCGCGCCATGATGTGTACATGTACAGTGTATTGATAATAATGATGACTAACCTAAATTCTGTGGGTCCAAAGCTGCTGTAAGTCAATCTGAATTCGTCCTTTAGTATAGTGCAGACATAGGTGTAAATAGAAAGTACCAAATAACCGGCCAATACTACCAAGGCCACATCAAGCTTGAACATGGGTGAAAGCCCCGCCCCGATACACATGATGCAAATGGTAATGGCATCCAGGCTGTGGTCGATAAAGAAACCGTAAATTGGCCGTTGCGTATTTCGTACTCGTGCCAATGTACCATCCAAACTGTCTCCATACCAGTTGATTACTAAACCAAGAGATGATAGCCATAAGTAGTGCACGTCCACGTTTGCCAAGATGAAACCGAGTGCACATACTATTGCACCAAGTACTCCCATATAAGTGAGCAAGTCAGATGTTATCCACTTGGGTTGACGTTGTGCCAGCCATATAAGGGCTTTTTTCTCCGCTTCGTTCAGAATAGAAGTCTGTATTCTGGTAGATGTTTCTTTTCCCATGATGCCTTTTGAAAATCTCGGCAAAGGTACAGCTTTCCTTTGGAATAACACGCTTTTCAAGGAGTTTTTTGAATGTAATCCTCGTTTTTACTGTGAAGTAAGGAGCTCTCAGCTATTGAATAGAATGCGGAAACGTGTCAGGCCATCGTCTCCGGTACGTAGTGAGAAAGTGCATCCATGGCGTGTCAACACTTCTCGGATGAATATCAAGCCTATTCCCTGTCCGTGTGGTTTGGTGGAGAAGAAGGGGGTGAATAGTTTTGTCTCAACTTCCTTGCTGATTCCCGGCCCGTTGTCGGTGATTTCGATGCCTGCGGGGGCAAATGTGCTGACGGTGATTTGCCCTTGTCGTCCGTCGGAAATATTTCCTATGCTTTCTACTGCATTCTTTAAAATATTGACCAATACTTGTTCGAAAAGGGAAGCATCCAGATTAACTGGATTTATATCGGGAAACGTATCTAGGCGTAGGCTGATGTTGCGATCGTTGCACAAGCCCTCCATGAAGCGTGTGCATCCGGTGGCTACATCGTTTAAAGACGCGGGGTGTAACGTAGGCTCGGGTATCTTGACGACATCTGCAAAGCGGGTGATGAAGTGGCTCATGGAGTAGCATCGCTCTGTGCAGATGTGCATCACCTGGCAGATGTCGTTCATGTCTGGTTCGTCGGAAAGGGCTTGCTCTACGGTATCCAGGGTTGAGGTGATGCCTGCTGTGGTGTTGTTTACTTCGTGGGCAATCATCCGGATGACTTTTTCATAGGCACGTTTTTCGGCACGTATCACTTCTTCGGTCATGCGTTCAATAAGAAAAAACGGGTGCTTAAAGCCCCTGTCGATGAAGTAGGAGCGCGAGCATTTGTAGATGTTGGCATCGTTGAGGCGAACCACCGTTGCACTTTCTTTGGGGATGGCGGCCAGCTCGGTGGCCAAGGGGGTGTTTATCTGTTCCAGTCGTTTGCCAAGGATTTCTTCAGGAGTTACACCGAGCATCTTCAATGCTGCCGGGTTCAGTTGGGACACCTCATCGTCCAGCGTGGTGATAATAAGTCCCATGGGAGAGGCTTGTATGAGCAGGTCAAGAAAATGGTTCTGTTCGCGAAGTCGCAGACGTTCGTTCTTCAGCTGGTCCATCATGCGGTTGAAGATGTTTATCATGCGGTCGGCTTCATACTGGCCTACAGGACTCAGACGGCTGCTGAAGTCTTGTTCGCGCAGCAACTCCATGCCATTGCTGATGGCATTTAACGGGCGTACCACCCGGCGATAGAACACTATCAGGTAGATAAGGATGAAAGCAATGGTGCCTTCCATCACGTAGGTATGTGTGCCGGCATCACCTGCCTGGTAGGTGTAGTAGAGGAACCATACACCCAATGCCGTAAGAAACAGGGCCAAGAGGTAGAAAAGGAATTTGATGCGCATGTGTGTGGTGGGGTGGAGTGTGTGGTGTGCTTATTATATATCGATGCCGTATTTCTCCAGCCTGCGGTAGAGGGCGGCACGACTGATGCCGAGTGATGCTGCCACGCGGCTGAGGTTGCCCTTATGTTGTTCAAGGGTCTGAAGGATAGTTTGCCGTTCTATTTCTTCCAGTGTCATGCCGGCTAGGCTGGTTGCCGTGGTGGTGCCGATGGCATTGTCGGGACGCAGGTATTGGGCATCGAAGTCGGAGGCATCGAGCACGGGCTTGCCGGTGACGAGGATGGTGCGCTCTACCAGATTCTTCAGTTCGCGGATGTTGCCGGGGTAGGGCAGACGGGACAGGAATTGGAGCGCATCGGCCGAGAAGTCCGTGCGGGGCAGTCCGTTGGCTTCGGCCTGGCGGTCGGCAAAGTGGCGAGCCAGCAGGGGAATGTCTTCGCGGCGCTCGCGCAGTGGGGGCAGCTTGATGGTGATGAGGTTGATGCGGTAGAACAGGTCTTCGCGGAAGGTATGTTCAGTCACCATGTGGCGTAAGTCGGCATTGGTGGCGGAGATTACACGCACGTCTACCTTGCGTGGACGGCTGTCGCCCAAGGCTTCGAACGTCTGGTCTTGCAACACACGCAGCAGTTTGACTTGGCAAGAGAGGTCGAGGTCGCCTATCTCGTCGAGGAAGATGGTGCCCCGGTCGGCCAGTTCGAAACGTCCTGTACGGTCGGCAGTGGCATCGGTAAAGGCGCCTTTCTTGTGACCGAACATTTCGCTTTCGAACAAGCTTTGCGAGATGCCGCCCAGGTTGACTTTGACGAAGGGCTGCTTGGCGCGCCGGCTGTTGAGGTGGATGGCCTCGGCTATCAGCTCCTTGCCTGTGCCGCTTTCGCCGGTGATGAGCACGGAGGCGTTGGTGGGGGCGATGCGTGCCACGGTGCGGAGCACGTCGGTCAGTCCTTGCGACTTGCCGATGATGTGGCTGCGGTCCAGCTGCGCCGTCGTGCCGTCCGGCTTGTCGGGGGGCGTGGGGGCGGTGAGGGCGAGGGCTGTCTCGATGCGTTGCAGCAGGGCGGCGTTGTTCCAGGGCTTGGTGATGAAGTCGAAGGCGCCTGCCTGCATGCCTTGCACAGCCAGCTGTATGCTGCCCCAGGCGGTCATGAGGATGACGGGCACGTTGGGGCGGAATACTTTGACCTGCCGCAGTAGGGTGAGGCCTTCTTCGCCGGTGGTGGAGAGGGTGAAGTTCATGTCCATCAATATCAGGTCGGGCGCTTGGGTGCGCACGGTGTCGATGGCTTCACGTGGGCCTGCCACGGCTTGTGCGTCATAGCCCGCACGCTTCAGCATGAAGCTTAGTGAGGAGCGTATGGCGCTGTCGTCGTCTATTATCAGTATCATAAGCGTTTTCGGGATTTGTCTGTTGCAAAAGTAAGGCTTATTTGGGAGAAGGCATGCGGCTTTGCCGTATTTTTTGCTGGATACTTACTGGTTCCTTACCGTGACCCCTACCCGGTTCCTACTAATGATCCGGGGTGGTTCCTGCCAAGGAACCGGGTAGGGGTCACGGTAAGGAACCGGGTGGAGGGTAGGAGCGTGATGGTATGCGTCACCTGCATTATTGCCTTACCACGGCCTCGAAGTCGGCTTCCAGCGGGGCATTCTGCTCGAAGTCCCACAGGGTGAGGCTGCGCAGTTGGTAGAAGTAATACCAATAGTAATAGAGCTCCTGTATGTGCGTCTGTCGTGCCTCATCTTTGGAGTTTTGGGCGTCGTTCAGGTCGAGGATGCTAATCTGCCCCACCATGAAGGTCTCCACGCTGGTGTTGTAGCGCCGTTCTGCAATGCCGTCGGCCTGCTCGGCAATGTCGAGCTGGTGTGCCTGGTTGTTGAAGTTCTCCACGAGCAGGAAGATGTTCTGGTTGAAGTTCATTTGCTCCTGGCGTATCTGCGAGAGCACGACATCGCGGTTGCTCTTGGCCACCTTCACCTGTCCGCGCCGCTTGCCCCAGTCGAGGATGGGAATGGAGATACCCACTTCGACCACTTGGTTGTCCACCAGGTTGTGGTAAGCGGAGGTGAAGTTCCTGTCGCGTCCCGCGTAGCCTACGCTGGCGGTCAGGGTAATGCTGCGCAAGTTGCCTTTGGCGGTTGCCACGCTGTAGTCGGCCTCCAGCTGGCGGCGGCGTATGTTCTGTGCGAAGGAGTTGCGGTCCAATGCTTTGTTCAGCACGTCCTGGTATTCAATGTCGATGGCGGGTACCGTTTCGGGTACGATGGGGTTGAGGTTTTCCTGTTCGGATACGTCCAGGTAGGAGCGCAACTGGAACATCTGGGTGTTGAAGTTGCTCTCGGCATCGGTCAGGTTCGATTGTCCTTGCAGGGCGTTGAGCTTCAGTTGCAGCAGGTCGTTCTCCGATATCTGCCCCATCTTGCGTTTGGCTATGGCTACTTCGTACAGGCGGTCGGCGTTCTCCTTGTTTTGCCGGGCGGTGGCGAGGTTCTCCTTGGCAAGCAGCAGGTTGAAGAAGTAAGTGATGGTTGTCATCGTCACTTCCTCGGTGGCCGATATGAACTCGGCCTTGGCCTCGGCGTAGCGCACCGGTTCTATGCGGCGGTCCCACTTCAAGGTGTTGACACCGAAGATAGGTTGCGACAATTGCAGGCTGACGGGTACGGACATGAATTGGCGGCTGCTGTTGGAACCTATCTCTTTGAGGTAGTCCAGCGAGGAGTTGACGGACAGCGTGCCGCCCGTAAGCCAGATGTTCTGCGTGACGGACAGCTGGCCTGTCAGTCCCAAATTGTTGTTGCGCACGAAGGTGTAGGTTCCGTCGGAGTTTTGGTACGAGGTGTACGACTTGTTGTAGCTGGGCAGGGTACCGGTCAGGGTCATTTCGGGCAACAGGTTGGCACGGAAGGTGCGGTATTCCCAGTAGGCGGTTTTCAGTTCGTTCAGCGCTACGGCAGCGTCTACCGAGCGGGCGCGTGCCAGGGCGATGGCCTCAGCCAGTGTAATGTCCCGTTCGTATTGCAGGGAGTCTTGTCCTGCGGCCGGCATGGCAGGCAATAGCAGGCAGGCGGCTATGTACAGCAGTTTCTTCTTCATTTCTTTTTATGGTTGATATTTGCTGCCATATCCTTTTGCAAAGACTGTGCCAACCGTTTCTGCGGCTCTTGTGGGTGGTGAGTGTTCGGAAGCGGACATTGCCGTTGTCCGCTTCCGGACGGGACGGAGGCTTAAAGCACGCCTTTCGAGGTGGGTAGCTCGTAGTGGTAGATGTCTCTGCGTACAGCCATTTTCAGTGCCCGTGCCAATGCCTTGAAGATGCCCTCTATCTTGTGGTGTTCGTTCGTGCCCCGGGCTTGTATGTTCAGGTTCATGCGTGCCGTGTCACTTAGCGACTTGAAGAAGTGGTAGAACATCTCCGTAGGCATGTCGCCAATGCGTTCGCGTTCGAAGTCGGCATCCCACACCAACCAGGGTCGTCCGCCAAAGTCCAGGCACACTTGGCACAGGCTGTCGTCCATGGGTAGGGCATAACCATAGCGTTCAATGCCCCGCTTGCTGCCTAAAGCCTGATGCAGGCATTCGCCCAGCGCAAGGGCGGTGTCTTCTATGGTGTGGTGTTCGTCTACATGAAGGTCTCCCTTGGTG
>CALUIF010000050.1 GCA_944320635.1 uncultured Bacteroides sp. | reverse complement strand
TCGACACATCGCGGTCGCTGAGCGAAGTAAAGATAATGTCGTGGGCGCGGAAAGCCTCCGTGTAGTTGGAGTGATGCAGCATCACCCCCTTGGGCTCGCCCGTGGTGCCCGAGGTGTAGAGTATGTTGGCCAGGTCGCCCTCCGTGGCACGGGCCGTGCGCTCCTCGACCACGGCGTCCAGTCCTTGCCCATCGCCCATAGCCAGAAATTCGTGAAAGTACAGCGAGGTGACATCCCTTGCGTCGCGCTTCACCTTGGGGTCGAAAATTATCAGCCGCTGAAGGTGGTGGCAGAAGCCAAAGGCATGAAAAGCCGTGTCATACTGGAATTGCTCGCCCACAAAGAGAAAACGTATCTGCGCGTCGTTCACAATGTACTGCACCTGCGCCGACGAGCTGGTGGCATAGAGCGGAATGGTCACCGCCCGGTTGGCAAAAGCCCCGAAGTCGGTGTACAAGCATTCGGGCATGTTCTGCGAGAAGACGCCCACATTCTCCTGCTCGCCCACCCCCAACGCTGCCAAGGCATGCGCAGTGCGGCGCACTAAGGCCGAAAAACCGTTCCACGTCACCGGCACCCATTGTGCAAGGGTGTAATCACGGTATTTCAAGGCAATCTTTTCGCCATATTTCTCCGCCTGCCGGTGTACGAGGACGGACAAATGATGATAAGTCATGATGCAATAGCTTTTCCTTTTATCTATTTTTTATTAAATACAAACTCCAACCCATGCTCCCTGTAAAAAGCAAAACGCCGGTCGCTCGATATAAGCGGTAGGCGTCCGGTCAACGCATGGGCTATGACGACATGGTCCGAAGGCTCTTTATGCCCTCCAGCCTCATCATGGCCTTCCATGTCCTGCTGACTTTTTGAGCCTTTCCTTTCCCGGCATTCCCGGTACACTTTTCCGGTTTTTGGGCAGTTTGTATCATCTTTTTTGTCTGTTCCTCGTTTTCCACCATGAATTTCTCCTTGATGATTGTTTAGGCAAAGATACGTATAATTTCATGAAATAGCAAAGACGTAAACATTTTACGGCAGAAAAACCATGAGCCTACCGGCAGTTTTTCCGACTTTTATCCGTAAGTTTGCAGACGGATTACAGACCTTCCTTCCACGGTTTTGCTCCGCTCTTGCTCCGCTTTTCCTCCGCTCCTATAGAAGCGGAGCGGGAGCGGAGGTGGAGCGGAGCAAATACGCCCCAAGTACGGGGAAAGACCGAGGAGGCAAGGAGGCTACAAAATCTAAAGGAAGAAACATATACAACCGATTTATGACACACGACATCGCTACTTTGACCGACGAAGCCGTCGGCCTGCTGAAGGCACTGATAGCCACCCCCTCCGTGAGCCGGGAGGAGGCGCAGGCAGCCGACTGCCTGCAAAGGTACATCGAACTGCAAGGCATGGAGACGGGACGCAAGGGCAACAACGTGTGGTGCCTCAGTCCCGCATTCGACTTGAAGAAACCTACCCTGCTGCTCAACTCGCACATCGACACCGTGAAGCCCGTGGCCGGCTGGCGGAAAGACCCTTTCAGCCCCACTGAGAGCAACGGCCGCCTCTACGGGCTGGGCAGCAACGACGCGGGCGCCAGCGTGGTGAGCCTGCTGCAAGTATTCCTGGCCCTGTGCCGCACGGCGCAGCCCTACAACCTGGTCTACTTGGCCTCGTGCGAGGAAGAGGTATCCGGCACGGGCGGCATAGAGAGTGTGCTGCCCCTGCTGCCGCCCATCACCTTCGCCCTGGTAGGCGAACCTACCGAGATGCAGCCCGCCATTGCCGAGAAGGGACTGATGGTGCTGGACGTAACTGCTACCGGGCGCTCGGGACACGCGGCAAGGGACGAGGGCGACAACGCCATCTATAAGGTGATTGACGACATTGCCTGGTTTCGCGATTACCGCTTTCCCCGCGTATCGCCCCTGCTGGGACCGGTGAAGATGAGTGTGACCATGGTGAGCGCCGGCACGCAGCACAACGTCATCCCCGACCGCTGCACCTTTGTGGTGGACATCCGCAGCAACGAGTGCTACACCAACCAAGAGCTGTACGACGAAATTTGCCGGCACATCCATTGCGAAGCCAAGGCACGCTCTTTCCGCCTGGGTTCTTCGCATGTACCGCCCGAGCATCCGCTGGTGCAACGGGCCATTGCCCTAGGGCGCGTGCCTTTCGGCTCGCCCACCCTGTCCGACCAGGCACTGATGCCCTTCCCCTCCCTGAAGATGGGGCCGGGAAAGAGCAGCCGCTCGCACACGGCCGACGAGTTTATCTTCATCCGTGAGATTGAGGAAGCCATCGGGCTGTATCTGGCTTTGCTGGACGGGGCGGACATCAACGGCTGAGCCACGGCTCGGGGTTGAGCTTCTGCGCCTCCTTGCGTAGCTGGAAGTGGAGCACGGTGCGCCCGCCGTCGGCAGGATTGGAGAAGACGGTGCCCAGGGGCTGGCGGATGGTGACGGTATCGCCCGTCTTGACGGAGGCGGAGGAGAGGTTGCAGTAGACGGAGATGTAGGCGCCGTGGCGCACCAGTATGTTGAACAGGCCGTTGAGCTGGAACACGGCAGCTACTTTGCCGCCAAAGATGGCACGTGCCTGTGCGCCGGGCTGTCCCTGTATGTCGATGCCTTTGTTGTCGAGTTTGACGTTGCGCAGACCCTCCACCGTGTATTGGCCGAAGTGGCTGGTGATGAGGCAGGGACCGGTGATGGGCATGGGCAGCTTGCCACGGTTTTCGGCGAAGGTTCCCGAGAGGGCACGGTCGGCCTTGTCCATGGTGTAGGTTTCCACGGGGGCTGGCTTTTCGGCTTTTCCGCCGGAAGCGGTAGCCGTGGCTGCTTTTTTGCGGGCGGCGGCTTCGCGTCGGGCTTCTTCTTCAGCACGCTGGCGTGCCTTTTCTATCTCCTCGGCAATGAGGCGGTCTATGCGGGCATTCAGTTGGTTGGCTTCGCGGCGCTTCTTGGCCAGTTCGTTTTGCAGGCTGCGTTGCTGGCGGCGCAGGTTGTCCACCAAGTTGCGCTGCTGTTTCTCTTGGGACTCAAGCTTGGCCTTCTCGTCTTCACGTTCTTGCAGCAACTTCTCCTTGGCTTGCCTCACTTGCTGCAGTTCGCTTCGCTTGTCGGCCAGGAGTTGCTGCTTTTTCATGATTTCTTCGCCTTGCAGGCGCTGGTAGGTAGCATACTCGCGCACGTAGCGCAGGCGGCGGTAGGTTTGTGACAAGGTCTTGGCCGAGAAGATAAACAGCAGTTTCTCTTCGATGGACAAGTGCTGGTAGAGGTAGCGGGCAGAGGCCGCATACTTGTCGCGCTTGTCCTGCAAATCGCGTTTCAACTTGTCGGTCTGACGCTGCAGGGAGGCCATTTCGCGGTCTATCGCCTCCATATCACCATTGATGGTAAGGATGTAACGGCGGCGTTCTTCTATCTGCCCGGTCAGTGCAGCCAGCCCGGAGAGCTGGCTACCTACGTTTTTCTTTGTGGCTTGCAGCAGGGTTTCCGACTCGGCAATCTGCTTCTGCAAGGTGCTGCGCTTGTCTTCCAACTCTTTTATCAACCGGTTGGACTGCGCAAAGCCGGGCAGCAGCAGACAGAGGCACCCTATGAAGACACAAAGCAGACGTTTCATAGGCTCATCAGCATTTCCAGCAATTCGTAGAGTTCCACCTGCTCGTACTTGTCGGAGAGGCGGGTGGGCGTAAGGTTCAGTGGCTTGTCGGAGAAGTCGGTGAAGGTGAGTCTGGCGTTTTCCAGAGAGCGGATGCCCAAGTCTTTGGCCGACAGCACAGCCGTATTCTCTTTGGCTGCATTGTAGAGCAGTTTTTCCAGACGGGCATAGGTGGCTTTCTTGGGCAGCAGGTCCTTCAATTCTTCGCGAGTGACGTGCACGTAGCGTTTGCCCATGCGGTCTACCAGCAGGGCACATTCGGGGGTAATGTCCATGCGTGCTACCTCCGTGCGCAGAATGGGCATCAGGAAAGAGAGCTGCATCCGTTCTCCTTTCATCAGCTTCAAGGTGCCGTTCACGGTGAGCACGGCATTCTTACTGGGCACCGTGAGCTGCACCTTGGCAGAGAGGCAGCCGGTGTCTTCTGATATGGGGCCTGCAGTGTGCTTGGACGTCTTGCAACCAACCAGGCACACGGCCAGAAGCAACATGGCGGAAAGAAGGCGTAGTGCCTTTCCCGCAGTTGTATTATTCTGTAGTAGTTTCATTGGGGATGTATTTTTTGCGGGCTATTTTCTCTTTCAGGGTGGGCGACGTGCTGCCCAGTTCCAAGGCTTGCTTCCAATACTTCACGGCACCCTCCACGTCGCCGGTCATGTAGTAGATGTCGCCGCAGTGCTCCAATACTTCGCTGCTTTTCTCGCCTTCGGCCAGCATGGCATTGTCTATGTAGATGCGGGCTTCGGCATAATTGCCTTTCTCAAACAGAATCCAGGCATAAGTGTCGAGATAGGTGGCGTTGTTGGGTTCGGCCTTGATGGTTTTGTAGCTCATCTCCTCGGCCTTGTCTAGGTCGCGACGCTCCAGGGAGAGGTAATAGGCGTAGTTGTTCAGCGTAGCTATGTTCGAGGGATTGTACACCAGGGCAGAGTCGTAGGCGGCATAGGCTTCCTGCATCTGCAGCTTTTCGTGGTAGGCATCGCCTATGATGGAGTAGAAGTCGGAAATGACTTCCTTTTTGCTGTCTTTCGTCACCTGCTTCAACGCCCGTTGGCAAATGGCAAGGGCATCGTCGGTACGCCCGTCGTGGTTGTAGGCTATGGCGAGATAGAAGTAATACTCCAGCATATTGGGGGTGGCCACCACGCCTGCCTCGCAAAGGCGGAT
Source organism: uncultured Bacteroides sp. (assembly GCA_944320635.1). Classification (GTDB taxonomy): domain Bacteria; phylum Bacteroidota; class Bacteroidia; order Bacteroidales; family Bacteroidaceae; genus Bacteroides. The sequence continues at coordinate 16,893 of CALUIF010000050.1, read as the reverse complement.
GATTTCCGGATAGTTTTCGCGCCGGATGGCTTCACCCAGCAGCGTCATGCGGGCGGCGTTGTTGGTGGGGTCGATGTCAAGCACCTGCCACAATACGGGAACGGAAGCCTCGTTCATGCCCTTGGAGAGCAGGTACTGCGCGTAGAGCATGGGCAACTGCACGTCGCCTTGCCCTTGCTCCATAATGCGGTCGAACAGACGGATAATGGCAACGCTGTCTCCCCCTTCGCGTTCATTCTGCACGATGAGCTGGCGCATGACGTTCACTTTGGTGCGCGAAGCTACCTTTTTGTTCATCAGCAAGGCATCGAGTTGCTTGCGGTAGAGTTCCTGCTGCCCGGTCTCTTTGTAATAGGAAGCCATGGAGTACATGGCCATGGCATTGTCCGGCTCCTGAGCAAGCACGTCCTTGTAGAGGGCATGGGCTTTGTCGGCCTTGCCGTTCTGCAGGTAGACGTCGCCCAGCATGACCTTGTAATTCAATTCGGTGGGGTATTCTTCTACTAGGCTTTCCATCTCGCGGAAGGCGCTTTTCACGTCTTCCATCTGGAGATAGATACGGAATTTCTCCATGGTGAGCTGCTCGCTCTTGCCCATTTTCTGCTCCAGACGATTCAGTACATCTATCACCTTGGCGTAATCTTCCTTGCGGTTATAGAGATCGAGCAAGCTGTAAAGCGGGTCGAATTTATCAGTAAAACGGGAGGCCATGTCTTCGAGTAAGGCAATGGCTTTGTCTTGCTCATTCTGCTGCATATAGAGGTTGGCCAGGCCTTGGCTGTACCAAAAGTTGTCGGGGGCACTCTTTACCGCCTGTTCCAAGGCACGCACCCCCAGGTCCGGCTGTTTGAGGTAGAGGTAGAATTGCGCCAGCTCGTATTGGGCAGATGCGGCTTCGGGATTGATGTTGAGGCAATGACGCAGCAGTTCGAAGGCTTCGTCATATTTCCCTTGCATCTTCTTACGGATGGCTTCCAGGAAAAAATAGTCGTATTTCCGTTGTACCTCGGGGGGCAACGCTTGACATACCGGTGCAGACACGGCTTGCGAGGGCTGTTTTTTCTGCTTACTCTTCTTTGTCGCTTTCTTTTTCTGCTTCTGTGCGCCGACGGTATACACGCAAGATTCTCCGGCGGACACCCCGGCAACCCTTGTCCATGCATGACCTTGCACGGGCAAGAGTAAGCCACACAGCAGCAACAGCCACAATATTCGTTGTTTCAACATGATTATTTACAGTTCTACTCTACTTCTTGACTCTACTTCAGCACCAAACTCATACGCCGGTATGACCAAAGCCACCTGCCCCGCGCACGGTTTCGTCCAGAACCTCCACTTCTTGCCAAGAGGCTTGCTCGTGACGGGCAATCACCATCTGTGCAATGCGTTCGCCGTCTTCGATGACAAAGTCCTCGGACGAAAGGTTGATGAGAATGATGCATATTTCGCCACGGTAATCGGCATCGATGGTGCCGGGGGAATTCAAGACCGTGATGCCTTTCTTGAGCGCCAAGCCGCTGCGGGGGCGTATCTGTGCCTCGAATCCCTGCGGAAGGGCGATGTAAAGACCTGTAGGCACTAAGCAGCGCTGCATGGGGGCCACTACCATGGGCGTATCTATGTTGGCACGGATATCCATACCTGCCGACTGGGCAGTGGCATAAGAGGGAAGGGGATGCTTGGAGCGGTTGATGATTTGTACGTTCAGCATGATTTTAAACATTTATCGGGCGAAAGTACGGATTTTGACGCAAAATAATCATACATTTGCAGTTAAATTATAACAAAGCCCCCTTCAACGCATACAAAATGGACTGGAGTACCCTGATATCCGCCAAACGCTTCGGCTTGGAAGAATTTCATGAAGAACGCCGTGAAAATCGCTCGGAGTTCCAACGAGACTATGACCGACTTATCTTCTCGGCCCCCTTCCGCCGGTTGCAAAACAAAACGCAGGTGTTCCCCCTGCCGGGAAGCATCTTTGTGCACAACCGGCTGACGCACAGCCTGGAGGTATCGTGCGTAGGCCGTTCGCTGGGCAACAACATCGCCAAGGCGTTGCTGGAGCACAACCCCGCATTGCACCACTCCTACGTATCGGAAATAGGCTCCATCGTCTCGGCCGCCTGCCTGGCACACGACTTGGGAAACCCTCCCTTCGGGCACTCGGGCGAACGGGCTATCTCTACTTTCTTCTCTGAAGGGAAAGGACTGGAATTGCGTGCCCCACAGCCCGACGGTACCCGGCTGACGGACGCACAATGGCAAGACTTCACCCATTTTGAAGGCAACGCCAATGCCTTCCGCCTGCTGACACACCAGTTTGAGGGACGACGCAAAGGGGGATTCGTGCTGACCTATTCTACACTGGCAAGCATCGTCAAGTACCCCTACTCGTCCAGCCTGACGGGAACAAAAGGAAAGTTCGGGTTCTTTACCAGCGAGGAAGAAAGTTTCCGGCGCATTGCCGACGAGCTGGGCATGGTGAAACTCAACGACACTCCACTGAAGTATGCCCGCCACCCGCTGGTGTACCTCGTAGAGGCAGCCGACGACATCTGCTACCAACTGATGGACATAGAAGACGCCTACAAACTGAAGATACTGACACCACAAGAAACGCAGGAACTGCTGATAAACTACTTCACGGACGAACGGAAAGCCCATGTGCAGAAAACCCTGAAGATAGTGGATGACGCCAACGAGCAGGTAGCCTACCTGCGTTCGTCGGTCATCGGACTGCTGACAGGCGAGTGTACCCGTGTCTTTCTGGAACATGAGGCAGACATCCTGGCCGGCACGTTCGAGGGAAGCCTCATCAAGCACATCGCTCCCCTTCCCGCCCAAGCCTACCGCCGCTGTGCCGAAGTGGCGGGGCAGAAAATCTATCGCTCGCGCGACGTACTGGACATTGAGCTGGCCGGTTTCCGCATCATCAGTACACTGCTCGAACTGATGATAGATGCCGTGCGTTCGCCCTGGAAAGCCTATTCTAAACTGCTCATCGACCGGGTGTCGAGTCAATACAACATCCAGGCACCTACCCTCTACGAAAAGGTGCAGGCCGTGCTGGACTACGTGTCGGGCATGACCGATGTCTTTGCGCTCGACCTCTACCGCAAAATCAACGGGAACAGTCTGCCTGCCGTGTAGGCACAGTGTTTCTACTACAATTAAGCATAACTGAAGATTAATTACAAACAAACTAAGCCCTATGTTAATCACCCTCCTTACCCTGGCACTTGCCGCCATCTTCTTTATGAGCGGTAAAGTACGCTCCGACCTTGTGGCCGTCTGCTCTCTGCTTGTCTTGCTAATATGCCATATACTGACCCCGGAAGAAGGGCTGTCGGGCTTCTCCAATTCGGTTGTTATCATGATGGTGGGGCTGTTTGTGGTAGGAGGAGCCATCTTTCAGACGGGGCTTGCCAAAATGATAAGCAGCCGCATCCTCAGACTGGCAGGCAAAAGCGAACTGCGCCTGTTTCTGCTGGTCATGCTGGTCACATCAGCCATAGGAGCCTTTGTCAGCAACACGGGCACGGTGGCGCTCATGCTTCCCATCGTAGTGAGCATGGCCCTAAGTGCAGGCATCAGCTCGGGACGCCTGCTCATGCCCCTGGCCTTTGCCAGCAGCATGGGCGGGATGATGACCCTCATCGGTACGCCCCCCAATCTTATCATTGCCGATACCCTGGAAAAAGCCGGCTATGGGTCGCTCTCGTTTTTCTCATTTCTTCCCGTAGGACTGATATGCGTGGCCGTGGGCACCCTCGTGTTGCTGCCCCTCACCAAGTGGTTCTTATCGAAAAAGAAGGACACCGGTAAAGATACCCGCCACGGGAAATCATTGTCACAACTGGTCAAAGAATACGGACTGTCGAGCAACCTTTTCCGCCTGAGTGTGAACGCTAAAGCCTCCGTCATCGGGCAAACTGTCGCCACATTGGACATCCGGCACAAATACGGACTGAACATCTTGGAAATAAGGAGAAAAACCACCTCACAACACCGCTTTCTGCATACAGTGAAGCAATTCTCCGCACCAGACACTTTGCTGGAAGAAGGCGACGTGCTTTACGTATCGGGAGACCCGGAACAGGTGGAACGGTTCTGCCAGGAATGCGGCCTTTCCCTGATGGACGGGCACGCTACGGAAGAAAATGCAGAACAAAATGCCACAGCGTTGGACTTCTACGACATTGGCATTGCAGAGATAGTGCTGATGGGGTCTTCGCGCATCATCAACCGCACGGTCAAGGAAGCAAACTTCCGCGATAAGTTCAACGTCAATGTGTTGGGCATCCGCCGCAAAAAGGAATACCTGCTACGCGACCTTGGCAACGCCAAAATGCACGATGGCGACGTGCTGCTGGTACAAGGAGACTGGAAAGACATTGCCCGCCTGTCGGGCGAAGAAGACAACTGGGTGGTACTGGGACAACCATTGGAAGAAGCCGCCAAAGTTACACTGGACTATAAAGCCCCCGTAGCAGCCTTCATCATGCTGCTCATGGTGGCGATGATGGTGTTCGACTTTATCCCCGTCGCACCTGTCACAGCCGTCATGATAGCGGCCGTACTCATGGTCATCACAGGCTGCTTGCGCAGCGTGGAAGCCGCTTACAAAACCATCAATTGGGAAACCATCGTGCTGTTTGCCGCCATGATGCCCATGTCGCTGGCATTGGAAAAGACCGGTGTATCCGACTACCTCTCCACTGCCTTGGCACAACGGTTAGGAGAATACGGTCCTGTAGTACTGCTGGCAGGTATCTACTTTACGGGGTCGCTTATGACCATGTTCATCAGCAACACGGTGACGGCACTGCTCATGGCACCCATCGCCTTGCAGAGCGCCCTGCAAATCGGGGTAAGCCCCATTCCCTACCTGTTTGCCGTGACGGTAGCCGCCAGCATGTGCTTTGCCTCGCCGTTCTCCACGCCCCCCAACGCCTTGGTCATGCCGGCAGGGCAATACACCTTTATGGACTATGTGAAAGTGGGATTGCCGCTACAAATCATCATGGGCATTGTCATGATCATCGTACTGCCCCTATTGTTTCCTTTCTAAGGCCTGCCTGTGCCGCTCACGCCTTGGGCGCACCGGCCATTTTGCAGTTTCCCGCCTCTTTCTTCAAGAAAGACTCTATGTGGCGGATGCGCTTCTCTGCCAGGATTTCGTCCACGGCTATCAGGATGCCCGTTTCCTCCACATCGCCAAACTCATCGTTGACAGCCGTGCCAAACACGCGCATCGTAGGGCTGAGGCTCATGTATGCATTGACCAGCGGCGGAATGTTATAGCCCAGCTTACGGATTTCCCCGTTCAGTATCTTATAGTTTTCCTTAAAGCTGTCTTTGCAGAAGATAGCCTCCAGTTCCTTCTCGTCGGCCTCTATGGCCAGCGGGTGGATAGGGGTCACCAGCCCGTCTTTGTCGGCAAAATGCTTTTTCAGGAAGTAAAGAATCATGTCGCGCCCCTTACGGATGTAGTTGGGATACATGGTCACCTTGCCGAAAAAGTACCTCACGTTGGGCATGATGACCGTCAATGCACCAAGGCCGTCCCACAGGTTGTCGAGGGCAAACAGCCCCTTGCTGTCGGCACGCGTCGACTGGTATTCTACGGTGACAAACGAGCGTCCCAGCTCTATGGTAGTAGGCATATACTCCTTCAGGAACTTCTCCGAGAAGTTGAACATATGAGCCGTAGCAAGCACAGGCGCCCCCTTCTCGTCGTAGCACACGTCGGTGCCCAGAATGTAGCGATAGCCGCCCAAGATTTCTTCCGCCTCCGGATTCCACACAATCAGCTGCTTGCAAGGGTTGGGCATCAGGTCAAACTCATCAATGTCCATCGACTTGCCCGTGCCCCCTCCTGCGGTGCGGAAGGCTATCTCGCGCAAGCGCCCTATCTCCCGCATCGTGTTGGGAGAATCGTGCGCCGTCACAATGTATATCTCGTTGTTGCTGCGGTTGGTCATGCGCAGGCGCTTATCCTCGGTCAGCTCTGCCTTCAAGGCCTCTTTGCTTATCGGTGCTATGATTTCTTCCATACATGTATGTGTATTATAATATGGTTCAGTCTTCTACTTTCAGTTTGTACACAATGTCCTTCACATACTGCGCCCATTGCAAAGGCGTCTTCGACTTGTCGAACGTCTGCCAGGGGATAGGCTTCCCGATGGTGATGGTAAACGTCTTATGCCGGTTCTTCAGCATCTCGTCCGCCAGGTAGAGCATGGCAATGTTGAACTTGATGCCAAGCGCCTTGCAACAGTTGGCCAGGTTGTAAAAGAAATTGGAATTCTGCCCGTCGAAATGTATGGGCACTACGTCGCGGTGCGTCTGCACGCTCTTCACGATAAAGGTCTTTTTCCACTCCACGTCGCGTATCACTCCGCCCTGCCGGCGCGAGCAAAGCCCGGCGGGAAACATTATCATCTGGTTGTCCGACGCAAAGCCCGCCTCCACCATCCGGGGGAAGTCCTTGGCCTGCTTCCCCGTCTTGTTGATGGGGATGCACAGCGGCGCCAGCCCGTGCAGGTTCATCAGCAAGTCGTTCACCATGTACTTCACCTTGCCGTCGTAGTGCGTGCCCAGCACGTAGCCCAGTGCCAGCCCGTCCTGTCCGCCCAGCGGATGATTGGACACAAAGGTACACAGGCGCCCGTCCGCCGGCAGGTTTTCCTTTCCCTTCACCACCAGCTTGGCGTCCAGAAAGTCCAGGCTGGCTTTCAGGAAATCCACCCCTACCTTGTCCTTTGCGCTGCGCAGGAAATCGTTCAACTCATCTTGGTGCACAATGCGTTTCAGATACGCAACCACAAACCGCGGCACATACTTTGCCTGCTTCGGAGCCTTCTCGCGGAGAACCTTGTCGATGTCGATTAAAAACAAACTGTCGTCAGCCATGCTGTTTTCCTTACCTATGAACGTGCAAAATTAAACTATCTTTTCTATTAATTGCAAGAAAACAACAGAAAACTACACCACAAATTTGTCAAAATGCACGATTTCCTTTCAAATGGGCAAAAACCGTCCGCACACCGCCTTGCTCCCCGCGCCGCCCCCGGGGCGTATTTGCTCCGCTTCTATAGGAGCGGAGCAAAACCGTGGAAATATCGACCCTGGCCATTGCCCGTCAGCAGGCTTTTTTGTAGCTTTGCAAAGAAAAAGAGAACCGTATGTTGCAAACCACACAAGGCGTCGTGCTCCGCACCGTGAAGTATGCCGACACGTCGATGATAGCCGACCTGTACACCCGCGAGGTGGGACGGGCATCGTTTGTGGTGCGCACACCCCGCACGCGCAAGGCGGCGGTGAAGCCCGCTCTGTTCCAGCCGCTGGCGCTGGTAGAGGTGGTAGCCGACATCCGCCCCACAGCCACGATATACCGGGTGCGCGAAGTCAAGTCGGCCTATCCCTTCTCCAGCCTGCCCTACGAGCCGCGCAAGGCGGCCATCGCCTTGTTTCTCTCCGAGTTCTTGTACCGGGCCGTGCGCGAGGAGGCCGAAAACCTTCCGCTCTTTGCCTACCTGTGGCACTCCATCGTGTGGCTGGACGAGTGCCGCGAGGGTTTTGCCAATTTCCACTTGGTTTTCCTGATGCGCCTGTCGCGCTTCCTGGGGCTTTACCCCAACCTGGAGGACTATCACCCGGGCGATTACTTCGACTTGCAGAATGCCTGCTTCACCCGCCTCCGCCCGCAGGGCCACAGCCACTACATCGGCCCCGAAGAGGCCTCGCGGCTGCGCAACCTCATGCGCATGAACTATGCCACCATGCACCTTTTCGGCATGAACAGGGTGGAGCGTAACCGCTGCCTGGACATCATCGGCGAATATTACCGGCTGCACTTGCCCGAATTTCCCGAACTGAAATCGCTGGACGTACTGAAGGCATTGTTTGGCTGAGCGGCTGCCCCGGGCAGGGGGATAAAGACCCACGGCATCCCATCCGGAAACATTCGATACACCTGCATCTGCTTTATTTCGGCTATCTTTGCCGGAAATATCTTTTCGACTTATGAGAACATACACCATGAAAATGGGCGTGCTGGCCCTGATGCTGGCCGCCTTGCCCGGCCTGCGGGCACAAGAGAAAGCCACCGTCACCCTTCATGCCAACCAAGGCAAAGACACCATCAGCAAGCACATCTACGGGCAATTTGCCGAGCACCTGGGCACCTGCATTTACGGCGGACTGTGGGTAGGCGAAGACTCCGACATCCCCAACACCCGCGGATACCGCAACGACGTGCTGGGCGCGCTGAAGGAACTCGACATCCCCAACCTGCGCTGGCCGGGAGGATGCTTTGCCGACGAATACCACTGGATGGACGGCATTGGCCCACGCGACCAGCGCCCGCGCATGGTCAACAACAACTGGGGAGGCACGGTGGAAGACAACAGCTTCGGCACCCACGAGTTTCTCGACCTGTGCGAACTGCTGGGCTGCGAGCCCTACGTCAGCGGCAATGTGGGCAGCGGCACCGTGGAAGAAATGGCCAAGTGGGTGGCATACATGACAGCCGAGGACGGCCCTATGGCAAAGCTGCGCAAGCAGAACGGGCGTGAAAAGCCCTGGAAGGTGAAGTACTTCGGCGTGGGCAACGAAAGCTGGGGCTGTGGCGGCAGCATGCGTCCCGAGTTCTACGCCGACCTGTTCCGCCGCTACTCCACCTATTGCCGCGACTACAGCGGCAACCGGCTGTTCAAGATAGCCAGCGGCGCCAGCGACTACGACTATAACTGGACAGAGGTGCTGATGAAAAACGGGGGCGGAAACATGAACGGGTTGTCCTTGCATTACTATACGGTGATGGACTGGAACGAGAAAGGCTCTGCCACCCGCTTCAATGACGACGACTATTACCGCACACTGGGCAAGTGCCTGGAGATAGAGCAAGTGATACAGCGGCACATCGCCATCATGGACAAGTACGACCCCGAACGCAAAGTGGCCCTGATGGTAGACGAGTGGGGCACGTGGTGGGACCAGGAGCCGGGCACCATCCCCGGGCATCTGTTCCAGCAAAACACCCTGCGCGATGCCATGGTGGCCGCCTTGACACTGAACGTCTTCCACAAATACACCGGGCGCATACAGATGGCCAACATTGCCCAGATAGCCAATGTGCTGCAATCCATGATTCTGACGAAGGACGACAAAATGGTGCTTACGCCCACCTACCATGTGTTCCACATGTACAAGGTGCACCAGGATGCCGTATGCATTCCGCTGGACATCCGGTGCGAGCGGCGTGTAGTGCGCGACGACCGCATTGTGCCTACGCTGAGCGCCACCGCTTCGCGCGACGGTGAGGGCGTAGTGCACATCTCGCTGGCCAACATCGACCTGGAGCATACGTGCGACGTGGACATTGACCTGGGCGACGTGACGGGCAAGAGCGTGACGGGCACCATACTGACCGCTGCCGGCATAGCCGACCACAACTCCTTTGAACAGCCCGACGTGGTGAAACCTGAGGCTTTCGGCGGGGCACGCCTTGCCAAGGGCATGCTGAAGGTCAGCCTGCCGGCCAAGTCCATCGTGACGCTGAGCATCCGGTGAAATAAATAAAGCGCGGACGGCGCGGAGTGCACGGGGCAGGGGCGTGATGCCCATCCGTGTACTTCGCGCCGTCCGCGCCAATATATAGGGAGGTGCCGTGCAGCCGGCACCGGGCGGGCGGACGAATCAACCCAGCAGTTCTTTCACTTTGGCAGAGATGGCACGGCCTTCGGCCTGTCCGGCCAGTTGCTTGGTGGCCACGCCCATCACCTTGCCCATGTCTTTGGCACTGGTGGCGCCTGTCTGGGCAATGATAGCGCGCAGGGCGGCTTCCAGTTCTTCGGGCGTCATCTGCTTGGGCAGGTAAGCCTCCATTACTTTTACCTGTGCCAGTTCGGCGTCGGCCAGGTCTTGGCGTCCCTGCTGGATGTAGATGTCGGCGGCGTCCTTGCCTTGCTTGGCCAGCTTTTGTATGAGCTTCAGGGCGTCGGCATCGGCCAGGGTGTCGTTGGCGCCCGGGGCAGTCTTTGCTTCCAGGAATACTTTCTTGATGTTCCTCAAGGTTTCGAGGGCCACTTTGTCTTTGGCCTTCATGGCGGTTTTAATGTCTTCGCTGACTCTTTCAAATAAATCCATAGTGCGTGTTATTTTTTAGTGTGATACGTTTCTTTTACCCGAAGCTGATGACCCCTCCGTTGTCGGCTTCTTCCTGTTCGGGGGCCTGCTTGCCGGCTTCCAGTTCTTCGGCCTTGTGCCTGATGTCTTTCAGGGTGATGATGTTGCGCTGGTACGTGGGGCTGCCCTCCACCAAGGCGACAAGTTCGGCGTTGTCCAGTTCTTCGGGCTCGAACAGGTAGATGTGGCGTTTGCGCTGGCGGCGCATCGAGCCTCCGGTTTCCCGCCCGTAGCCGTATTTTTCGCGCCGTTTCCTCCGGCGGTCTTCTTCTTCGGCAAGGGCTTCCAGCTCTTCTTCGCTGCGGTTGGCAAAGCGTTTGTCCATTTCTTCCATGTGGATGTCCTGTATGCCGAAGCCGGTGGCGAGCAGGGTTACCTTCACCTGTTCGCCCAGCGATTCGTCTTTCTCCACGCCGTGTTTGGTCACGATGCCGGGGCTGAAGCGGCTCATGAAACTGTCCACCTCGTCGAGCTCGCTGATTTTCAGTTCGCTCTGGTCGCTGTATGAGATGCAGAGCACTACTTTCTTGGCGTTGAAGATGTTGTTGTCGTTCAGCAGGGGCGAGGTCTGGGCGTCTTGCAGGGCTTGGGTGAGGCGGCCTTCGCCGCTGCCGTAGCCGGTGCCGATGATGGCCACGCCGCCGTTCTTCAGCACCATGCGCACGTCGTTGAAGTCGAGGTGCGTCTTGCCGTGCATGGTGATGATGTCCGAAATGCTTTTGGCTGCCACCAGCACGATGTCGTCTACGCGGTCGTAGCCTTCTTCGAAGGCCAGGTCGCCGTAGAGTTCGCGCAGCTTGTCGTTTTTCACCACGATGAGGGCGTCGACGTATTTGCTGATTTCCTCCACGCCGTCCAGTGCCTGGTCTATCTTGGGGAGGCCTTCCCAGCGGTAGGGGATGGTGACGATGCCTACCGAGAGGATGCCCATCTCCTTGGCTACTTTGGCCACGACGGGCGCGGCTCCGGTGCCGGTGCCGCCGCCCATGCCGGCGGTGATGAATACCATCAGGGTGCCGTCGTTGAGGCGTTGGCGGATGTCGTCCACGCTGGCTTCGGCTTTGCGGCGGCCTTCGTCGGGGTCGTTGCCGGCGCCGAGGCCTTCGCCCAGCAGCAGTTTGTCGGGCACGGGCGAGTCGTTGAGCGACTTGCTATCGGTGTTGCACACCATGAAGCTGACGCCTTCTATGCCTTCGCGGTACATGTGGCTGACGGCATTGCACCCGCCGCCGCCCACGCCAATGGCCTTGATGATTTTCGGAGAGTCGGTCTGTAAATCGAATTGTACTTTTATGTTGTTGTCCATACTGTTTCTTGTTTACAGGTTGTTTATTTCATTTCTGTGTCTGTATCTATCTCAAAGATGCTTTTTCCTTTGTCGAATATGCTGTTGAGCCAGCTTGACTTTTTGTCTTTGTTTTTATCGTTATTTTTGTCTTGTTCTTCTTTTTTCTTCCGTTTCCGTTCTTCTTCCTCCTGCTTGCGTTGTTGTTCGAGTTGGCGGCGGTTTTCTTCGGCTTGCCGTTTCAGTTCCTCGTCGTCATCAAACAGGGTTTTCTGTTCGGGATTTTGCTCGGTGTTGTCGGCCGGCTGCGCGGCTTCCGGTTCTTTAGGTTCTTCGCCGCAGCAGTTGTCTTCGGCCAGGGCGAGCAGTCCCAGCAGGGTGTTGGCCGTGCCGTCTTTGGGCAGGGCTGCTTGGGTTTCGCGGATGTTGGTGTGCACGAAGGGGGCGGTCTTTATCTTTTCCACGTGGCTGACTTTGCGGAACAGGTTGTCCAGGTTCCTGAGGTTGCTGCCGCCGCCGGTCAGCACGATGCCGGCAAAGAGCTTGTCGTGGTAGCCGGACAGTTCTACCTGGTGCCATACGTTGGCCACGATTTCTTCGGCGCGGGCGCCCACGATGTCGTCCAGCGTGGCGAGCTCGAGGGTGCGGCCGTCCGGCAGGGTGCAGGCGGCGGGGGTGCCGTCGGGCAGCGGTTCTTCTTCCTCCTCGTTGGGGCAGGCGTTGCCGTGGGCCAGTTTGAGCTGTTCGGCGTCTTCTTCCTCCATGTTCAGGCTGGCGATGTCGCGGGTGATGCTGTTGCCGCCCAGGGGCAGCACGCAGAGATAGCGCAGCAGGTTGTTTTTGTAGACTTGCAGGGTGGTGGTGTCTGCCCCGAAGTCCACCAGGACGCAGCCCGACCGCATTTCGGCCTCCGTCAGCACGGCCTTTGCCAGTGCGGTGGGGGCTACGAGGAGGTCGGCCAGGGCGATGCCTGCCTGCCCGAAGCTGAGTTCGAGGTTTTTCTTGACCGAGGTGCGCGCCATGATGTTGAGGAATTGCCCCGTCACCCGGGTGCCGGTCACCCCTACCGGGTCGGCGTGCAGGGTGTTGTCTATCTTGTATTCCTGCGGGGCGACGTCGAGCACGCACATGTCCGCGTAGGGCGTTTCGAGGTTCTCGTCGGTGATGGCGTCCACCAGTTCGTTGGTGATGATGCTTTCTTCGTCGAGGGTGCGGCTCACGGTGTTGGCCACGGTGCGCAGCGACTGTCCGCCGATGCCGGTGTACACTTGAGCGACGGGGTGTCCCAGCTGCTGCTCCAGCTGTTGCTTGAGGCTGTCCAGGGCGTGGGCTGCCTTGTCTATGTTGTAGATGGTTCCTTTATGGGCAAAGGGGGTGGCATCTTCGCGGGCGTAGGCCAGGATTTCGATGCTTCCGTCACTGTTCTTCCGTCCGGCGATGCCTGCGGCGCGGGAAGAACCCAACTCAATAGCGGCGATGAATTCTGTTTTTGCCATGTGGTTGATATTTAGTTAGTTTCAATTCTGTCAATAGGCCGTTTGGTAGCGCCGTACCGCTACCGTGCTGGCGTTTCAACGCTACCGCGCTGGCGATACGGTGCCAGGATGGTAGCGATGGGGCGCTGTCCCGCGGGGGAAGGGGAGCTTATCTCTTGGTGCAGATAATCTGGTTGTCGAACTCCACGTTGATGCGCGAGTATTTGTTCCAGCCTACCCGGTTGAGCGCCTTTTCGTAGAATACCTTCACCCGCTCCAGCTTGCTCTCGAAGTGGTTCAGCTTGCCCAGGTAGATGAGGTGGTTGCCCACGCGGGGCACCAGTTCCACGTTGCCGTCCGGCAGGAAGTGTATCTGCTCGACCTGCGCGTCCCAGAACGGATTGCGCTGCAAAAATACGCCAAATTTATATAAGTCTTTCACCGCGAAGGCTTTTTCTATCCGTCCCGTGGCGACGGCGCGGTGTGCCACGCACTTGGCGTCCGGGGGCATGATGTGGCCCTTGTCGTCCAGGTAGTAGTTGGCTCCATCGTCGCTCATGACGCGCAGGATGGGGATACGCTGGCTCACCTCAATGTTCAGGCTGCCGCCGGGCGTCTTGTAGCATTCCACGCGGTCGATGAGCGGGTGGCGGGACAGGACCTGCTCGATGGAGTCGGTGCGCACCCGGTCCATCGGTTGCTCCAGGGGGCTGATGCCTTTCTTTTTCAGCATGGCGCTGACTTCGTTCTTCGTGATGAAGCCCGCGTACACCGAGTCCTTGATGACCAACCGGATATCTTGGCACACTTGCGATGCCGGCTTCCGGTTGAAGACGGTGACGGCTGCCACGATGTAGGCGGCGATGAGCAGCAGCAGGGCGGAGAGCAGTATCTTCTTGAACATAGGCTGTGGGGTATTAACTGTTGGTAGGGTGGGTTCCGGTCTGTTCCAGCAGCCGGGCTATCCGGGGCGAGTAGTCGTCCAGGTCGCCCGCGCCCAGCAACATCAGCACTTCCACGGGCTTACGGGCCAGCAGGTCGAGCACTTCCGCCTTGGGGCAGAGGTGTTTTTCGATGCCGGGGCGCAGGTGGTCGTAGATGAGGCGGCTGCTGACGCCGGGGATAGGCTTCTCGCGCGCCGGGTAGATTTCGGTGAGGATGACCTCGTCGAGCAACGACAGGCTGTCGGCAAACTCGCGGTAGAAGTCGCGGGTGCGCGTATAGAGGTGGGGCTGGAACAGTCCCGTAATCTTTTTGTCGGGGTACAGCTCGCGTACCGACCGGATGCTCTGCGCAATCTCGGCCGGGTGGTGGGCATAGTCGCTGAGGAACACCGTCCGGTCCGTCTTTACCTTGAAGTCGAAGCGGCGCACCACACCCTCGAAGCTTGCCATGCCGCGGCGGATTTCCTCGTCCGTCGCACCGTTGAGGTGGGCAAGCGCCATGGCCGCCACGCCGTTCTCGATGTTGATGCTGACGGGCACGCCCAGCCGGATGTCGCGGATGCACGTGTCCGGCGCCACGAAGTCCAGGTAGATTTCCCCGCCCCCGATGCGGATATTCTTTGCATGGAAGTCGCCCGTGTCGCGCCCGTAGGTGTAGAGGGCCACGCCCGGTTGCACATCGGGCTGCAAGGCCAGTCCCTCGTGGATGATGAGCGCGCCGCCGGGGCGGATGAGGGTGGTGTAGTGGCGGAAGCTCTCCAGGTAGGCCTCGCGCGTGCCGTAGATGTCGAGGTGGTCGGGGTCGGTGGCGGTGATGACGCTCATCCACGGGCTGAGCCAGTGGAAGGAATGGTCGAATTCATCGGCCTCGATGACCGTATAAGGGCTGTCTGCCGAGAGCAGCAGGTTGGTGCCGTAGTTTTTCGAGATGCCGCCCAGGAAAGCCGTGCAGCCTACGTGCGACTGGTGCAGCAGGTGGGCTGTCATGGTGCTGGTGGTGGTTTTGCCGTGGGTGCCTGCTACGCATAGCCCTTTGCTGCCGCGCGTGATGAGGCCCAGCACTTGGGCGCGTTTGTGTATCTCGAAGCTCCCTGCGCGGAAGTAGGCCAGTTCGGCGTGCTCCTGCGGGACGGCGGGCGTGTAGACCACCAGCGTGGTGGCGGGGTCTTTGCAGGCGTCGGGGATGAGGGCGGCGTTCTCCTCGTAGTGTATCTGTGCGCCCTCCTTCACCAGGCATTCGGTCAGTTCGCTGGGGGTACGGTCGTAGCCTGCCACGGCCTTTCCTTTCGACAGGAAGTAGCGTGCCAGCGCGCTCATGCCGATGCCTCCCGCGCCGATGAAGTAGACGGCTTGTATGTCAGATAGGTTCATCATGCTTTGTCCTCCTTGGGGTTGTCTATGAGTTTCAGTACTTCTTGGGCTATGATGCGTGCCGAGTCGGGCAGGGCCAGTTTCGTGATGTTCCGGCTCAGCTCGTCCAGCTTCGCGCGGTCGTACACCACGTCTATGGCCAGGTCCAGCAGCTTCCGGTGCGCTTCGCTGTCTTTCACGTAGAGGGCGGCGCCCTTGTCTACCAGTGCCAGGGCGTTCTTGGTCTGGTGGTCTTCGGCCACGTTGGGCGAGGGCACCAGGATGACGGGCTTGCCCAGTAGGCAGAACTCGGAGATGGATCCTGCCCCGGCGCGCGATACCACGAGGTCGGCAGCGGCGTAGGCCAGGTTCATGTCCTTGATGAAGTCGGTGACATACAGGTTGGGCAGCATGGGCACGTGGCAGTCGCGCACCTCTTCACCTTCCGTAAAGACTTTGAGGGCGGCCTTCACCCGGTCGATGTATATCTTGCCCGTCTGCCAGATGAACTGGACGTCGTCGCGGGCGTAGATGGTTTCCGGCGAGCCCATGAGCGTTTCGTTCAGCGTGCGGGCGCCCAGGCTTCCGCCTAATATTAATATGGTGAGTTTTTCGGGTTTGAAGCCGAAGCGCCGGTTGGCCTCTTCGCGTGTGTAGGGGTTGTCCAGCAGGTTCTGCCGCACGGGGTTTCCGGTCAGCAGGATTTTGTCGGCGGGGAAGAACTTCTCCATACCCTCGTAGGCGACGCAGATTTTCTTCGCACTCTTGGCAAGCAGCTTGTTGGTGATGCCGGCATACGAGTTCTGCTCCTGTATCAGGGTGGGGATGCCCATCCGGGCAGCGGTCTTCAGCAGGGGGCCGCTGGCATATCCGCCCACGCCCACGGCTGCTTGCGGGTGGAAGTCTTTGATAATCTTCTTCGCTTTCCGCTGGCTGCGCAGCAGCTTGATGAGCACGCTGAAGTTCTTCCACAGGTGCTGGCGGTCGAAGCCTGCCACCGGCAGTCCGATGATGCGGTAGCCTGCGTCGGGCACGCGCTGCATCTCCATGCGCCCTTCGGCGCCCACGAAGAGTATCTCTGCCTGGGGGCGCAGTTGGCGCAGGGCATTGGCTATGGAGATGGCGGGGAAGATGTGTCCGCCTGTCCCGCCCCCGCTGATGATGATGCGGGGCGCTTCCGCGGTATTTTTGTTGTCTGTGTTCATATCCTTTGCAAAGTTTAAGTATTCCGTTTACTTGAATTCATCGTCGCTGTTCAGTGCCTGTGCCGTCGGTTCGGCAGCGGTCTGTGCCTCGCTGTCGGCAGGCAGGGGGCTGTCTTCGGGCTGTCCGCCTCCCTCTATGGTGAGGGGGATGCGGGCGTCATGCAATTGCTGTTCGCGCAGGCGGGCGGTGTAACGGCTCACGCTGAGCAGCATGCCGATGTAGACGCAGTTGATGAGCGTGGACGTCCCACCCCGGCTGATGAGCGGCAGCGGCTGTCCGGTCACCGGCGCAAGGCCCACGGCCACCATCATGTTGAACAGCGCCTGCACCGTCAGCAGCAGCCCGATGCCCAGCACCAGGAAGGCGGGGAAGGTGCGGTCGCACTGCTGCGCTATCTTGCCCGCGCGTATCAGCAGCCAGATGTACAGGAACACCACGA
>CALUIF010000049.1 GCA_944320635.1 uncultured Bacteroides sp. | reverse complement strand
TAGACGACCGCGCGCTCTACGAAATCTACCTCCCCGCCTTCAAGGCCGCCGTACAGGAAGGCAAGGCGTGGGCCATCATGTCGTCCTACAACCTCTACGAAGGTCACCACGTGGGCCAGAACAAGCGTCTGCTCGACGACATCCTGCGCGGAGAGTGGAAGTTTGACGGCGTAGTCATCTCCGATTGGGGAGGCGTGCACAACACTGACCAGGCCATTGCCCACGGCGTGGACATGGAGTTTGGCAGCTGGACCGACGGCCTGAGCAACGGCGCAAGCAATGCTTACGACAACTACTACCTGGCCAACCCCTACCTGCAACGCATCAAGGAGGGCAAGGTGGGCACCAAGGAGCTGGACGACAAGGTGCGCCGCGTGCTGCGACTCATGTTCCGCACCAGCATGAACAGCAAGAAACCCTTCGGCTCCATGTGCTCCGAAGCCCACTACGAGGCTGCCCGCCGCATCGGCCAGGAAGGCATCGTGCTGCTGAAGAACGAGGGAAATGTGCTGCCCATCGACCTGAATAAGGTGAAGAAGATTGCCGTCATCGGCGAAAACGCCATCAAGATGATGACCGTGGGCGGCGGAAGCTCGTCGCTGAAGGTGCAGCGCGAAATCTCCCCGCTGGACGGCATCAAGGCCCGCGTGGCCGGAAAGGCTGAAGTGGTCTATGCCCGCGGCTATGTGGGCGACGCCACAGGCGAATACAACGGCGTGGTGACGGGCCAGAATCTGAAGGACGACCGTACCCCCGAACAGCTCATTGCCGAGGCCGTAGAGGTGGCCAAGGGTGCCGACGTGGTTATCTTCATCGGAGGACTGAACAAGAGCGCCGGGCAGGACTGCGAAGACAGCGACCGCGCCGGGCTGAACCTCTCCTACGGGCAGGACAACGTCATTGCCGCCCTGGCTGAGGCTAACAAGAATCTGGTGGTAGTCAACATCTCGGGCAACGCCATCGCCATGCCTTGGGTGGACGACGTGCCCGCCATCGTGCAAGACTGGTACATCGGCTCCGAGGCCGGACCGGCGCTGGCCGGCATCCTCATGGGCGATGTCAACCCCAGCGGCCGTCTGCCCTTCACCTTCCCCGTAGCGCTGGAAGACGTGCCTGCACACAAGCTGGGCGAATACACCGGCGAACGCCGCCGCGACACGGTCAACATCAAGTACAACGAAAGCATCTTCGTGGGCTACCGCTGGGCCGACAAGCAGAAGAAGGTGAAGCCCCTCTTCCCCTTCGGCCACGGACTGACGTACACCACCTTTGAGTATGGCAAGCCGACCGCCGACGCCAAGACCATGACCGCCGACGGCAAGCTGACCGTCACCGTCGCCGTCACCAACACCGGCTCGCGCGAAGGCCAGGAAGTCGTTCAGCTCTACATAGCCGACAAGAAGTCCACCCTGCCCCGTCCCGTCAAGGAGCTGAAAGGCTTCCAGAAGGTTAAGCTCGCCCCGGGCGAAACCAAGCAGGTAAGCTTCACCATCGAGAAAGACGCCCTGAGCTACTTCGACGACCAGAAGCACGCATGGGTGGCCGAGCCGGGCAAGTTCGAGGCCATCATCGCCGCCTCGGCTGCCGACATCAAGGGCACCGTGCCTTTTGAATTGAAGTAAAACACCGGCGTGTTAGCGACGGGTCGCCAGCGTGTTAGCGATGGGACGCTAACACGTTAGTGATGGGACGCTAACACGCCGGTGATGGGACGCTGTCCGCGCAGTGTTCGTTAATACATTTTTCAGCCGCAGATGACGCGGATGACACAGATTACTACGCACCGAAGGTGCCGCCCACGTCCTTATTCACAAGGAAAGAAACAGTTCTGTGTCATCCGCGTCATCTGCGGCTGAAAACTTTCTCCGCTACATGTCTTTGCGCCCCCTCATTTACAGCCAGAACAGCAGCACGGCATACAGCCGCAGGTTGCGCCGCAGGAACTTCAGCGCCTCGCCCATGTGCCGCTCCACGGTCTTTACGGAGATTTGCAGGCGCAGGGCAATCTCGTTGTAGTTGAGGTGCTGCTCGCGGCTCAGGCAGAACACTTCCTGCTGGCGGGGCGGCAGCCGGCTCACCACCTGGGAGATGTAGTCGCGCAAGTCGGCCGTGTCCAGCTCTTCCTCTATGGAGTACGACTCCTCCATGGCCTCCAGCACGGCGGTGCGGTAGGCCTCGCGGTTAAAGCTGTCGCGTGCAAGGTTGAACATCTGGTTTCGCGTGGCGATGAACAGGTAGCCGTCCAGCCCCTGTCCCTCGTCCAGCCCCTCGCGGTTCTCCCACAGCTTGATGAACACCTCCTGCACCACTTCTTCCGCCACATGGGGCGAAGCCGTGTAGAGCCGGGCAAAGTGGTACACCTTTGCCCAGTACAGCTTGTAGAGGTAGGCAAATGCTTCCTGCTCCCCCTGTCTTAGTCTGATAATGGCTTCTCTCTCTCCCATCGCAGAACGGCTTTGATATACAAAGCTACCTATAAAAATCGAAAGCCCAAGCAAAAAAGCGGAAAAAGTGTTTATGCCACTGGGGGTATCACCTCCGCTTATGTGTATTTATAGCATGAAGCCCCCTATGTAGAGGCGCGGCGTGCCACGTCTCTACATAGAATCCGACAAAGTGTCACTTAATTTTGCATAAGTAAAATTTAGTTTATACTATGCCGGTCATTGATTTTTTAGACGCGGATTGAGCGGATGATGCGGATTATTTTTTTAGCATAAATGCTGAATCTGACTGTATCCTATAAATTACAAATCCGCTCAATCCGCCTAATCCGCGTCTAAAAAGTAACAGGATATTATTCATTTAATTCTTGAGACTTACTTATATATATATTATGGACGAACAACGACAACTGATAAGACGCACGCTGACAGGCGAGGCGGACATGGATGAGATGGAGGCTCTGTCCAAACGTCCTGTCGTGGAGCACCGGATGAAAGCCCAATGGGAAGAAGGCGGCAAGACGCCTGCCGGTGCTGAAGAAGACGAGGCAGAAGAAGAAATAAGTACCCGCATCTGGCAGCACATACAGGCCCGCCTGCAGCTGCAAGGTGGCAGGGGCAGGACACGCGGCAGGTCGCTCCGCCGCCGCCTCTTCGCGGCAGTCACCACAGTGGCCGCCTGCGTGGCGTTGGTCATCGGGGCGGTGGCATGGCTCACCCCCGGCGGTGAAGCCGAGCAATCCCCGGCAGTGCGCTGGGCGCAGGCCACTTCGGGCGCCATAGGGCGCGCCATCCTGCTGCCGGACAGCACAAGGGTGTGGCTCAGGCCCCACAGTCGGCTCGACTATCGGGCTGAGGCTTTCACGGCCGACCGCCGCGTGTGGCTGCAGGGTGAAGCCATCTTCGACGTGACCCGCCGCGATGCCGCCCACCCCTTCCGGGTGCAGATGGACAGCAGCTGCATCGAGGTGAAGGGCACGGCCTTCCGGGCTGTCAACCGTCCCGACCTTCCCCGCGAGGTCGACCTCTTCAGGGGACAGGTGCACTTCCACGCCGCCGGGCGCACGGTGCCCATGCAGCCCCACCAGCACTTGTGCTTCACCCCCGGCACCAACCGGGTGGAGGTGAGCGAAGCCGTGCAGGTGGAGTGGCAAAACGGGCGTTTCCGCTTTGCGGACATGACCACGGCCGACCTCATGGCCACCATCGGACACATTTACGGCGCACGCATCGTCTTGTCGGACAAGCTGGCCCGCGACGAAAAGTTCAATGGCAGCCTCCGCGTCGACGAGTCGCTGGACGATGTGCTCCGCAAGGTATGCTACAACCTCGGCGCAAGCTACAGCCTCTGTGCCGACGGCAGCTACCTGATAAAGTGATATGTTTAATTATAAAAGAATCCAATCCTGAGTTAATCAAGTAAAGTCTAACTTAAAAACAGAAAAGCATGAAGAATCTATTTCATTGCCCGAAAGCCGGCTTCCGAATAGTCGCCGCTTTCATTACTCTGCTTCTCGCGCCTTTGTATACCTACGCCGCCGGACCGGTGGTGGTGAAAGGCGTTGCCATGACCGTGATAGACGCTATCCGGCAGATTGAAAGCAGTAC
>CALUIF010000048.1 GCA_944320635.1 uncultured Bacteroides sp. | reverse complement strand
AGAGGCCCACTTCCTGCACCACGAGGGTAATGGTGCCGGCCACGGGGTCGGCCTCGGCGATGGTGAGGGGCATGCGCTCGCCCTTCTCACCCACACGGACGATGACGAAGTGCCCTGCCTTGCGCGAACGGGCAATGAGCGGTGCCTCGATGACGAGCTTGAAGACTTTCTCTGAGAAATGCTCTTTACTTAGTATCTTGTTCATATAGGTTATGTAGTTAGTATGAATTACGTGTTTGGGTGCAGCCGGGGGGCGGCTTCTTTCTTTTACCTGTTGTTCATATTTTCGAGGTCAGATTATTCGGATTCTGCCGGCAATCCCATACGGCGTGTATGACAATATCGTCCTCCTCTATGGTGTAGACCAGTTTTCATACTATTCGCATGGAGCGTGGCGTTTGCGCAGTTCGTCGCTGGTGCAATAGTGCCCTTCGCGGTAGTTCTGCATGGATTGTTCCAGTCGTTGTGGCAGTTGCTCGGTGGTGTATTGGCAGGGGGCAGCGGCTTGTTCGTGCCGGGCATCTTCTATCAGCTTTTCAGCCAGCCATTCCTTGTTGTCGGGGCTGAGCGAGAGGGAGCGGATGAAAGACAACAGTCCGTCCAGTGAGATGGTTGCATTCATAAGGGCATATCGTTTTTTAGGGTGTTTTTTCTCTGTTTCCCCGCAAAAGTACGAAAAAAAGGAGAACGCCCGTCCCGTCGTCCTCCTTTTCTTGCGATTTTTTTGTGTTTCTTTGCGCGTCAGCCCAGCTGCTGGTTGCCGTCGTCGTCCTCCTCCTCGCCGCCGGTGCCGCCTTGCACGGGCTGGCCGTTGTCGCCCAGCTCGCGCCACTCGATGTCCACGTCGCTCAGGGCGCGGGTCAGCACGCGGTTGCCGTTCTTGCGTTCGCCTTCGGGCAGGAAGCGCACGCGCACGCCGGTGATTTGGTTGGCGTTCACTTCTTCCTTCGTGGCCACGCCCTGCTTGTTGGTGACGGCGGTGTAGTAGAAAGTGCCCAGCCCCTCGATTTTCACCGTGAAGCCCAGCGACATGTAGTCGGCCATCACCTTGGCCAGGTCGCCCAGCACGGCTTGCACGTCGCTTTTCGACACGGTGGAGATTTGGGACAGGCGGTCGATGATTTTGTCCATGTCGATGGTGCCCATCGTGGCGGATTGCGGATACCACAACCCGTTTACTTTTTGTTGTCTTCTTTTGAAATATGCCATAACAGTCGGTTTTTATTTCCTCTACCCTCCCGGGCGGCCTTGGGACGGCTTCCGGCGGGGGAGGGGCAGGGTGCGGAGTTAACTTATACTTTCAACCGGGTTAACTTATACTCTTAACCGAGTTGACTTATACTGTTAACTGAGTTGACTTATACTCTTAACCTGGATGGGTGCCGCACGTTGCTGCTTTGTCAGGAATTGTTATTAAATAAGGGTTCTTGTGTCCGGTATGTTTTATGCGCCTCTCCCTTCGGGGCGGAGGGGATGGAGGTGAGTGAACTTCGTTGTGATTATTTCAAGACGTTTTCCGGTATCTGTTGCGTGTCGATATATCCTTCGATTACGTAGTCGGTGCCGGGTAAGGAGAGTTGCAGGTAGTAGGATACTATGGCATCGCCGTGCGTGGTCGCCGCTTGGTCGATGAGTGCCTGCCAATCCACGCCGAGCGCTGCTTCGATGGCAGCGAGGGTGGGGGAAGATGTGCCGTCAAGGTCTATCCGGAAGTTGTGGGCGGTGGTGTCATCGTTGGGTTGTCCGTCATCGTCTGCCAGGTAGGTGAGGCTGAGGTAGGGGTTCATGGCGGTGTTGCCGTTCTTGTCCGTCTCTTGCCGCACGCAGAATTCATAGCTGCCTTGTGCGAAGGGGGTGGGGCGGAGCGTGCCTTGCAGGTGGTCAAGGGTGAAGAAGTAGCAGTCGCGCGCTTTGTTGTTGGTCAGGTAGAGAACGGTGCCCGTCTGTAGTGTCGGGTGGTTGCTGTAGTTGATGTGGTAGGCCAGATAGGTGTCTGTCACTTTCACTTCTGCTGTCTGCTCCACTCCTGTCGCTTCATCTGTCAGTGTCAGCGTGGTGCTGCCCGTTTGCAGGCCGTGCAGAGTGATGCGGGCGAAGTGTTGGTTCTCGTCCACGTAGCAATCGGCGTCGAGCACGTCTTCGTCGCCTACGGTAGCGGTAATGCGGTCGCTTCCGCTGGTGAGCCGGATGATGTTGTGTCCGCGCGACATGACTTCGTAGTAGGTCTTTTCGAGTTTGAGCGTGGGGATGGGGTCGTTGTCTTCGCTGCTTTCGTTTTCTGTGCAGGCGCAGAGGAGGATGAATGCAAATAGTAGGTTAATTGATGTTAAAATAGGGGGGGGGTAAAAATGCCTTTCTGTTTCATAATGCTTATGGATTTATGGGTTATGGTTTCAGTTCAGTTTTGCCGGCCTGGGCGTGGGGTTCGCGGCGGGTGTCCCAGAGGTCGGCGATGTGAATGCGGCCTGCTGCCTCATCCACCGTGTAGATGAGTTTCACTAATTTGTGCGCGACCAGTGAACGGTAGGTCTTTTTGTGGCCTTGCAGCAAGGGTTCCATGGCTCCTATGTAAGGATTCGAGGCTAATGCCTGCACGTAGCTTTCCATCCGTTCGTTCATCTTGGCGGCAACCTTCCGGCCAAACTCTTTTTCGCCATACGCCAGGAAGGCGATGCGTTTCCGGTTGGCTTTCTTGCTCCACACTACTTCAGCCATGGCAATGCTTCTTTTACTTCCTTGTCGGCTTCTTCGGCTGTGAGCCATTCGCCTGCTTCCAGCTCGGCTTCAAATTCGTCGATGCGGGCGTTCAGTTCCTCCAGGGTGTAGGGCACGAGGCGTGCCTCGGCTTCTTCTTCCTTGGAGGCTTCAATCAGCTTTTCGCCCAGCCAGCGTTTGGTGTCGGTGGGGAGTGATTGCAGCATGCTCCACAGTCCTTCGGATGATAAGGTGATTTGCATAGTCGGTTCCTCCTTTCGCTTGGTTCAATATGGGCAAAGGTAAAGGAAAGGCAGGAACTTTGCAAGTCCCTGCCTTTTTTTCTTGCAGATACAATAATATAAATGGCGACGTGTCAGTCAATCACGTCGAACCCGCAGTAGGGCACCAGTGCCTTGGGGATGCGGATGCCCTCCGGGGTCTGGTTGTTTTCCAGCAGGGCGGCCACTATCCTTGGCAGGGCGAGGGCCGAGCCGTTGAGCGTGTGGCACAGTTCGGTCTTCTTCTCGGCGGTGCGGTAGCGGCACTTCAGGCGGTTGGCCTGGTAGGTGTCGAAGTTGGACACGGAGCTGACCTCCAGCCAGCGCTTCTGTGCCTCGCTGT
>CALUIF010000047.1 GCA_944320635.1 uncultured Bacteroides sp. | reverse complement strand
CCCGTTATCTGTCGGTTCATTTCTTCTGGCCAAGGACTATAGATGTTGTGTGTTCGCAGACCGGCTTCCACATGACCCACTGGAATTTGTTGATAGAAGGCGGCCAAGGCTGCTGCTGTGGAAGTAGTGGTGTCGCCATGGACCAGTACGATGTCTGGCTGTGTCTCTCTCAAGACATTCCGCATTCCCAATAAAACACGCGAGGTAACATCGTACAAGTCCTGTCCCTGCTTCATAATGTTCAAATCAAAGTCAGGAGTTATGTCGAAAATATGCAAGACCTGATCCAGCATTTCTCGATGCTGACCAGTTACACAAACAATTGTTTCAAACTGATCGTGATACTTTTGGAACTCCTTTACTAAGGGAGCCATCTTGATAGCTTCGGGACGGGTACCGAAGACCAATAAGATCCGTTTCATCTCAATTATCCAATTTAAATTAGAATGATTACGTATATAATTAAGGAAATTTTGTTAGTATATCTACTCGCCAATAGTTATTTCCAATCATTGTTAATGCACTAATTGTTGCACTGGTTAGAAAAAGCAACAACATATAGATATATCGTCGCGTCATTAGTTCCCTTTGTATACATTTGCTCCATATAATAACCATTATTAAAAGTCCAAACCATAACAATCTTTTATAAATGACATTGGTTTCCATTGGCAATAAGAAAAAAAAGACATACATCAAGGATAGGCCGAACAAATATCTTGTAAGCAATTTGACAAGTCGATCAGAAGTATTATGGAAATATAATATTGTCAGAACAACAAGAGAAAAATTGCATATACCTGAAATATTACTTAGTAACTGCATTGCAACATGCCTATTGCCATATTCTGCTTCTTTTTCTGCATAATTCTGCAAAAAAAGTAGCGGAAGAAATGTAGTAGATGTATTGAGTACAGCATAAAAGGCAAAACCAAGTAAAGGTGAAATGAGCAAATATGTCCAAAATATTTTCTTCGAAACAGGCAACCAGCCTAAAGGCAATAAGAGTGCGAATATTATTCCTGATTTATGGAAATAACAAGATAATAGAATGAATATAATGCCTATTATTCTGTGTTTATTGTAGCATAATAGCGTACCATATAAACAAAGCATCATATTTAGTGCTTGCCTGATACCTGTAATTTGTGCTAATAAGCAAAAGAAAGTATAATATATAATGAGATATTTCAACTTTACGCAAGCAGCTTTGTGTATAAAAAACAATATAATCGCAATCAAAAAGAAGACGATAAAACGATATGAATCAATGTTACCTTTTGTGTAATCAGCTAACCAAATCCAAAAGGGCTCGATAGAAAAATTAGCTAAAGGATTGATGTAAGCAGCATTGACAACTTCAGCATACGACTCATAGTCATCAGTAAAATAGGCATAAGTGCCTAAATACACGAATATGACAAACCAAAATAATATAAGGATATGTTCAGATTTTAGTGTGAATTTTAGGCGCAACCATATAAAACCTGATACAAGAAGAAACAAATAGACTAAATACATTTATGTTTTATTTTTTTGTTTTCTCATACAATATAAATAGCATTTTTCTACAGTCTTATAACAATAATATCCACCAAACCTATATAAATAAATCTTTATATTTTCTACTTTGCCTGTTTTGTAGCTGGAGAAGTTAAAATACTCTTGCTCATTTTTACTCTTATTTAAAAAATCCAAATGCGAAGAAAAATCTGGTGTACTTTTCACAAATGGAATCGGGGTAAAGTCATATTTGTTTTCTATTAAGATTTCTCGCAATAAATCACATCCTTTTACTTTGGGTTCATTGTCACGAAATAGAGAATGTTTTGTAGTTTTACCCATAATACCTATAGGTTGCTTATCTATAGTATCGTAAGATATAGTAGGAATACCTAACTGATTGGTAGCACTGGCACTCCCTGCAGAAGACAGAAAAACATTAACCTTTCGTATGAGCGACAATGGTACAGGAAATATAAATCCAGTAACAAGTACATGTACATTGGAGCATTTGGAAAACATTCTTTTAATTTGATTTTGAACCGAACAACCAGACAGTTCTCCACCTATGAAAATCAAATTGAAAGTCAAATCAGTATGCAATAAAACAAATTCTCTCATATCTGCCAAGACAGTCTGTAAATAAGGTTTTTCCAATCGTCCAAAGCTAGCTAAGCAAAAATCTGCTTTAGGTATTTTTTTCAACCATAAACATTCAATATCTTCTATTGGATTGGTACAATAAGCAGGAAGAAAATATGATTCATTTGCTGATATCTTATAATAAGGAGCAAATAAGAATTGCAAAGATTCTTTTGCAATTCCTACCAATTCTCTACGCCTATATTTGAATTGCAAGAAATCTAGCATTCCTTTCCCCTTTATTAGAGGTTTTTCCTCTAAGGTAAAAAGTAGATGCTTAGCATGTAATTGCTGTGCAATAAGTTCTCCCCATAATGATAATCGCAAGCTATTACTTTCTAATACTATTTTATGTGGATTATAAGCACTAGATAATGTTATAACATTATCAATTAACTGTTTTCTATGTTTGAAGCTATATGCGAAAGGGAAAATTTGAAACTCTTTTCGAATATAAGGCTTATATTCTTTCAAATCTTCAATTCTAATCTCTCCTTCATACATTGAAAAGATAAGGACATTCCAATTTTTGCCTTTCAAGTAATTGCACTTATTCCTTACATAAATCTCTGCGCCTCCAACTTTAACTATCGAATCTGTAAGGATTATGTATAGGTTTGTTGAATTCATAAACAGCAGCTAATTTGAGATGTAATTTGTGTTAATAAATATTCTATAATTTGCTTTAGGCTATATTGTTTTATAGTTGTTTATTTGAAATCAATATCAGATCCATAATCTTTCACGAGATAGTAAATATCCAAGATGACAAACAACGAGATATATTATATTCTATAAAATTTATCAAAATGTACGATTACATTCTTCGAATCATATAATAATTCGTATTCTATAATACGATATACCGCTTTGCATCATCAAAGACACTCTCCTTCAAAGTTTCCAACGAGATGCATTCTCTCCCTTCTGCCTTTTTGTAGAACTCATAAGCCAAAGCTATGTCCATATAAGAAAGTCCTACCCCGTTGAAGTAAATTTTCTCCTTTTCAGAAGTCCGTCCTTTCTTGGTTCCCACGACAATCTCATATAAGTCGCCATATATGTCCTCGTCCTTAAGCTTGCCCATCTGATACAAACGGCTGATGGTCTGAGTCCTATGCTTTACGGAATGCCAGTCATCGGTAACGATCTTGTCAACCGACAACGGCACGGCGTAATCATCTTCCCAACCACCGACATGGCAGTAAAAGACTCCTTCCCCCAGCCATTCGGCCTGAAGCAAAGGCAATTGGGCACTGATGGCCGTTATGACGACATCCGAGCCGGAAGCCGCCTTCTCATACTCCGAATCACAGGGTACGAACTGCATGTCCGGCAATATGTCAGCCATTTGCCGGATGAAACGCTCTTCAGACTCTTTTCTACGGGAGGCAACCTTGCAAACCTTCAAGGACGGCAAGACGTGTCTCATCGTCAACAGGTGCATCTTGGCCTGCTCTCCTGCGCCAAGGAATCCTATCACCTCGGAATCCTTCCGCGCCAAATACTTGGCTGCGACCGCACTGATCGAGGCCGTTCGGAGATCCGAACACAACGTACCATCCATGACTGCTATTGGAAAACCTGTCTCTATTTCAGACAGCAGAATCGTGGCATTCAAGTTCGGCAAATGATGTCTTGTTGGGTTAGGTGGAAACACGGCCACCCATTTCATTCCACAGACCTTTTCGGTCAGGATAGTGGCGGGAAGGCAGTTTATCCGCTCCTGAGTCTCTTGACGGAATATTTGTGACACCTTGTCTGGAAAAAGCACTTCACCCTTCGCATATTTCCCGAAAGTAGCTTCCACGACCGACAAGGCCATTGGTATGTTGAAACAACCCGCCTTCAGCAAGTCTTTATGAGATAAAACTAACATATGGTTTTAATTTTATTTACATCGTACAAAGTATATAACAAGTTGTCTCCATCAATATTCAAGGCCTTCAACGAGCCTAGAATTTCCTGTATCGACTGAATCAGATTGGCGGGAGAATCGAACAGGATATGCAAATAGCAAAATACTTGCTGGGCAGAGCCCCAATCCTTTATCTCATCTTCCTCGAAATGTACCGGAACATAGGCATAGACATCCGACCGACGCCGGACTTCATCTTGTCCAATGACTCTTGCTATCTTGCCTGCCTTGACATGGACAGGAAGAATACAATAATGACAATTCGATTTCCTCTCGTTTTCTTGCCAAGAAAGAACCTTGGGGGCGGTCATGCCGAAAGCCAAATAAATCAACAAATCCAGTTGATCCATTCCATAGAAATATCGCACAGGATAATAAGTCAAGGATCCCCCAAAGCGATATCCCATTTCATTGAAAACAAAATGACTCTTGCCGTCGAAAAAGGCCTCTATCCAAATCGGCCCGTCCGTAAAGCCGGCCCCTTCAAACATTCGACAGACTTTCGGATTCAACTCTTTCAAATAGATTTCCATTCCACGAGCAGGAAATATCTGGATGCCCATGACCGAGGCTCCGGTAGATGCGAATTTTGCTGAATACTTATCAGCCATACCCGAAAAATGACATTTGCCATTATTCATCGTATAATGAATGATGACGGAGTCGTAGGGGATGTAATCTTCGACCAGCACTTTCTTTCCGGGAGAATAGTCCATAGCGTTCTCGTATCCGCTCCTCAGTTCATCAGCATCACGACAAATCTTGAATCCTCTGCTTCCGCTCCCGTCAACCGGCTTTACCACCACAGGATAAGGCATGGCTTCTAGAACATGAGAATCCAATATGTTCACATCATATTTCCGTGCCACGGGAATTCCATTTTCCGCGCAGAGTCTTTTGAACTCGACCTTATTGTCGCAGTAAATCCATGTTGCAGGAGTGCAATAACAAGGCTTTTGCAATAGGGTGCATAATTCCAACATTCTATTGATGTTGAATTCGTGGACGGCAGTCAATATGCCATCAACCTTGCACTTCCTGCATTTGTCTGCCAAGGCGTCTACCTCGGCCGTACTGATATCCCACACTTCATCTGCGAACCGCTTTGCAGGAGAATGCTCCGCCGGCAAGTAATCCGTCACTATCACATATAGTCCCAACTCCTTTGCCCTGCAAGCCAATTCTACGGAACCTATGGGCTTGCCGCCCAATATCAATAGTTTCTTTCCTAACAAGTTCATGGTTTCACACTGATTTTCACTGAATTCTTCAAAGATTTCAATTTCTTGTCCAATTCTGACATGGTTGGAAATGACAAGACTAAGGTTCCAATGGCATCATTGGCTCCATGGAAGGAAGAAACCTTATCATTAGGTCTCACCCACAAATCCAGTTCTTTCACATATCTTCCAAGATCTTCATCCACGTCAATGCATTCAAACCGTCCGTCCTTCCCTGCATGCAGTACCACTTCCGCCCAGTTCCCATCATACGGCTTCTGTTCCACGCCTATGACCTCCTCACCGACAGCAGCCCGCACCGCATTCGTTATCAAATCAACACCGGTAGCAAACCGTACCATCTCGGCCAAGCGGTTGCCGCCGCCACGTGGGGAAACCTCCATGATGTAAGGCTTGCCGTTGACACCGACTCTCGTCTCGATGTTGTAGATGGAAGTACGCATACCCAACAAGGTCAGGAGACGCTGAATTTCGGATGTCAGTTCTGCTTCCTGTTCCTTCGTGAAGGTGGAGGGCCAACTATAAGCGGAAGGCGTATAAGGATTGGGCGCGTCCTCGTCGAAGCGTTGGGCGGAGAAGGAAACGAACTTCAACTGTCCGTCCACGGAGAAGCAATCGGAATCCGAAGAGCAGCCCTGCTTCTCGATGAACTCCTCCACGATGACACGTCCGGACAGGGAATGCTCGAGGGCGACTTTCAAGGCGGCCTCCAAGTCTTCCTGCCGGTCAACACGTGTCACGCCCTTGCTACCGGCGGAATCCGTCGGCTTGACGATGACCGGCCAGGGATACCAATATGTCTCAGCCATTGCCTCCTCCACGGATGAAAAGCCCTTGGCCTTCGGCACGTTGAAGCCGTTCTTGGTCAGGAAATTGCGGAAACGGTCCTTGTTCTGCAGAATGCAGACTGACTCATAGGGATTGCCGGGCAGTCACATCTGTTCCTGTACGTAGGCGGCAGTCACCACGCCGGGGTCTACGGCAAAGGACATGATGCCGTCTATCTGCAACTCGCGGGCAACGGCCAGCACGGCTTCCTTGTCCACGATGCTCACGTTGCGGTACTCGTCCGAATACTTGTGC
The DNA here is from genome assembly GCA_944320635.1 of uncultured Bacteroides sp. GTDB lineage: Bacteria > Bacteroidota > Bacteroidia > Bacteroidales > Bacteroidaceae > Bacteroides. Next base: position 1,851 of record CALUIF010000047.1, on the reverse strand, counting down.
GCGATGTTGTCCGGCAGATAATCACAAGTAATGACATAAATGCCCAGCTTGTGGGCCGCCTCTATGACGGGCAGGAGGTAGCGCAGGCCTCCCAACAACATTAGTTTCTTCTGTCTCATCCTTTCACGATTTGTTCGATTACCCTATCCGTGTCTTCTTCCGTCAGGCTGTGGTACATCGGCAGGCAAATCACACTGTCTGCAATCCGATGTGCCACCGGCAGGTTCTCCGGACGTGCCGATTCCAATCCCCTATAAGTAGAAAACTCACTAATCAACGGATAGAAGTACCGACGTCCCAACACGTTGTTCTCCTTCATCTTGAAGTAAAGCTCATCGCGCGTCATGCCGTATGCTTCCGCATCAATGAATATCGGGAAGTAGGAATAATTGTGGCGCACGCCCGGCATATCCTCCATCACACGGATGCCCTTCACGCCGCGCAAAGCCTCGCGATACTTGATGGCCACTTGATGTCGCGCCTCGATGGCGGCATCCACCTGCCTCAGGTTCAATAGGCCGTATGCACTGCGCACCTCATCCATCTTGCCGTTGATGCCAGGGGCAATGACGGTCGTTTCGTCCGCAAAGCCGAAGTTCTTCAAGTAGTCGATGCGTTTCTTTGTCTTTTCGTCGTGGCAAACCAAAGCACCGCCTTCCACCGTGTTGTACACCTTCGTGGCGTGGAAACTCAGCGTGGACATATCACCTGCATTCAGGATGGATTGTCCGTTTACCTCCACGCCGAAGGCATGGGCGGCATCGTAGATGACTTTCAGTCCGTACTTGTCGGCTATCTCCTGGATACGTTCCGTGTCGCAGGGCTTGCCATAGACGTGCACGGGCATAATCGCTGTGGTTTTGGGGGTGATGGCGGCCTCTATCTTGTCCGGGTCAATGTTGCAGGTTTCCGGGTCAATGTCCACGAACACCGGCTTGATGCCGTTCCACCATAGGGCATGGGTGGTGGCCACGAAGCTGTAGGGCGTGGTGATGACCTCGCCCGTGATGCGCAGGGCTTGCAGGGCACACATCAAGGGAAGCGTGCCGTTGGTGAACAAGCTGATGTAGGGTACTTTTAAGTACTCGCACAAGGCCTTCTCCAGTTCCTGGTGATAATGTCCGTTGTTGGTCAACCATTTACGATTCCAAATGTCTTGCAAATAAGGCATAAGTTCTTCCAAAGAGGGAAGCAGCGGTGAAGTCACCGTGATTGTTTTCTTTTCCATAAATGTATGTGATTGGGGGCACGCGGATGACGCGGATTGGGCGGATAACCACAGATTTTCCTTGGACAAGGCTCTGAATCAATCCGCCCAATCGGGACCATACGGGTACCAGTGATTAGAATTTCTTTCTTCGGAGAAGCGAGAGGGCCAATTGCTTCACCTCCACATATTCGGGCAGGTGCAAGTGTTCGTAGACAAGGATGGCCAGAAGGATGCCCAGCAGGCATTGCAATGGCAAAAGCAACCAATTGGAGAGGGACAACAGGGTCAGGCTCCACATGGCGGCAGCCGTCAGGAATGAGACTATGAAAGTCGGAAGTATATCTTTGATTTGTTCCTTGGTGGGATAGTTAATCAGATTGGCCGAATAATAACTGTTCAGGAAATAAGCGATGAAGGAGGTGCAGACGCTGCCCCACAACATATATTCGATGCTGAACAGCACACCCAGTATGAGCGGGCCGACAGCAATGATTTTCTTGACGATTTCCAATTTGAGGAACAAGTCGGAACGACCTTTCACTTGCAGGATGTTCAAATTGATGGCGTGCAGGGGATACAACATCCCACTGAAACAGATGATTTGCAGGAATCCCACGGCAGGCAGCCACTTCTCGCCTATT
>CALUIF010000046.1 GCA_944320635.1 uncultured Bacteroides sp. | reverse complement strand
CCGTCGCTCAAGAAGTACGCCCGGTGCACCACGTCGCGCTCAATGGCGCGGAACACCGCCTGCACCACATCCTTCACATACACAAACGTCAGGTCCTGGCGGCTCCACCCGGCGGCCACGTCCACATGGCGGGCTATGCTCTGCACCATCAGGAAGTAGTCGCGCTCGCGAGGGCCATACACCCCCGTGGGGCGCAGAAACACCCACGGAAAGCCAGCCAACCCCTGCAGATACCGCTCGGCCTCCAGTTTGCTCCGGCCATAAGCCGTATTGGGTTGCGGCGTGTCCGTCTCCCGGATAGGCTGGAAGTCCTGCTCATGAATGGCACCGAACACACTGAGCGTGCTGATAAATATAAAGCGTCGGGGCACCATGCCCAACCGGCGCAACGTGTCGGCAAAAAGCGCCGTCTGCCCGCGGTTCACCCGGTCGAACTCCGCCGGGTCGATGCACTTCGTCACCCCCGCGCAATGCACGACGTAGTCGAATGCCCCATGCACCCGCCTATGCTCCTCCAGCTGACGGCACAGCGTGTCCGCGCTGCTGAAGTCCAACTCCAGAAACTGCGTGCCCGGCAACTGCAAATACTTGCGGCTGCTCGTGGCGCGCACTCCGGCCCACGTGTCAAATCCCTGCCGCAAAGCCTCTTCTACCAGAAAGCTGCCCACAAAACCGCTGGCGCCCGTTATCAGAATACTTTTCATAAACAATCATTTCACCGGTTCCACATGAATGCTGATGTACGTGCCCTGCCCGAATGCCTCGCGCAGCTTGTGCTCAATGGCCGTAGCCGTGCGGTGCGCCTCCTCCAGCGTGATGCCCCCGTCCATACGCACATGCAAGTCGATGCTGTAGTGCGTGCCGATGCGCCGCGTGCGCAAGTGATGGGGCGACGTCACGCCGGGGAAAGACAGGACAATGCCGCAGATTCTTTCCTCCACCTCGGCAGGCAACGATTTCTCCAGCAACTCGTTCATGGAAGGCACCAGCAACTTGAAAGCCACCTTGATGATAAACACGCTCACCACCACGGCAGCCACAGGGTCGAGCACACGCCAGGCATCGCCCAGCATAATGGCTCCGCCAATGCCCACCATGGTGCCAATGGACGAAAACGCATCGCTGCGGTGATGCCATGCATTGGCCACCACCGCCTGCGAGTCGAGCTTCCGCCCCTTGTAGGCCGTATATTGGTAAAGCGCCTCCTTCGACACCACCGAAACCACGGCAGCCACCAGCGCCAGCATGCCCGGTTCGGGCAACGTGCCCCCCTGCACCACGTGCCAGATGGACTGCGCCCCGTTCCACAAAATACCCAGCCCCACCAGGCAGAGGCAGATGCCTATGATGGCCGTGGCCAGCGTCTCGTACTTGCCGTGCCCGTAGTCGTGGTCGGCATCCTCCGGCTTCGACGACAGCTTGACAAATACCAGCACGATGATGTCCGTCACGAAGTCCGACAACGAGTGCACCGCGTCCGCCAGCATGGCGGCACTGTGCCCCGCAATGCCCGCAAAGAACTTGAATGCCAGGAGCAGCAGGTTCACCACGCTGCCCACAATTGTCACACGGTAGATGTCCCTCTCGCGCGTGGCAGAAGCCTGAAAACTATCGGTAGATGCCATATACTTATACCGTCCATAAAGATAAAACGCTGCAAAGATAGCACATTACCCGGAATCGGCACCGTCCGGCAGGCATAAAGTGCACGCCGACACCCATCTCCGGACATAGAGGACAAAAATCCGCACAAACCGCCACACTCCCCGTATCCATGCAGCGTCTGTCCCGAGACGTACCCGGAGCGGAGCAAACATGGGCCGGGTACGAGGAAGATATAGCGCCAACACTAACTTATGCGGCTGCAGCAGGCACCAACCACAAATAATCATGCCTGCATACCACATTTCTTCCCCGAAACCGCACCATCGAACGCAATATTTTATTTACTTTGCACTACTGATTAACCGAAAGACTTATGGCAAAGAAAAAAGAAAAAAGGGAGAAGAAAGCAGGGAAGCGCATGAAGAAGAAAGAACTCGTAAAGACACTGCTCGACTTCTTCCATGTGAACCAAAACGAAACCTTGCCGCTGAAGTATATATTCGAGCGGTTGAAGCTGACCACCCATCCGGAAAAGATGCTGTGCATGGATGTGCTGGACGACCTGAAGGAGGATGACTACATCTGCGAGACCGACAAGCATAAATACCGCCTCAACAACCACGGCGTGGAGATGACGGGCACTTTCCAGCGCAAAAGCAACGGCAAGAATTCGTTTATCCCCGACGGAGGCGGAGACCCCATTTTCATTGCCGAACGCAACTCGGCGCATGCCATGGCGGGCGACCGGGTGAAGATTGCCTTCTACGCCAAACGCCACGGGCGCACCGCCGAAGGCGAGGTGATAGAAATACTGCAACGAGCCAACGACACCTTCGTGGGCACGCTGGAGGTCACCAAAGGCTACGCCTTCCTGGTGACGGAAAACCGCACGCTGGCCAATGACATTTTCATCCCCAAAGACAAGCTGAAGGGCGGACGCACAGGCGACAAAGCCATCGTGAAAGTGGTGGAGTGGCCCGACAAGGCCAAGAACCCCATCGGGCAGGTGGTGGACATACTGGGCCGCGCGGGCGAGAACAACACCGAGATGCACGCCATATTGGCTGAATTCGGGCTGCCTTACACTTACCCGAAAAACGTAGAGGAAGCCGCCGACCACATTCCCGCAGAAATACCCGCCGAAGAAGTGGCACGACGCGAAGATTTCCGCCAAGTCACCACCTTTACCATCGACCCCAAAGATGCCAAAGACTTTGACGACGCCATCTCCATCCGCCGCCTGTCCGACGGGCTGTGGGAAGTAGGCGTGCACATTGCCGACGTGACCTACTACGTAAAGGAGGGCAGCGTCATCGACAAGGAAGCCGAGAAGCGGGCCACCTCCGTCTACCTGGTAGACCGCACCATCCCCATGCTGCCCGAACGCCTCTGCAACTTCCTCTGCTCCCTGCGCCCCGACGAGGAAAAGCTGGCCTACAGTGTCATCTTCCGCATGGACGACCAGGCTGTGGTGAAAGACTCGCGCGTGGTGCATGCCATCATCAAGAGCGACCGCCGCTTTACCTACGAGGAGGCACAGCAAGTCATCGAAACCGGACAGGGCGACTTCAAGGAAGAACTGCTGCAACTGGACAAGCTGGCAAAGACCCTGCGCGAAAAGCGCTTCCAGGCGGGAGCCATCAACTTCGACCGCTACGAGGTGAAGTTCGAGCTGGACGACAAGGGGAAGCCCGTCAGCGTGTACTTCAAGGTGGCCAAGGATGCCAACAAGCTGGTGGAAGAGTTCATGCTGCTGGCCAACCGCACCGTGGCCGAGAAAATAGGCAAAGTGCCCGAAGGCAAGAAAGCCAAGGTATTTCCCTACCGCATTCACGACTTGCCCGACCCTGAAAAGCTGGACAACCTGGCACAATTCATCGCCCGCTTCGGCTACAAGCTGCGCACGTCGGGCACGAAGGCCGATGTGTCTAAGTCCATCAACCACCTGCTGGACGACATACAGGGCAAAAAGGAAGAAAACCTCATCGAGACCGTATCCATCCGCGCCATGCAGAAGGCACGCTACTCCACGCACAACATCGGGCACTACGGACTGGCCTTCGACTACTACACGCACTTCACTTCGCCCATCCGCCGCTACCCGGACATGATGGTGCACCGCCTGCTTACCCGCTACCTCGACGAACACAAGCGCACCGTAAGCGAAAACAAGTATGAGGCCCTGTGCGAGCACAGCAGTGCCATGGAGCAACTGGCCGCCAACGCCGAGCGGGCATCGGTGAAGTACAAGCAGGTAGAGTTCATGCAGGAGCACGTGGGGCAGACGTACGACGGCGTCATCAGCGGCGTCACGGAATGGGGCCTGTACGTGGAGCTGAATGAGAACAAGTGCGAAGGCATGATACCCATCCGCGACCTGGACGACGACTACTACGAGTTCGACGAGAAAAACTACTGCCTGCGCGGACGGCGCAAGAAGCGCGTGTACAGCTTGGGCGACGCCATCACCATACAAGTGGCGCGGGCCAACCTGGAGAAGAAGCAGCTGGACTTCACACTGGTGGAATGACGCTCCCGCCAGAGGAAGAAAAAGCACACTACATTTTGCCTGTACGGCAACAATACTTATCTTTGTCCGCACAACAGGCACACCAAACTCTTGATTCTTAAAACGTGCACAAACAGGATTACTACATTTTAATTATACATCTTATGAAAAAGAATCTTCTTAGAAACGGAATCATGATGCTCTGCGTGGCTTCTCTTTCCGCATGTGGTTCCAGCAAATACCTCGACATGTTTGCACCCGAAGAAAGCGGCTTGAATGTAATGAAAATCACCGATGAATCGTCCAATTCCGTGATTGGCAACATCAGAACCACCCTCATAGGGAAGGGAAACTTTGCCTACACCACCATCGGCGGCTGCAAAAACAGCAAGACGTATTGGGGCACGGACCGCCTGCTCGCCATCTCGCCCGACGGTACGGAACTGGGATACGTGAGCAACATCAACAAACAGTGGAACGTAATGATACGCAGCAGCAATACACAGGGCACCTCCACACAACGCACCTTCAGAGACATCAGCGACTTTTCGTGGGGAAACAACGGATACCTGTACTTCTCAGACCGCTCGGACATTGAGAAGGTACAAATATGCTCGACCAACGCCCATGCCGGCAGCATCATGCGGCAGCTCACCAACAACAGCATCGACAAAAACCCCGTGGTGACGACCGACGGCAAGCTGCTGTTCTTTACCCGCATCGACAAGTCGGGACCCTTTATCTGGTCGCTCGACCTGGAGAACGGCGCGCTGACCTCGTGCGCACGCGGCTACAACCCCACGCTGGTGGGCGACCGCACGGACTGCTTCATCTGCGTGCGCAACTCTACGGCCGGACTCAGTGAAATCTGGATGGTGAACTACGTGGAAGGAAAGGAGACGCTTATCCTGTCGGACAAGAACCGCGGCTTCACCAACCCCGTACTGTCGCCCGACGGGCAATGGATACTGTGCCAGGGCAACAGCAAATCGTCTATCACCAAGAAGAGCAATCTGGACATCTTCGCTGTGAGGGTGGACGGCACGGGATTCGTGCAACTGACCTACCACCCGGCAGAAGACTGCTGCCCGGTGTGGTCGAACGACGGCAAGTACATCTACTTCCTCTCCACCCGCGCCAACAAAGACGATTACTTCAACATCTGGCGCATCCGCTTCGACGTGATTTGACGGCTTGCGGGAACGCCCGCCCCACTGACGCCTTTTGACGCGGATTTGTGCCTGCACAGAGCAAGACGTGCAGGCGCAAGTCCGCGTCAATCTGTATACAGCGCCCGCCGCCGTCGCCCCTCAGTGCCGCACGAAGGTGCTGGAAAGGAGCCCCGACAGCACTCCGTCGCCAGCCTGATAGCGTCCCATCGCCAAGACGTTAGCGACCCATCGCTAAGACGTTAGTGACCCATCGCTAAGAAGATAGCGCTCCGTCACTATCAGCCGAGCGGCGGCTTCCCCCTCACTCCCCCTCGAAATTCCTGCGGATAAACGGGCAAGTTGTAGGTTTTCTGCCAAATACTTGTTACCTTTGCAAACTGTAACACAAGGATATCGCGAATGAGTCCACTCAACTTTACCCACATCCTGACACAGGCGGTCGACGAGCTTTCGGAAAGCGAGTCTTACAAAGGACTGTTCCACCAGCACACGGACGGCAACCCGTTGCCTTCGGCCAAGGCGCTGCGCAGCATTGTCGAGCTGGCGCGCGCCATCATATTCCCCGGTTATTTCGGAAACTCTACGGTAAACAGCCACACGGTGAAGTACCACACGGGCGTCAACGTGGAGCAACTGTACGACCTGCTTGCCCAGCAGATTCTGGCCGGACTGTGCTTCAGCGACGACTGCCTGTGCGACGGCCACCTGCGCGAAGAAGCCGCCCTGCTGTCGGCACGCTTCATCGGCAGCCTGCCCGGCATGAGGCGCACGCTGGCCACCGACGTGGAGGCCGCCTACAACGGCGACCCGGCTGCCAAGAGCTTCGGCGAAGTCATCTGCTGCTACCCCGCCATACGCGCCATCAGCAACTACCGCATCGCCCACGAGCTGCTGCGGCTGGGCGTGCCCCTCATACCGCGCATCATCACCGAGATGGCCCACAGCGAGACGGGCATCGACATACACCCCGGCGCAAGGATAGGCAGCTACTTCACCATCGACCACGGCACGGGCGTGGTGATAGGCGAGACGTGCATCATAGGCAACAACGTGAAGCTGTACCAAGGCGTCACCCTCGGCGCCAAAAGCTTTCCGCTCGATGCTGAGGGCAAGCCCATCAAAGGCATCCCGCGCCACCCCATCCTGGAAGACGACGTCATAGTGTACAGCAACGCCACCATCCTGGGGCGCATCACCGTGGGGCGCGGCGCCGTGGTGGGCGGCAACATCTGGGTGACGAAAGACGTGCCTCCCGGCGCAAGGATAGTGCAGGGCAGCCGCAAGGAAGCACCCGCGCAATGAGTCTGATAACAACACAATAAACTCTATTTTCCAAATACAGTCAGTAGTACTTATACATGAGCGAACAACCCTCTTTTGAAATGATTGCCAAGACCTTCCAGGGGCTGGAAGGGGTACTGGCACAAGAGCTTACCGCATTGGGAGCCAACGACATCCAGATAGGACGGCGCATGGTGTCGTTCACCGGCGACAAGGAGATGCTGTACCGGGCCAACTTCAGCCTGCGCACGGCCATCCGAGTGTTGAAACCCATCAAGCACTTCACGGCCCAAAATGCCGACGAGGTCTATGAGGCCGTAAAGGCCCTGCCGTGGGAAGAATACCTGGACAACAACAAGTCGTTTGCCGTGGACGCCGTAGTGTTCAGCGAAGAATTCCGCCACAGCAAGTTCGTGTCCTACCGCGTGAAAGACGCCATAGCCGACTACTTCCGCGAAAAGACCGGCAAGCGCCCCAGCGTGCGCATCAACAACCCCGACGTGCTGCTCAACATACACATCGCGCAGACCGACTGCACCCTGTCGCTCGACAGTAGCGGCGAATCCCTGCACCGCCGGGGCTACCGCCAGGAGACGCTGGAAGCACCACTCAACGAAGTCCTGGCCGCCGGCATGATTCTGCTGACGGGCTGGCATGGCGAGTGCGACCTGATAGACCCCATGTGCGGCTCGGGCACCATCCCCATCGAGGCGGCGCTCATAGCAAGAAACATCGCCCCGGGCGTCTTTCGCCAAGGCTATGCCTTCGAGAAGTGGAACGACTTCGACGCCGACCTCCTCGAAACCATCTACAACGACGACAGCCAAGAACGGGAGTTCACCCACAAGATATACGGCTACGACAACAGCCCGCGGGCCAACGCCATCGCCACACGCAACGTCAAGGCAGCCGGCGTCACCAAAGACGTGGTGCTGAAGCTGCAGCCTTTCCAGCAGTTCGAGCAGCCCAAGCAGAAGTCCATCATCATCACCAACCCTCCCTACGGCGAACGCATCTCCACCGACGACCTGCTGGGCCTGTACGCCATGATAGGCGAGCGGCTGAAACATGCCTTTACGGGCAACACCGCCTGGATACTCTCTTACCGCGACGAATGCTTCGACCAGATAGGTTTGAAAGCCAGCCAGCGCATCCCCCTGTACAACGGCGCACTGGAGTGTGAGTTCCGCGAGTACGAACTGTTCAAGGGGAAATACAAGGAGTTTCGCGAAGACGGCGAAGCACTCGACAAGCGCGAATGGAAGCCCGCACGCCGCGAAGAACGACGCCCGTGGAAAGATGACGACCACCGCCCGAACAGGGAATCCCGAGAAGACAGCAGGCCTTTCCGCGACCGCCGTACCGACTCCGGAGAGTTCCGCCCCCGCTATAAGGATGAACGTCCCCGCTACGCAAGCAACCGCCGCCGTGAAGAGTCTTACCCGGAACGGAAACGCCGTGAAGCACGGGAACGGGAAGAAAAAAACGAAGAATAAACAACAACACATACACGACGATGAAACATTTGACCTGCGGCCTGCTGGCCACCTTCCTGGCAGCCGCCCTATATTCTGCAGACACCATGGCACAAGCCCCCGCAACCCAACAGCCCCTGAAGATGCCCACGCTGGAAGACCTCATCCCCGGCGGAGAGACCTACCGCTACACCCAGAGCCTTTACGGCGTGCAGTGGTGGGGTGACGTGTGCATCAAGCCGGAGATTGATTCCCTCTTTGCCATCGACCCCAAGAACGGGCGGGAAACCTTGCTTGCCACCCGTGCCAAGGTAAACGAAGTGCTGCGCTCGCTCATCACACCCACCGACGGGCAGGAGCAAGAGGGGAAAAGCGAAATCCAGCATTTCTACAACGTCGAGTTCCCATGGCCGGACAAGCCCCACATGCTTATCAAAGGGGCGAAGCGATACATTGTCTACGACTTCGAGAAGAACGAGTTCGTCATCGGTTATCCGCAGGCAGGGAAAGCAGGCGGCACCAACATCGACTTCACCCCGGAGGGCGGGCACATAGCTTACACCGTGGGCAACAACCTCTACGTGGATAACCGCCCAGTGACCCGCGAGCCCGAAGGCATCCTTTGCGGGCAATCGGTGCACCGCAACGAGTTCGGCATTACGAAAGGCACGTTCTGGAGTCCGGCGGGAAATCTCCTGGCCTTCTACCGCATGGACGAATCGATGGTGACCGAGTATCCGCTGGTAGACATCACCCAGCGCATCGGCACGGTGGACGCCATCCGCTACCCCATGGCCGGCATGACCAGCCATAAAGTGCAGGTAGGCATCTATAACCCCGCAACGGAAAAGACCCTTTACCTCAACACCGGCGACCCCACCGACCGCTACTTCACCAACATCAGCTGGGCGCCGGACGAACGGAGCCTCTTCCTCATCGAGCTGAACCGCGACCAGAACCACAGCAAGCTCTGCCAATACAGCGCGGAGACGGGCGAACTGATGCAGGTGCTCTACGAAGAAGAACACCCCAAGTACGTGGAGCCGCAGCAGCCCATCCGGTTCCTGCCGTGGGACGACACGAAGTTTATCTACCAAAGCCAGCGCGACGGATACAACCATCTCTATCTGTTCGACCTGGGCAAGAAGCTGGACACTCCCCAAAGCGCACGCCCCGAAACGGGCGAAGGAAGCTACCTGACGCACTATGCCTGCACGCCCCTCACCCAAGGCCCGTGGCTGGTGCAGGACATCCTGGGCTTCAACGCCAAGAAGAAAGAAGTGCTCATAGCCGCCACCAAAGAGTCGCCTCTGCAAAGTAACGTCTACAAAGTGCGGGTGAAGGACGGCAAGCTCACCCCGCTGGACAACGGACAAGGCGTGCACCAGGCACAGCTATCGGCCTCGGGCACTTACCTCATCGACAACTGGTCTTCTCCCACCGTGCCGCGCTGCATCGACCTGCGTGCCACGGCCAACGGACGCACCACAGCCCACCTGCTCATTGCCCCCGACCCCTTCGAGGGACTGGTGATGCCTACCGTGGAAACCGGCACGCTGAAGGCCGCCGACGGCCAGACCGACCTGTACTGGCGCATGCTGAAACCCGCCGGCTTCGACCCCGCGAAGAAGTACCCCGTCATCATCTACGTCTACGGCGGGCCTCATGCCCAAATGATTACCGCCAACTACATGTACGCCGCCCGTGGCTGGGACCTCTACATGGCCAACCGCGGCTACATACTCTTTACGCTCGACAACCGAGGCAGCGCCAACCGCGGACTGGAGTTTGAGAACTGCACCTTCCGCCATCTCGGCATAGAGGAGGGCAAAGACCAGGTGAAGGGCGTGGAATACCTCAAGTCGCTTCCCTACGTGGACGGCTCGCGCATCGGCGTGCACGGCTGGAGCTTCGGCGGACACATGACCACCGCCCTAATGCTGCGCTACCCCGACGTGTTCAAGGCAGGCGTGGCAGGAGGCCCCGTCATCAGTTGGGACCTGTACGAGGTGATGTACGGCGAGCGCTACATGGACACCCCGCAGCAGAACCCCGACGGCTACGAGGCCACCGACCTGCGCCGGCTGGCATCCCGCCTGAAAGGCCGCCTGCTGCTCATACATGACGACCACGACCGCACGTGCGTGCCACAGCACACGCTTTCCTTCCTGAAGGCTTGCGTGGACGCCCGCACCTACCCCGACCTGTTCATCTACCCCACGCACGACCACAACGTGCTGGGCCGCGACCGCGTACATCTGCACGAAAAGATTACACGCTACTTCGACGACCATCTGTAGAGACGCGCCACGGGTGCCCCCGGAGCAAAGCAAAGCCAACGGCGGGAAAGCACCCCATCGCCCGCATGATAGCGATACTACGCTAACACGTTAGCGATACTATGCTGACACGTCAGTGATACTAAGTCAACAAGCAACTGATTAACAAAGAATTACTACGCACATAACACCCATCACATTATGAAACTCCTACTCTTAGGCTCGGGCGGCCGCGAAAGTGCCCTGGCATGGAAAATAGCCCAAAGTCCCCGCGTGAACCAATTCTTCATCGCCCCCGGCAACCCCGGCACCCTCTTCGAGGGCATCAACGTCAACATCAAGCCCACCGACTTCGAGGCAGTGCGCCGCGTGGCGCTGGACAACCAAATAGACATGATTGTCGTAGGCCCCGAAGACCCCTTGGTGCATGGCATCGCCGACTTCCTGAAGGCCGACCCGGCCACGAGCCACATCTGCGTCATCGGCCCCTCGAAGGCAGGCGCGCAGCTGGAGGGAAGCAAAGACTTTGCCAAGCACTTCATGATGCGCCACGGCATACCCACCGCCCGCTATAAAAGCGTCACCGCCGACACGCTCGACGAAGGACTCGCCTTTCTCGACACCCTGCCCGCCCCCTACGTGCTGAAGGCCGACGGCCTCTGCGCCGGCAAGGGCGTACTCATCGTCCCCACCCTCGACGAAGCCAAGCGCGAACTGCGCCACATGCTGGACGGCATGTTCGGACAGGCCTCGGCCACGGTGGTCATCGAAGAATTCCTGAGCGGCATAGAGTGCAGCGTATTTGTGCTGACCGACGGCGAGCACTACAAAGTGCTGCCCGTGGCCAAAGACTACAAGCGCATCGGCGAGGGCGACCGCGGACTGAACACCGGCGGCATGGGCAGCGTAAGCCCCGTGCCCTTTGCCGACGAGGCTTTCATGGAGAAAGTGCGCACCCGCATCATCGAGCCCACCATAGGCGGGCTGCGCCAGGAAGGCATCGACTACAAAGGCTTCATCTTCCTGGGGCTCATCAACGTGGGCGGCAACCCGATGGTCATAGAGTACAACGTGCGCATGGGCGACCCCGAGACCGAGAGCGTGATGCTGCGCATCAAGAGCGACCTGGTAGACCTGCTGGAAGGCGTGCGCGACGGCAACCTCGACACCCGCGAGCTGCTCGAAGACCCGCGCACGGCAGCCTGCGTCATGCTGGTGAGCGGCGGCTACCCCGAGGCCTACGAGAAGTTCAAGCCCATCAGCGGACTTGACCGCGCTGCGGACTGTATCGTGTTCCACGCCGGCACCACGCTGAAAGACGGCACACTGGTGACCAACGGCGGGCGCGTATTGGCCGTCTGCTCCTACGGCGCCGACAAGGACGAAGCCCTGGCCCGCTGCTACCGCGCCGCCGAGCAGGTGCAGTTCGACAAGAAATACTTCCGCCACGACATAGGTTTCGACCTCTAACCGCCCGCCTGCCCACATGAGAGCCCGCAACTTCCAGAACCGTTTCACCACCGGACGCCTGACGCTGCCCGCAGTCATCATCACCACAGTGGCGTGCTGGCTGCTTGGCGCGTTGCTGCTGCCGCAAGGGTTGTCCGGCCTGGCTACGGGGTCGGGGCTGTGGCAATCGCTGGGCACCGACGGCCTGCCCCTGTGGCTGTCCCTTGCCCTGGGCTTGCTGTTGCACGGACTGACGGGCTGGATTCTGATAGCCTTGAACAATGCCTACGCCATCATCCGCATGCGGGCATCGGTGCAGACGGCTTTCTACCTGCTGTTTGTGGCCGCATGCCCGCTGCTGTACCAGCTTCAGGCAGGCAACGCAGGAGCAATAGCCTGCATGGCAGCCCTCTACTTCCTGCTGGGCAGCTACCGGCAGCGGCAACCCGAAAGCATGCTGTTCTACGCCTTCGCCCTGCTGGGCACAGGCAGCCTGGCCGTGCCGCAACTCACACTCCTGGTGCCCGTGTTCTGGATAGGCGCCTACAACTTCCGCGCATTGCGGTTCAAGAGCTTCTGCGCCTCACTGCTGGGGTGGTGGCTGCCTTATTGGTTCTTGCTGGGACATGCCTACTTCCACGGGCAGATGGAACTGTTCTGCCAGCCCTTCCGCGAGCTGGTATCTTTTGCCCCATGGAGCATGGACTACCCTACACTCCTCACACTGGGCTACCTGCTGGTGCTCTTTGCCGTGGCTACCGCACACTGCCTGGCCACAGGCTACGAAGACAAGATACGCACACGCAGCTACCTGCACTTCGTCATACTGTTGTGCGTCTGCCTGTTTGCCTACATAGCCTGGCAACCGGCCAAAGGAGCCGATCTGCTTCCAGTGCTACTGGCTGGCATCGGCATCCTGGCAGGACACCTGTTTGCCCTTTCCTCCACCCGCGCCTCCAATGTGTTTTTCATCCTGGCGCTGGCGGCATTGTTCCTCTTATTCAGTTTTAACGCATGGACGCTTTGGCAGACAGCCTGATACAGGTGCTCATCGACTGGGGCTATGCGGGCCTGTTTCTTTCGGCCTTGCTGGCGGGAAGCATCGTGCCCTTCAGCTCGGAACTGGTCATGGTGGCGCTGGTCAATGTAGGGCTCAGTCCCGTCCTCTGCGTGCTGGCCGCTACCTTGGGCAACACCGTGGGAGGAATGACCTGCTACTACATGGGTCATCTGGGCCGGATAGACTGGATAGAGAAGTACTTTAAGGTCAAGAAAGAGAAGATAGAGCGCACCCGGCGCTTCCTGCAAGGCAAAGGGGCACTGATGGCCTTCTTCACCTTCCTGCCGTTTGTAGGCGAGGCCATCGCCATAGCCTTGGGCTTCATGCGAAGCAATGTGCTGCTCACCACCCTGTCCATGCTGGTGGGAAAACTGCTGCGCTACCTCGCCATGCTTGCCGCCCTGCAAGGAGTTATCTCTACCGTAACCCACTGACCCGCACCGCCGCCTATGGAAAGACGCATCGAAACCACCGCCGACGGCAGCACCACCCTCTACGTCCCCGCCCTCGACGAGCACTACCACTCCGTAAAAGGCGCGCGCACGGAGTCGGGACACATCTTCATCGACATGGGGCTGAAGGCATGCTCCGTGGCCGCTCCTCACATCCTGGAGATAGGATTCGGCACCGGCCTGAACGCCTTACTGACACTGGAAGAAGCCGAACGCACCAGCCGCCCCCTGCGCTACACCGGCATCGAGCGCTACCCCCTATCGTGGGAGGAAGTGGAGCCCCTGCACTACAGCACCCATCCCCTGTTCCAAGCCATGCACCGCGCGCCCTGGGACACGGACGTCTGCCTTACGCCACACTTCACCCTCCACAAGATGCAACGGGATGCACACGAACTGGCCCACTGCCCCCTCCCGCCCGTCCATGTGGTTTACTTCGACGCCTTCGCCCCCGACAAGCAACCGGAGATGTGGGACGAAAACCTGTTCCGCACCCTCTACCGCCTCATGGCCGCAGAAGGCATCCTCACCACTTATTGCGCGAAGGGAGCCGTCCGGCGGATGTTGCAGACCATTGGCTTCCGGGTAGAACGCCTGCCCGGGCCGCCCGGAGGCAAACGCGAAATACTGCGCGCCTCCAAGCCTTGAGCATCCTTGCCCACGGAAAAAGAAGGAAAGCCACGGAACTTTTTCAACGGAAAGTAATTACCTTTGCAACGCAATACAACCTAAACACTGTCTCCGAAATGAAACCGATAATCCCCATACTCCTGTCACTGTTCTTGCTGGGCGCCTGCAAGGGCAAAGAAAACCGTCCGGCAGAAGACGGCACGGAGCCTCCCCGCATTGCCGTCACCATCGAGCCCCTGCGCTACTTCACCGAAGCCATAGCAGGCGACCGCTTCCAGGTGACCGTCATCGTGCCCAAAGGCAGCAGCCCCGAAACCTACGACCCCTCGCCCCGCCAACTCATCGACCTGGCGCAAAGCAAAGCCTACTTCCGCACAGGCTACATAGGTTTCGAGCAAGTCTGGGCAGACAAGCTCGCCGACAATGCACCCCACCTGCACGCCTTCGACCTGTCGGAAGGCATCGACCTGATTTATGACGAAAGCCATGCGCACCGGCACGCCGCGCACGAAGACGGCGGAAAGGGCGTAGAACCCCACGTGTGGTGCTCTACCGCCAATGCACAAATCATTGCGGCCAACATCCTGAAAGCCCTGCATGTGCTCGACAAAGACAACGACAGCCTGTACCTAGAGCGCTACAAGGCATTGAGCCGACGCATAGAACGCACGGACAGCCTCATCAGGGGCACCCTGGCGAAGGCCGACAGCACCTTCATGATATACCACCCTGCCCTGTCGTACTTCGCCCGCGACTACGGGCTGCGGCAGATAGCCATCGAAGCAGGGGGAAAAGAACCGTCGCCTGCACGACTGCAAGACCTGATAGGCCTCTGCAAGGAGGAACAGGTGCACGTGGTCTTCGTACAGCCCGAATTCGACCGCCGCAACGCCCAGCTCATCGCCGACCAGACAGGCACGCAAATAGTAGACCTCAACCCCCTGGCCTACGACTGGGAGAAGGAAATGCTGCACGCGGCAAGCGCCCTCCGGAAATACCACAACCCCGTAGAACCCCGATAAGAGAACCATCATGCCCACCCCACAACCCATCATCGAAATACGCGGCCTCAGCGCAGGATACGACGGCCGCACCGTGCTGCACGACGTAGACCTGACGGTGTACGAACGCGACTTCCTGGGCATCATCGGCCCCAACGGAGGCGGGAAGACAACGCTCATCAAGTGCATACTCGGCCTGCTGAAGCCCTTGTCGGGCACCATCACCTACCACCCCGGACAGCTTTCGCTGGGCTACCTGCCCCAGTACAGCCGCATCGACCGCAAATTCCCCATCACGGTGGAAGAGGTGGTACTATCGGGGTTGAACGGGCAAAAGACGCTTACCGCACGCATCACCCGGGCCGACCGCCACAAAGCCCGCACCGTCATAGCCCGCATGGGACTGGAAGGCATGGAAAAACGCCCCATCGGCGCACTGAGCGGCGGACAGTTGCAACGCACACTCCTGGGGCGGGCCATCATCTCCGACCCGCAGGCCGTCATCCTGGACGAACCCAACACGTACATCGACAAGCAGTTTGAAGCACGCCTGTACGAACTGCTCGCGGAAATAAACCGCGAATGCGCCATCATTCTCGTGAGCCACGACATCGGCACCGTGCTCCAGCAGGTGAAGTCCATAGCCTGCGTCAACGAGACGTTGGACTATCATCCCGACACGGGCATCACCTCCGAGTGGTTGGAGCGGAATTTCCAATGCCCCATCGAGCTGCTGGGGCACGGCGCATTGCCACACCGCGTGCTGGGCAAGCACCGGCATCCACACGAAGAAGGTTCTTCTGCGTGACAACTCGCCGGCTCCTGCTACAGGCACACAACTCAGCTCCGTTTACTCAAAATCTTGCTTGGTAAAGACACGCCCATAGAACTCTTGGCTTACGAATTCCCGCCCAACCAGCGTGAACTTCTCGTCATAGCGCAGCCAATAGACGTAAACATTGTTGTTGACAATCTTCACGTTGACAGGATGCACATTGGTGTCTGTCACCAGGGAGGCAAACAATTCCCAGCGTCCCCCAACCAGTTTAAGGAAGTTCAATGCCACGCCCACGCCGAAGTCCCCGTCCAGCCAGCGGTCTGCCTGCGTCCTGATGGCAATGAGCAATTCGTCGCGGTCGTCTCCGTCGATGTCGCATTGCCCAATCAAATATTCATTGTCGGAATACTCCACTTCGTGGGTAGCATCCTGATAGCCCACGTCACCGAAGTTCACAGGAAGCGATGTCAGCTCGCCGCTCTCGTCCGTGGCATTGAACCACATGCCCGTCTGATAGAATATCTGCTGAATGTCGATGACCCGTCCGTCCTTGAAGACATACCTGCAGCCCTTGTTCGTGGGGTCGTTCACCGGGAAGTACTCCACCCCGTTGCGCAATCCCTTGACAAACAGTTTGTTGGTGTCGATGGTGTCGGGATAATACTTGTCGGCATCGGTGTCGCCCGAGGCTTGTACAGACGTGTCCGACTGCACAGGCGATGAATCTGCCAAGCCCGAAACCAACCTGTAACCGCCAAAGCCTGCCACTAAAACCAAAAGAGCCACGATGACGTACTTGCGCACATCATGCCGCTTGTGCAGGAAGCGCCGTTTCAATGTATCGTAGAAATCGTTGAAATAATAGCGGTTGTATTCCGGCCCGTTTTTTTTTGCCACGCCGGCAATGTCCTTGGGCAACCCTTCGGGAAAGCCCGATACGCCGGAGAGGAACACGGGAATGATGTTCTTGTCGTGCTTCAAGGCATGAGCCAACTCGCACCTCAGCCAGTCCTTATGGGGATCGAAGCCTGGGTCGAGTGTCCGATCGAAGGCATGCTTGTCCACTATCAAGATGAAGTCCCGGCATTGTTCTATGCGGGTAAGCAGCTGGGTGTCAAAATCTCCGCTGCGCAAGGTGTCGATGTCAAAACTCACCTTGTATCCGTCTCTCACCAAGAGGTCGTACAGATGCTTGGCCGTATCGTATCCACCCTCGCGCCTATAGCTGATAAAGATGTCGTATTTCATGGTTGTCTGTCTTATGGAGTTATTCGGAACAAAAGTAAGGGAAAAACATGGAATATCGGTAGAAAAGCCTGAACAAGTTTCCTCTCACCCCCTTCTACGCACCACCTCTGTCCTTCTTCGTCTCTATGGAAACGGAGGAAGAACGGAGGTAATGGTAGCAGGCGGAGTGCGGAAGGTTGTTGTGTCAGAAGGACACCTTGGTGCCTTCCACCCGGTTCAGCAGTTGGGGCTTGCCCTTGGTGCAGTCTACTTCCACCCTCTGCAGATGGCCATCCGATGGCAGGCAGATGAGTCCACTGGCCTGCCGGGCATCGGCGGCATAGACTTTCAGCGTGAGGCGGCTCCAGTCCATATCGGCCGTGCATTGTGCCAGCTTGATGTGGGGCAACGCAGCGCCGTCGCGCACCAGCATGATGATGGGCAACTTGCCAGCCTTGATAGTCTGCCAACCGGGGTTGTACACCTCGCCCGTCTGGTAGTCTATCCACTTACAGCCGCCGGGCAGGTAGACGGCACGCTCGGTCATGCACGTCTCCAGCAGGGGAGCTACCAGGATTTGGGAGCCGAACAGGTATTCATCTTCCACCCTCCAGGCGCCCGGGTCGTCGGGAAACTCCACGAACAAGGCGCGCAGCATGGGTAATCCCCGATCGGTGCACTCCTTGGCTTGGGCGTAGACGTAGGGCATCAGGCGGTATTTCAGTTCAGCACTTTGGCGGAAGACTTCCTGCACACGCTTGCTGTCGTACAACCAAGGCTCGGTGGGAGGGGCACCGTGTGCACGGGTGTGCGAGGTAAGGAAGCCGAAAGGAATCCAGCGGCAGTACAGCTCGTCGGGACTGGACGTGACGAAACCACCCATGTCGTGGCTCCAGAACGAGAATCCCGACAGGCCGAACGACAAGCCTGCACGCAGTGTGCCCAGCATGCCTGCATTGGTGGTGGCAGCGTCGCCTCCCCAGTGCAGGGGATAGCGTTGCGAACCTGCCCATGCCGAGCGTGCCCAAATGATGTTTTCGCCGTGCAGCTGCTTCGTGATATCGGCCGCGGCCTTGTTGTAGCGCAAGGGGAAGAGGTTGTGCTCGTACCAGCCGCTCTTACCCGAGGCGTAGATGCCGTTCAGCGGGGCAGCCTCGCCAAAGTCTACCTTGATGGCACTGACACCGAGATTCAGCAGTCCGCCCAGTTTCTCCTGGTACCACTTCACGGTTTCGGGGTTGGAGAGGTCGAGCACCACGTCTTCATAAGGCAGGCTGCCGTTTCCGTTCTTCACATACAGCCCCTTGTCCACCAGTTCCTTGAAATAGGCATTCTTGGGCGTGAAGTAGGGCAGCTGCCACAGGCTGACGTGGAAGCCCTGCTCTTTCAGGTCTTTCAGCATCTGGGCCGGATTGTCGAAGCGGTTTTCCGAGAACTTGTAGTCGCACTGCCAGTCCACGTCAAACCAGCCTGTATCGAAGTGTATCACATCGCACGGATATTTCCCCTTGCGCAAGTTGGCGGCCACTTCATAGCCTTCTTTTTCCGTGAAGTAGGTGATGCGGCTCATCCACGTGCCAAACGACCACAGGGGCGGCATGCCCGGCTTGCCCACCAGGGTGGTGTACTCGTCGAGTATGTCTTTCGGCTCGCCGAAAAACACGAAAAGGTCGAGGTTCTCATCGCCCATGAACAGCTTGTTCAGCCCGATGTAGGTGGCGCCAAAGTCGCACGTCACGGGTGCCGACGTGTGCATGAACATGCCGTAGCCGCGGTTGCTCATAAAGAAGGGCACGGGCTTGTACATGTGGTTGGTTTCGGGGCCTTGCGGGTCGGTGACAAACAGGTTGAGCTTCTGGCCTGCCTTGTTCAGCCCGGTGCTCGACTCCCCGCAGCCGAAAATCATTTCGCCCGGCGCAAGCGTAAAGACCGGATTGATGAGCCGGGCATTGTCGCTACCCCGCTTGATGAAGTTGAAAGGCAGGTGCTTTACCTGGGTGGAGTCGTTGTCCACCATGGCCGAC
Organism: uncultured Bacteroides sp.; assembly: GCA_944320635.1. Taxonomy (GTDB): domain Bacteria; phylum Bacteroidota; class Bacteroidia; order Bacteroidales; family Bacteroidaceae; genus Bacteroides. Next base: position 7,023 of record CALUIF010000046.1, on the reverse strand, counting down.
GTCTGGCTGAGGATGCGCCCATGTTTGTCTTTCAGCACAAGGCGCCACGGGTTCTTGTCTATCTGGATGCTGCCGTAGGCGCTGGTATAGCGCACGTACTTGTCCGTTTCCTCGGCTTGCCAACTGTTGTCCGTGCCCGGTTCGCCCGCCAGCATCAGGGAGGCCTCGGGTTTCGGCTCCACGGGCGTGGTGAGCATGCGGATGCGCACGGTACGGGGCGACACGAAGTCGAGCTTCAGTTTCAGGTCGGGGTCGTTGTCGTAGGCCGTCCCGGGGAAGTCGAGCATCTCCATGTATCGCGGCCAAAGCATGTTGAGGTTGAACGCCTGGCGCGGGCGCAGGCATCCACGCCGCCAGTTCACCAGTCCTTCGGCTTTTTGCACGTCAAAGGAGGCAAGGTGGTCGGCAAAGAAGAAGTTGTTGGTAGCATCGTGAAAATCGGCACTCACGTCCACCGGCTGGCTCTGCAGGCGCGACGTAGCGTCCATGGCCTGCGGTTGCGCCCACACTCCCCCCGAAAGGGCAAGCAGCAGGGCGGCTGCGAAGAATCTTGTTTTCATTGTATACCTAATTTAAAGTCCATAAATAACTATGGTACAAAGATAGGAAAACGAAAACAAAATCGGCAGACCGAATGTTTCCAAAACAGGTCGTTCTTGTCTTTCCTGCCCACCGAAGGGCGGACGGCCGACGTCAGTCTACCGTCACGACCAGGGGATGACGCAACTGCTCGGCCTTGCGTGCCAAATACTTTTTCCAGGCCTCAAAGTCCTTACCGGTGGCCCTGTCCCATGCGAAGCCCCAATAATACACGAACTTCGTGCCAGGCCGGTAGGTGCTGTATGCCAATAGATGGCCTTTGGCTCCGGCGCGCTGTTTCTGCTCGGCGGCAGAGAAACGGTCGGCCGTTATCTCTTGCACGGGGTCGGGAAAGACGGCGCCTACAAACAGTTTGCCATTGCCGCTGCCGGTCGTAGGGTCGACATACGCCATGTAGCCGGGCTCTTTCTCCATCGCCATCCCGCCCGTTTCGTCGTGGAGCACGATGCCCGTCACGAGGGGTGTGGGGCGCGACAGTCCTTCGTACACCACCTCCGTGCGGTTGAGGTAAGAACCTGTTTCGAGTGTAATGAAGCGCGTCTCCACCACTGAGGTGTCGCCATCTACCTGCAGGGGGTTGAAGGTGAGTCGGGCAGCGAAACGCAAGGGGCCGTTCTCCAGCACTTCGCACGTGCGGTAGCACCACGGGTAGGCTATCTGTCCCTCGCCGTCGAGCAGCGCCGTGGTGCCTCCGCCCAAGGTAGGGCCTACGGCGTAGCAGTCCATGCCGTTGCCGTGGTCTACGTGGTAACTGGTGTTGCGCGCCAGGCTGTCGGCGGCTGCGGGGTCGGCCTTGCGTAGGGAGTCGATGCGGGCACGTGTCGCGGGGTTGAGGTCGAGGGCGTAGCGTTCGTCCAGCACAGGCATGTCGGTGCCGCGCTTGGCCAACAGGTCGTAGCCGTAGCCGCGTTCGCCGGTGGCCTGCAGGGCGGGACCGTAGGCACGGAAAGCCACAAGGTCGTTTTCCCACGCCAGGTCGTCGAGTCGCTCAGGGTAAACACGGCCGCACGCTTGCGCGGCAACGGGAGCCGGGATGCCCGCCTGCACAGTGTAGCGGGCCGTATCGCGGGGGGATAAGGAGGCGGCAAACAGCAGCTTGCCGTCATACGTCGTCTGGGTGGGCAATTCGCGTCCGGCCTCGTCACGCACCACCAGCCGGGCGGTGTCGGGCAGGTTCAGCCGACGGGTAAGGCCGACAAGGGGTACCTCCACCAGTTCGCCCGCACGCTCCATGTCCGAGGGATTGACCACGGTAAGCGTGACGCTGCCCTCTTGCCTGCCGCAGGAAGCCAGCAAGATGGCAGCCAAAGAGAGAGTAAACAGTGTTTTCATACTTCACACCTAATACTTCATACTTCGCTTCCCGTCAGGGCTGCTTGCCTATGTAGGCCAGTATGCCGCCGTCTACGTAGAGTATCTGCCCGTTCACGGCATTCGAGGCTTCGGAGGCCAGGAACACGGCGGGGCCGGTCAGTTCCTCGGCATCGAGCCAGCGGCCGGCGGGCGTCTTGGCACAGATGAAGGCGTCGAACGGGTGGCGGCTGCCGTCGGGTTGCGGCTGGCGCAGGGGAGCCGTCTGCGAGGTGGCGATGTAGCCCGGACCGAGGCCGTTGCACTGGATGTTGTACTGTCCGTACTCCGAGCAGATGTTGCGCGTCAGCATCTTCAGCCCGCCCTTGGCCGAGGCGTAGGCAGAGACGGTCTCACGGCCCAGTTCGGACATCATGGAGCAGATGTTGATTATCTTGCCCTGCTGCTTCTTCATCATGGCGGGCAGCACGGCTTTGGCGCAGATGAAGGCGGCCGTCAGGTCAACGTCAATGACGCGGCGGAACTCGGCCACGTCCATCTCGTGCATGGGTATGCGGCGGATGATGCCTGCGTTGTTCACCAATATGTCCACGGGGTCTACCGTGCGCTCAATGTCGGCCACCATGGCCTGCACGGCAGGCTCGTCGGTCACGTCACAAAGATATCCGTGCGCCTCAATGCCAAGCTTCGCATACTCGGCCAAGGCCTTGTCGAGGTGTTCGCTGCTGGAGCTGTTGAAACAGATGGTTGCGCCTACCTTGGCGTAGGCGGCGGCAATGGCAAAGCCGATGCCGTGGGAAGCGCCCGTCACCAGGGCCACTTTCCCTTCAAGGGAGAAATTAAGATATGGGTTCATAAGGTTGTTGTTTACGTACACGGGGCAAAGGTAAGTAAAATAAGAAAGAACAGATAGAAAAGTAATAGGAAAAATAATAGCAGGTCACATATTTTTCTATCCTCCTACATTTTTCAATGCACCAGCATGTCCTTGCGCAGCAGCCTTACGATACCACTTCACTGCTTCAGCACGATCTTGACGAACGCCTTCACCCCAATCATAACAATTAGCCAACCGATATTGAGCCTCAGCATGGCCTTGCTCGGCAGCCTTGCGATACCATCTCACTGCTTCTGCACGATCTTCTCCTATTCCTCTTCCCCAATTATAACACCATCCTAAATTGAATTGAGCATCCGATAGGTTCTTTTTGGCAGCTTCACGAAACCAACGCACCGCTTCTGTTTCATTTAAACGCACGCCCTGTCCTTTAAAATAACATTTTCCTAAGCTATTTTGTGCGAGAACGTGTCCTTGCTCTGCCGCTTGTGTCCAATATTGCACGGCTTCTGCATAATCTTGCTCTACCCCGTAACCGTGATAATAGCAATACCCCAACTTGTATAAGGAATCATGGTTTCCTTGTTCTGCTGCCTTTCGATACCAATAAACAGCCTTGGCATAATTTATTAGCGTACCTTTTCCTTCCAGATAACAATCAGCTAGATTGCGTTGCGCATATTCATAGCCCTGTTCTGCGGCTTTCGTCCACCAGCGAATGGTTTCAGCGTAGTTTTTCATTATTCCAGAGCCATCATAATAAAGGCGTCCAAGCCATAGTTGCGCAACTTTATCACCTTTTTCAGCCAACTGACGACAATAAGCAAAAGCTTCTGCTTCTTCTAAGTCTACGAATGTATCTAAATCGAAAACTTCCGGACTTTTTGTTTCTTCTTTTTCACTTTGCAATGGTTCTTGTACATTTTCGTGCGCTTGCTCTCGGGAGGCAGAGTTGTGAATTGTTCTTTCTTTTTCCGCAGCCAGCAACGCCTGCACATTCCTGCACAACTCCCCGAAGCACTTCTCCGGTTCAGGAAAGGCATCAATCCAGTTCAGAGGTGTCAAGTAATATTCCTTTGTACCGCGAAACTCATCATCAGTGATGCGGAAAGTGAGGATTGGAATTTGCCGTTTGGCAGCAATTGATATTTCCCTGTCTACTTGTTTGGACAGGTTGAAGTTTTCTGAAAAAACAGCCAGCATCATCCGGCTTTCTCTCAAGGCCAAAGGAATAACTTCGGCCCAATCTTTACCTTTCGGTATGTCGCGGTAGGCAATGAAGCAGCGGATGCCGTGCTGCTCCAAGTAGGCACACACCCCTTCGGCCACTTTTTGGTCTTTGCTGGAATAACTGATGAAAACGTCGTATCTCATGCTTGCAAGGTTGTTTTTCGAGTGGTATGCCACAAAGATAGGCCATATCGGAAAAAGTTCCAAGCTTCCTGCGAAAGTTTTTAACCCTCTCTCATGGGTTTGTTAGCACTGGGGTGCTAACGTATTAACGACCCATCGCTAGCGTGTTAGCGTCCCATCGCTAACACGCTAGTGATGGGACGCTAACAACGCCGTAGTTAACCCGCTGAAAATGAACGCCCCGACTTTTTTGCCCGGATGAAGAAAAATATGTACCTTCGCACCATGACAGACACCATGACCTTGCTCGACATCCACACCCACCGCCTGCCCGCCGTGCCCGGCACGGCCGTGGTAAGCGTGTGCCCGCCGGACTTCCGTCCGCTGCCGGGGCACCTCTACTCCGTGGGCCTGCACCCGTGGCACATCGGCGAGGCAGGGCACACGCTGGAGGCGCTGGAGGCCGCCATCCGGCACCCGCAGGCCGTTGCCGTGGGCGAGGCGGGGCTCGACCGACTGGCACAGGCTCCGCTCCGTGAGGTGCAAATCCCCCTGTTCGAAGCACAGGCGCGGCTGGCCGACGAGCGCGGGCTGCCCCTCATCGTCCACCTCGTCAAAGCCGCCCCCGAACTGCTGGCCTCGCGCCGCCGCCTCCGCCCCCAGGTGCCGTGGGTGGTGCACGGCTTCCGCGGCAAGCCCCAACTGGCCGGCGAACTGCTGCGCCACGGCCTCTGCCTCTCCTTCGGCCAACACTACCAGCCCGGCGCCCTGCTCGCTACCCCCCGCCACAGGCTTTTCCTGGAGACGGATGAAAGCACCCTGCCCATCGGCACCCTGTGCGCACAGGCATCCGCCCTGCTCGGCATCCCCTACGAAAGCCTGCGTCAAAGCCTGGAGGAGAACGCGGCAAACTGCTTCTTTTCCGGCAAGATAACACTATCTTTGATTTTGCCGACAAACCTTGGCTGAATGGAAGATTTAGCGTATATTTGCATTTAAATCATTCTGTAATGCTTTTCCCCAAAAGCTGAAAACTGCGAGAATCACACAAATTGTTGCAGCGACAGGTAGTAATATAGATATGGCAAAGATGGAAACTGAAAAGGAAATGGCAAACGTAGGATATAACCCAGAGCACATCAATTATGCTTTGGTGGAGGGTACTCGTCCACCAATGTACAAAGCGATGAAGTATTGGGGCAGAAAACCTCACAACATCTGGAGTGATTATATTAATCATTATTGTCCCGAAGACGGAATTGTGCTCGACCCGTTTGTGGGAAGCGGAATTACCGCCTTTGAAAGTTTAAAACTCGGACGCAAGGTTATTGCAACAGATTTGAATCCTCTTTCTGCATTTGTCATTGAGGCTTTGACTGCAAAGTTTGACGAAACACTATTTAAAAGTGCAGTCGAAAACATCTCACAAGTCATATTGAACGATGAAATTTACAAGATGCATTATACTAAATCGGTCGATGGCGAACTCTACACAGTGTACAATTACATTTGGGAGTACGGAACCTTAAAGTTTGTGCGTCTAAAAAACGGAAAAAACAAATCTTTATCGCTATCCCCTTCGGATGAAGACAATATTCTGGCAGAAAATATGGGTTATTTAGAGATTCCGTACTGGTTTCCGACTGACAAATTCCCTAAAAACAATTCTATAAACCAGAACTTTATCAGAAAAATCGGCGGCACGACGTTTGACAATCTTTGGACGCGCCGTAATCTTTATCTCCTGTCGCTGATGTTCGATTTGATTTTAAAAGAAGATGAACGCGTCCAACTGCATCTGATGTATGCCTTTATCCACACCCTGCACCTTGTCTGCAAGATGGTTGTGCCTCGCGGTGAAGCCGGGAACAGGGATTTCTCCGGCAGCTGGGGACGCGCCGACTATATGATCCGCAACAGGCAGATGGAGCAAAACCCGCTGGTTGTCTTCCAGCGTTCTTGCTTTGACAAGCAGGGCGTGCTCAAAGCCATGCTTGACGCCACGAAGCAATTGCCGGCAAAACGGAAAATCCATTTGCTGAACAAGACAAAACGGATAAACCTTAATGCGGGCATCAACTACGGTGTCCTTGACGTGGCCGACCTGACCGACTATCTCGATGACAACAGCGTGGACTTTATACTGACCGACCCTCCATACGGCGGCCTTGTGCAGTACATGGACTTAAGCATGGTATGGCTGGTATGGCTACAACGGTTCGATTCCAAATACACTCCTGATGCCTCGGGTGAAATCACATACAAGGCAGGCATAACATCGCGGCAATCCTACAAACGCAAGTTAGTGCTCGCCTTCAAAAACCTGCACCGTGTCCTCAAGCCTTCCCACTACATGGTGGTAACCTTTCACAATCAGGACATCAGGGAATGGAACGATTTTGTCGGCGCAATCCGCGAATCCGGCTTTGTATTTGAGAAAGTGACGCACCAGTACAACAAACGTTCGGGAGAATCGAATGTTTCCAATCCTTATGGCACAACAGGCTCCGATTTTTATATCCGATGCAGAAAAGAAGAAACCGGTACTGCAACCGATGAAAAGATAGAATTACACCGTTTTGTCATCCAAAAAATCATTTCAATCCTGACAGAACGGGCCGAGCCGACGCCGTTTACTTTCATCTTGAACGGCCTCCTGCCCGACATGCTGCAAGCCGGTTATCTCGAGCCTGACGCCCCGGCCGAAGAAATCATGAAGATTCTGGAAAATGAAATCGGGGCCGGCAAAACGTTCACCATCACCAGAAACGCAAAAGACCAGTCTGGCGACATTCTTTGGTTCACCAATCCATCGGCGCACATCAACCACATGAGCATAAGCCTGACTGACCGGATGGACCTCACGATAAAAGCCCTGCTGAGGCGCAAAGTCTCAGTGAAATACGACGACATAGTGGCTG
>CALUIF010000045.1 GCA_944320635.1 uncultured Bacteroides sp. | reverse complement strand
AATTGTATTCATTACATTTTTATTTCCTTTGCAAAGATAGCCCTTTCTTTTGGAATAACAAATAAATTGCGGACAATTTTCAGATAATTTTTTCAGTTCTGCATTTTGCTGCCTTATTTTTTGCCTGCGTGGTAATTCTTTTCCCCTTGAAAATGGGAATTTAGCGCGCGCAAGCGCGCAGTGACGAGCAACAAGCTACGAGCTACGAGTGTGGGAGGGGGCAGTCATCCTGAGCGGAGCCCGTAGGGCGCAGTCGAAGGATCTCAAGATTGGTTAAGTGAGATGTTTCGACTTCGCTTCGCTCCGCTCAACATGACAGAATGATAGTTGTTTGTCGTTTTGATACATCCTCAGGAGAATGCCTTTTGCGAAGAAAAAAAAATAAAATCTGCGCAATCTGCGTTATCTGCGGATGAAAGATTACCCCGCTAAATTATCATTTAATTTTGTACCCACACTTATCCTTCAAATGTATGGAATGACATAAAAAACCTTGTAATTTTGCAACCGCTATGGGGATACAGGCACACCGGCTTTCCTGCCAATGCGGAGAGAAGGGAGGGGGAAGCGGAATGCGCGGTGAGGCGGTCCCGGATGTGAAATAAAAACTCAAGAATTAAATGCATATATCCTGATATTTTTTAGACGCGGATTATTTTTAGCATAAAATACTGAATTCTATAAATTACAAATCCGCTCAATCCGCTTCATCCGCGTCTAAAGAATCAATACCCGGTATAGTATAAACTAAATATGAACAACTACTTATATTATTTGATAGCGTTCATAAAGTCGGCGTTTGTGAAGTACTTGGCAAACTCCAGGTCGGTAGCTGCCTTCTTGGCCAGCGTGGCATCTTTGGCGATAGCGGATTTCAGGCTGCTTATTACCATTGAGTTGTTGTTGGTGCGGGCGCCGATCACTGCTTTCAGATAGTCGGTGTAGGCATCGGGATTTTCAATGGCAGCCAGTGTGCTGTTGGCTTTGTTGTAGTCCTTGGCCAGGATTTGTGCCAATGCGGCGCTGTTGCTCTTGGTGTCGGCAAACGAGCTGACAGCTTTGGCATATTGTCCTTGTGCAATGTAGAGGTTGCCCAGTGCTTCGTTCAGCCCCTTAGCGCCTGCGGCTTTGCCCAGATAGGCTTCGGCAGCGGCCTTGTCGCCCTTGGCCAAAGCTATCAGGCCAAGGTTCATGTTGGTCTCGGGTGCATCGCTCTTGATGGAGGCGGCTTTCTTCAGGTAGCTTTCGGCCTTGTCGAGGTCGCCGGCCTGGTAGGCCAGTTTACCCAGGTTGTTGTAGGCGCGGAAGTCGTTGGGTGCCAGCTGGGTGGCTTTAGTGTAGATGGCTTCTTTCTTGGCCGGGTCGTTGGTAAGTGTAGCGGCGTAGAGCAGTTCTTCGATGTTGAGCTGCTTGTAGTCGCTGTCGGCCAACTTTGCGATTTCCTCATCCGACTTGCCGATGATTTCGTAGTTCAGCGTGAGGCGCGAGCGGCGCAGCTGCGGCAGAATTTCGTCGGCCAGTGTTTCGTAAACGGAAGATATGTTCTTGATTTCCTGTTCACGCTGTTCGGGGTCTTGGTACATGGAGAGTACGCGCAGAATCAGCTCCTTGTCTTGGATGTTCGACTTGGAGACGAGTTCCTGGAAGCCTTCCCAGTCTTCGGCAGTGTACTTGGTGTCGATGGTAGCATCTACTTTGGCTTTCTTCAGGTCGCGGCTGATAACCTTTGCGGTGTTGTCCTGGCGGCGTTCAGCCAGTCCGGTGTTCAGGTCGAGGCTACCGTCGGGCGAAGCGTAGGCCGAGATTTCGATGTTGTTGATTTTCTTGTTGGCAGCATCGTTGATGCCTTTCACTTCCTCGCCGAATTCCTTGGCTTTCTTCAGTTCGCTGGCGCGGACGTTGGCCTGCTGGATGAGGAACATGATGTTGGCATCGTGCTTCTCCTTGATGATGCGTTGGAAGGCATCGTCGCCAGTGGCCGGTGTGGCGCTTTCCAGCGTCTGGCTCACCAGTTCGGAGGTGGAGATGACGCCGTCGGCAATCTTCACTTCGGGGATGTCGATGGTCTTTTTGCCTGCAGTGGCTTTAAAGCGCAGGTACAGTTCGGACTTGGCCATTTCGGGCACGTAGTCGAACGTAGTTCTCATAACGTAGTTGCCGCCCAGTTTGTAGGAGATGGTCTGGTCGTTGCCTTCTACCTTCTCGCCTTGGAAGGTAGCCGACTGGCCTTCTGCTTCGCCGCCTTCCCACTTCAATACGGGGGTGACTTCTACCACGGCTTTCTTGTTGAAATACTTTTCGGGGAACTTACCGTTGATGGTTGCTTCCACCTGGCCGCCCTGTGCTTCCAATACTTGGGGGGTTACGGTGAAGTAGTCGGATGACAGTTCGCCCATCTTGCTGCCGCACGACGACAGTACTACGACACACGCCATGAGTAATGGCAAATACAATTTTTTGGTCATGTTACATTTAGTTTTATAGGTTGTTTGTAATTGAAAATTTGTCTATTCCTCCCGGCAGGCCTCTTGGCGGGGCATACCTATTACAAAGATAAAGAATCTGCTTGCATTGTTCTTCTTGTCTGCCTTATTTTATCATAATTTAATGAATTGCCCCTTTGTTTTTGCTTTTCCGGTAGAGAATGTTGCGCGGATGGTGCTCTATGATTTCGCTGCGCAGCATGTGGCGGTCGATGTGGGTGTAAATTTCTGTTGTTGCAATGCTTTCGTGCCCCAGCATGCATTGGATGGCGCGCAGGTTGGCGCCGCCTTCGAGCAGGTGGGTGGCAAAGGAGTGGCGGAAGGTGTGGGGGCTGATGTTTTTGGTGATGCCGGCCTTCTGGGCCAGCTCCTTGATGATGTGGAACACCATGATGCGCGAGATGCCCTTGCCCCAGCGGGCCAGGAAGACGTAGTCTTCGAAGCCGGGCTTTATGCGTCCGTGTCCGCGGTCTGCGAGCCAGTACTTTATCTCCTTGATGGCGCGGGGCGATATGGGTACCAGCCGCTGCTTGCTGCCTTTGCCTTCGACCTTGATGAAGCCTTCGTCGAAGTACAGGTCGGAGAGCTTGAGGCTGCACAGTTCGGACACGCGCAGGCCGCAGCTGTACAGCGTCTCCAGTATGGCGCGGTTGCGCTGGCCTTCGGGCTTGCTCAGGTCGATGGCGCCGATGATGGCGTCTATCTCCTCCACCGTCAGCACCTCGGGCAGGCGGAAGCCTATCTTGGGGCCTTCCACCAGCTCGGAGGGGTCGGCCTCGAGATAGTCGGCCAGCACGAGGAAGTGGTAGAAGGCTTTGATGCCCGACAGGATGCGTGCCTGCGAGCGCGGGTGTATGCCTATGTCGTGCAGCCCGGCACTGAACTGCTGCAGGTCGTCGGTCGTGACGTCGAGCACGCCCTTCCCCGTCCCCGCCAGGAAGTGCAGCAGTTTCCCGAGGTCTGTCTTGTAAGCCTCTACGGTGTTGGGCGAGAAGCCTTTCTCCAGCCTGAGGTAACGGTCGTACTGCTTGAATATCTGCCTTTCCTGCGGCTTATTCGTTGTTTCTGCTTCAAAATCCATATCTTTTTTCTACCTTTGCACTGTTTTTCAAACTCTTTGGCCAAGTCCGCCGTTTGGCAGGCGGTTGCGGCTTACGGGTTGCAAAGGTAAAAAAAAAGAAGATACCGCGACGGAAGTCGGCACACTTCTTAACCCCCTCTTGGAGGTATTGTGGCGGGGCTTTGATAGCGTCCCATCGCCAGCGTCTTAGCGTCCCATCGCTGACGCGTTAGCGATACTACGCTATCGGGCTGGTGATGGGGTGCTAAGAAACGGGGATTCCGGACGTGCTTTAAATGTAAACTATTATGAAAATCTTGATTGTAAACGGCCCCAACATCAACCTCCTGGGGCGGCGCGAGCCGGGCATTTACGGCAGCGTCCCGTTTGAAGACTACTTGGAGCAGCTGCGCGCGCGCTACGCCGATGTGCAGATAGACTACTACCAGTCGAACGTGGAGGGCTTCCTCATCGACTGCATACAGCAGGCCGGCTTCGAGGCCGACGGCATCATCCTCAACGCCGGGGCCTACACCCACACCTCCATAGCCTTGCAAGATGCCATACGCGCCGTGCCCGCGCCGGTGGTGGAGGTGCACATCTCCAACGTGCATGCCCGCGAGGAGTACCGCCACCGGTCGATGATTTCGAGCGCCTGCCGGGGCGTCATCTGCGGCTTCGGGCTCGATTCTTACCGGCTGGCGCTGGAGGCGCTGATAGCCCGTTAGGTTTGCAATAGGTATTAAGCTTTCATCCGCAGATAACGCAGATGACGCGGATCTTACTACGCACCGAAGGTGCAGGGGAATGCCTTTTGCGAAGAAAAAAATAAAATCTGCGCAATCTGCGTCATCTGCGGATGAAAAATAAATTCCCATTTTATAGTATAAACTAAATATGAACAACTACTTAATATAAATAGGTAAAAAGATTATGTTATTGAAACAGACAAAAATCGTAGCTACCGTATCGGACAAGCGTTGCGAGGTGGAGTTCATCAAGCAGCTGTTCGACGCCGGCATGAACGTGGTGCGCATGAACACCGCCCACCTCGACTTTGCCGGGCAGAAAAAAATAATAGACAACGTGCGTGCCGTGTCCAACCGCATCGGCATCCTCATGGACACCAAGGGTCCCGAAGTGCGCACCACCGTGCTGGCCGAACCGGTGGCCTTCAGCACCGGCGACCGTGTGAAGGTGGTGGGCGACCCCAGTCGCGAAACCACGCACGAGTGCATTGCCGTGAGCTACCCCGAATTTGTGCACGACCTGCACGTGGGCGACCGCATACTCATCGACGACGGCGACCTGGAGATGCTGGTGGTGGACAAGGCTGAGGGGCATCTGCTGTGCGAGGTACAGAATGAAGCTACCCTGGGCAGCCGCAAGAGTGTCAACGTGCCTGGCGTGCGCATCAACCTCCCTTCGCTCACCGAACGGGACCGCAACAACATCCTCTTTGCCATTGAGCAAGACATCGACTTCATAGCCCACTCCTTCGTGCGCAACAAGCAAGACGTGCTCGACATCCGCCAGATACTCGACGCGAAGAACAGCGACATCCGCATCATCGCAAAGATTGAGAACCAAGAGGGCGTAGACAACATCGACGAGATACTCCAGGTGGCCGACGGTGTCATGGTGGCCCGTGGCGACTTGGGCATCGAGGTGCCGCAGGAGCGCATCCCCGGTATACAGCGCGTGCTCATCCGCAAGTGCATACTGGCCAAGAAACCGGTCATCGTGGCCACGCAGATGCTGCACACCATGATACAGAATCCGCGCCCCACCCGCGCCGAGGTGACCGACATAGCCAACGCCATCTACTACCGCACCGATGCCTTGATGCTGAGCGGCGAAACCGCCTATGGTAAGTATCCCGTAGAAGCCGTGCAGACCATGACCAAGGTAGCCGCCCAGGCCGAAAAGGACAAGTTGCCCGACAACGACATCCGCATCCCCCTGGACGAAGACAGCAACGACGTCACCGCCTTCCTGGCCAAACAGGCTGTCAAAGCCACCACGAAGCTGAAGATACGTGCCATCATTACCGACAGCTATAGCGGCCGCACCGCCCGCAACCTGGCAGCCTTCCGGGGCAGGTATCCCGTGCTGGCCATCTGCTACAAGGAGAAGACTATGCGCCACCTGGCCCTGTCATATGGTGTGGAAGCCATCTACATGCCCGAGCTGGCCAACGGGCAGGAGTACTACTTTGCCGCCCTGCGCCGCTTGCTGAACGAAGGCAAACTGCAACCCACCGACATGGTAGGCTACCTGAGTAGCGGCAAGGCCGGCACGCAGACTTCCTTCCTCGAAATCAACGTGGTGGAAGACGCGCTGAAGCATGCCGACGACAGCGTGTTGCCCAACAGTAACCGATACCTCTAATAAATTGAAAGTTGAGAATTGGGAATTAAAAAATAAAAGGTAGGCTTCTCTCGACAGCTTTGCTTCGCTTTTGCCTTTCTATTTTTCAATTCCCAATTCTCAATTTACAATTTTCAATTCTCAATTTACACTATGTCCCTCGACGATTACATCCTTTCCCACATAGACGGTGAAGGCGACTACCTGCGCGCCCTCTACCGCGACACCCACCTCAAGCTGCTCTATCCCCGCATGGCGTCAGGGCATCTGCAAGGGCGCTTGCTCAAGATGTTTGTCCGCATGGTGCAGCCCATGCAGGTGCTGGAGATAGGTACGTACAGCGGTTATTCGGCCTTGTGCATGGCCGAGGGCTTGCCCGAGGGTGGCATGATTCATACTTTCGAAATCAACGACGAGCAGGAAGACTTTACCCGTCCGTGGCTGGAACGTTCGGCCTACGCCGGTAAGATTAAGCTTTACATTGGCGATGCCCTGGAGTGGGTGCCCCGGCTGGGCATTACGTTCGACCTGGCCTATGTGGACGGCGACAAGCGGCGCTACACCGACTATTATGAAATGGTGTTGCAGTACCTTGCCCCTGGCGGCTTTATCCTTGCCGACAACACTCTGTGGGACGGGCATGTGCTGGAAGAGCATCCGCGCGATGCACAGACCTGCGGCATACAGGCCTTCAACGACCTTGTGGCACAGGATGATCGTGTGGAGAAAGTTATCCTTCCTTTGCGCGACGGGCTGACGCTGATACGCAAGAAATAAAAACAGGCCGTAGTGTGCGGCCAATTCAAAAAAAACGGTTATCTTTGCCACGTTTTGTTCCGCAAGGCTCTCCAAGGCGAGGGCGCGGATGAAAAGGGAATCGGGTGAAAGTCCCGGACAGTCCCGCTGCTGTAAGCTCCAGTAAGTAGGTTTGCTTAACTACCTCTTTTGCCACTGCCCAGGCTCTGTGTTGCGGGTGGGAAGGCAAAGCAAACCGGAGTAAGTCAGAAGACCTGCAAAACAGAAGTCGTGCTTGCATTCTCGAGGAAAGAAGCGCAAGGTCATGCAAAGGTTATATTTATTCTGTTCTATTTTTGGTTTATGAGCATCAGACATCTTGCCCTACGTGCAAGTATATGTGTTGTCACAACCTTGACAGGGTTGGCAACCATACCCTTGGGGGCACAAACACTGGTCGAGGATAGTGTAACCGGACGTGTACACGAAATTCCTACCGTAACGGTGGAGGCACGGCGTATATCGCCGGCTCTTACCGCTACCTCACCCTTGCAGGTCATGGGAAAGGTGGAGATGGAGCGGCTGGGGGTCTACGAGGTGGCTGATGCGGTGCGCCATTTCTCAGGTGTCAGTGTGAAAGACTATGGGGGCATAGGCGGCTTGAAGACAGTGTCCGTACGCAGCATGGGAGCACAGCACACGGGCGTCACTTACGACGGGGTGAGCGTGAGCGACTGCCAGTCGGGGCAGGTGGATATCTCGCGCTTTTCGTTGGACAATGTTTCTGAATTGACGTTGACTATCGGGCAGACCGATAATATTTACCAGTCGGCACGTGCTTTTGCTTCGGCTGGTATGCTCAATATACAGACCGCACGTCCCGATTTCGAGAGCACCCCCTCCCAAGTGTATGCCACGCTGAAGGCGGGTTCCTTCGGCATGGTCAATCCTTCGTTGCTCTATAGCCAGCGCCTGTCGCAGAAAACAGGCTTGTCTGTCTATGGAAACTTCCTGCGTGCCGATGGCAACTACCCCTTCCGGATGTGGAACGGCAGTAAGCTGATAGACAGCAAGCGCAACAATAGCGACATACGTACCTGGCGGGCAGAAGCTACGCTTTACACGTCTTTTACCCCAAAGCAAGACTTGCTGGTGAAGGCCTACCTTTTCGACTCGGAGCGCGGCCTGCCGGGTGGCGTGGTTTATGACAATCCATACGCGGCCGAGCGGCTGTACGACAAGAACTATTTTGGACAGTTCCGCTACGAGAACCGCTTCAGCGACCGCATCAAGCTGCAGGCACTCGGCAAGTTCAACTATAGCTGGAACCGCGACTATAACGAAGAGGCTTCCGGCATTACCGACGACCGTTACCGCCAGACGGAAACTTACCTTTCGGCTACCTTGTGGGCCGAGCCGGTGAGGAACCTCTCTTTTTCGCTGGCGCAGGATTTTGCCTACAATTACCTTAGTACTACGCTCGACCGTTGCCAATATCCGCAACGCTATACGTTGCTGACGGCTGTGGCTGCACATTACCGCCATCGCAGGTTTACGGCGACGGCCTCTCTGCTCAATACCTACATCACGGAAAACGTGCGGATAGGAACCGCTGCCGACGACCGTAAACGGCTGTCGCCAGCCGTCAGCCTGTCGTGGAAACCGTTCGAACAAGCCGGTTTGCGTCTGCGCCTGTCCTATAAGGATATTTTCCGCACACCTACGTTCAACGACCTTTATTACCTGGTTATCGGCAACGTCAATCTGCGTCCCGAGACTACCCGGCAATGGAACTTCGGTGCGACGTGGAGCCGCTCCAAGTGGAGTTTCCTCGATTACATCAGTCTCTCGGCCGATGCTTATTATAATAAGGTGGATGATAAAATCGTGGCAGTGCCTTCCATGTTTGTGTGGAAGATGATGAATGTGGGCAAGGTGGAAACCATTGGCACCGACGTTAACCTTTCGGCCGAATGGCATATAGGCGGCCAACTGAAGTGTTACCTGACGGGCAGCTACAACTTTATGCAGGCGGAGGATGTGACCGACCCTGATTCGAAAACATGGCGCAACCAGATTGTGTATACGCCCCGCCATTCGGGAAGCGGGAGCCTGACATTGGAAACACCGTGGGCCAACCTGTCGTATAACGTGACCTTTGCTTCCGAGCGTTATACTTTGGCACAGAACCTGCCCAACTACCGCATTGAACCCTACACCGATCACGGGTTGTCCCTCTCCCGGCAGTTCCGGTGGAAGCGTCACCACCTGCGTGTGCAGCTCGATGCCTTGAACCTCGGGGGTAAGAATTATGAGATAATCCGTTTCTACCCCATGCCTGGGCGTAACTATAAGATTTCTATTCATTATTATCTATAATAACTTAAAGCGATGAATGCAATGAAAAAGATTTGGCTTAAACTGACAACTTTATGTATCTGCCTGCCTTTGGCGGTGGGATTGGCTTCTTGTGAGGGCGAAGACGGTCCGGACCCCGAACCGCAACCTACTGCAACTACTGGTGCTTATATTATAAATACTGGCAACTGGGGAGCAAACGACGGCTCCCTGCAGTGGTACGACTTTACCACTGGAGAGGTTAGTAGTGACTTGTATGCCGCACAGAACGGGCAAGGTATCGGCGACCTGCAAGACTTGTGTGTGTATGGTTCCAAGCTGTATGCCATTTCTGCTACTTCTTCCAAAGTTGAAATATTGGAGCGTAGCGGGAAATTGGTAAAAAGCTTGCCGATGACTACAGATGCCGGGCAGCCCATGGAGCCGCGCTATGCCACAGCAGGCGAAGGCTGCGTGTTCTTCACCGCTTACGATGGCACGGTGTCGCGTCTCGACACGCTGACGCAGGAGATTACGGGAACGGTAGAAGTAGGAAATTATCCCGAAGCTTTGGCCTACGCCAATGGTAAACTGTTTGTTAACATATCAGGATTGTCGGGTGATGAATTTGGTGGCAATGGCAATCTGGTCGCCGTGGTTGATGCCAAGACGATGACCAAACTTCGGGATATAACTGTGCTGCAGAATCCTTACATCCAAAGCCTTACGGGTGCCGATGGCTATGTGTATGTAGTGTCCAACGGCAATTATGCTGGTTCTGAATACATCCCTGAAGACCAATGGGTTTATCAGACCTTGCAGCGCATCGATCCCAGCACCTACGAGGTAGAGGAACTGTGCCATGCTTCCTATATAGCCAATGCCGGAGATAAGATGTACATCCTTTATTCCGAATACTATTTGCCTGAAACCCGCAGGTGTTATGTCTACGACTTGGTAAATGGCACCGAGACCGACTTGCCTATTGCTGTCGACAGTTTCACCAGCCCCGGCTTTATCCAGGTAGACCCGTTGAGCGAGGACATTTATATCGGCGATTCTCCTTACAGCGCTTTGAGTACAGTGTATGTTTACGATAAGGATGGCCAGCCTAAAACTTCGTTTGAGACGGGCATGTACACTACCAATATCCGCTTTGTTACCGAATGAAGGGGGGTATGAATAAGAACTTACTATCTGCCATAGTAATCTTGGCCTTGTCTCTTTCCGCCTGTGGCGGAAGGGGCAAGGCTTCTTCCGTTTCGCAGGAAGGCGATACCTTGCGGCTGCGGCATGCCGCCAACCTGTGCCTTGTGCAATACCCGGACTACCTGTTGGCCTCGGTGAGGAATCCGTGGGATACATTGAAAACTCTGCATACTTATATCCTGGTCGGTAAGCATAAACCGCTTCCTGACCGGTTGCCCGAAGGTACAGTGGTGCGCTGTCCTTTGGAGAGGCTTGTAGTGTATTCTGCCGTTCACAGCAGCCTGCTGGAAGAACTTGGTGCGCTCGATGCCGTTCATGGAGTGTGCAGCGTGGAATACTTCCTGCAACCCGCTGTGCAAGCACGGTTCCGTCAAGGGAAAATCGTGAATTGCGGCAACAGTATGAGTCCCAACATCGAAACGCTGATAGCCCTTCGTCCCGACGGCATCATGCTTTCCCCCTACGAGAACAATGGTGGATACGGGCGGGTAGGTAAGCTGGGTGTCCCCCTCATTGAGTGTGCCGACTACCTGGAAACCTCTCCTTTGGGACGCGCAGAGTGGATGCGTTTCTATGGCTTCCTTGTGGGAAAAGCCGCTGAGGCCGACTCGCTTTTTGCCATCGTGGAGCGTGAGTATCTTGACGTAAAGCGGAAGGCAAGCCTCGTTGTCCGGCGTCCCACGGTATTGAGTGACTTGAAGTATGGGTCGGCTTGGTACATCTCAGGCGGGAACAGTACGACGGGAAAGTTGTATGCCGATGCCGGAGCCGATTACGTGTTCGCCTACCTGCCGAACAGTGGTTCCATACCGTTGCCTTTCGAAACCGTGTTCGATAAAGGCTGGCAGGCCGATTACTGGTTTGTGAAGTATAACCAGAAGACGGACAAAACCTACCGTGAACTTCGGCAAGACTATGCTCCCTATGCCCGCTTTAAGGCATTCGAGGAGCGCCATATCTATGGTTGCAACACGGCCCGGATACCTTATTATGAAGAATCGCCCTTCCACCCTGAAGAATTGCTGAAAGACATTGTGGATATTCTTCATCCCGAGTTGCTGCCGGACTATGAACCGAAATATTTTAGTAACTTAGCCGTCGATTAATCCATTGGTCATGAAGTTGAGGCACAAAGGCGCGATATATGGAGGGGGACTATGCTTCCTGATTCTTGTACTGGCGGCGGGCAACCTGTTGCTTGGTTCGGTAGACATTCCGCCGGGCGATGTGGTGCGCATTCTCTTGGGCCAAGAAGAGGGGAGGGAAACGTGGAGTTTTATCGTCTGGGAGTCCCGTTTCCCGCAATGTATCACGGCTTTGCTTTGCGGAGCAGCCCTGTCGGCCTCGGGACTGATGCTTCAGACGGTGTTCAACAACCCGCTTGCCGATGCCTCAATTTTGGGTATCAGTTCGGGATCCAGTTTGGGCGTAGCATTGGTTATGCTGGCTGGCGGAGGAAGCATCGCCACGGCCGGATCCTTTTCGCTGACGGGCTTTGCCACCGCCATTGTAGGGGCTTTTGCGGGGGCGGTTGGTGTGTTGGGCATCATTCTGCTGCTGTCTACCCTGATAAGGAACAACGTGATGCTGCTCATTGCCGGCATCATGATAGGTTACGTGGCCTCTTCGTTGATATCGTTGCTCAATTTCTTTTCTTCTGCCGAGGGGGTACGTTCCTATACCATCTGGGGACTGGGCAACTTTGGGGGCGTGTCTTTGCAGCAATTGCCTGCTTTCTCTCTGACTACGGTGGCAGGGCTGGTGGTGGCCTTGCTGCTTATCAAGCCGCTCAATGCCTTGCTGCTGGGGCCGCGCTATGCGGAGAACCTGGGGGTAAATATCCGCCGCGTGCGCAATCTGTTGTTGCTGGCTACCGGCTTGCTGACGGCAGTTACCACGGCTTTCTGCGGGCCGGTGTCGTTTATCGGGCTGGCTGTGCCCCACATGGCCCGTCTGTTGCTGGGCACCTCCAATCACAATTGGCTGATGCCCGTTACTTTGCTGGCCGGAAGTGCCGTGGCACTGCTTTGCAACCTGCTTTGCCTTTTGCCGGGCGAGGCGGGAATGGTGCCGCTGAATGCTGTGACGCCCATACTGGGGGCACCGGTCATCATCTACGTCATCGTCAATCAACGTAAAATACAATATTTCAACTGATGAAGTCGCAGGATGTTGTCATAGAAGGTGAGAAACTTGACATTGGCTACCGCAACGGCAAGTCCGTGCGCCGGGTGCATGCCGGATTGGACTTTAAATTGAGGTGCGGCGAACTGACGTGCTTGTTGGGTGCCAACGGTAGCGGTAAGTCTACCTTGTTGCGCACACTTGCTGCTGCCCAGCCTCCCTTGGGGGGAAAGTTGGAATTGTTGGGCAAACCCATTGCAGCGTATGCGGAGAAAGAGCGCTCGCGCACCATCGGTGTGGTGCTGACCGATAAGACCCAGACCGGAGGGCTGACGGTGTTCGAACTGGCTGCCTTGGGCCGTCAGCCGCATACGGGCTTCTTCGGCCGCTTGGGACGGGAAGACAAGGCCATCATCAGTCGTGCTCTTGAGGCCGTGGGCATTGCGGACAAGGCGGAGCGGTACATGGCCGAGCTTTCCGATGGTGAACGCCAGAAGGTGATGATAGCCAAGGCCTTGGTGCAAGAGTGCCCCGTCATTTTGCTGGACGAGCCTACCGCTTTTCTCGACGTGGTGAGCCGTATCGAGATTATGACCCTGCTGCATCGCCTGGCCACCCGCGAGAGGAAGGCCATACTCCTTTCCACACACGATGTAGAGCAGGCATTGGTGCTGGCCGACCGCTTGTGGTTGCTTACCCCGCAGCGGGGACTGGAGTGCGGAGTGACCGAAGACCTCATCCTTGCCGGCCGGATGGATGCGCTGTTCAGCCACCGCAGCGGCATCCGCTTCGACCTGATGCACGGCATCTATTCACCCACCGTCGAGGGGCACCGCCGCATCTGCCTCCGGGCCGACGACGAGGTGTTGCGCCACTGGGTGCAGAATGCCCTCAACCGCCGGGGATGTCTTTGCCTGCCGCCCGAAGCCGGGGTGGCAGGCTTGCCCGTGGTCGAAGCCTTGTCTGCACACCGCTTCAACCTTACACCAGTGGGCGGGCAATCTGTGGCCTGCCTTTCGGTAGAGGAATTGCTGGAGCACTTGTTTCCCCTGCTTTGATTTTTCTTTCAGCGATATACTTTCTTTGTGCGGTATTAGAATGTGCATTTTAGCGGGTGTTTGGAATTCAAGTTTGATGCCTTTTATTAGGCTGATAATTACCCGATTAACAGTTTATCACAGTTTGTCAAAAGTAAACTGTCAGTTTATCCTTAATAAACTGTCGGTTTACCCGTACTAAACTGTGAGTTTATTCCTAGTAAACTGTGAGTTTATCCGCACGCTATCTCATTTTACACAAATAGATGCTGCACAAAGTATAATAAATTCAGATGTTTTTTTCCAGCCGTTAGCGTAACTTCCGGCAGAGGTAGCGCACGGGGTACCATACGGATAGGAATCCTACGCCAATAACGGTGATGAACACCAACAGCACATCCGCCGCGTGTACGCTGACCGGGTAGGCTTCTACCAGGAAGGCCCCGTTCCCGCCTCCCAGCGAGATGAGTCCGAACTGTTGTTGCAAGAAGCACAACAGCAGTCCGCCTGCCACGCCTACTATGGCGCCCAGCAGGGCAATCAGCCGTCCCTCGGTGAGGAAGATGCGGGATATCGTCCGTTCATCGGCGCCCAGGTTGCGCAGCGTTGCGGTGTCTTCGCGCTTGTCCAAAATGAGCATGGACAGCGAGCCAATCACGTTGAAGCACGCAATGGCCAGTATGAAGGTAAGGAAAAGGTAGGAGATGAACTTCTCAATTTTCATGATGCGGTACACGTCGGCCTGCTGCTCATAGCGGTCTTGCACCCGGAATCGTGAGCCCAGGATGCTTTCCATCTGCTCCCGGGCACGGTCGGTATCTGTCCCTTGTTTCAGCTTCAACTCAATGGCCGATACTTCGGCATCGTAGCCAAACAGGGCGCGGGCAAAATCGAGCGAGGTGATGATGTACCGTGCGTCATACTTCTGTTGGTTTACGATGAACACAGCGCCGGGCGAGTGCAGGTATTTCCGGTTGAAAGCAGCGGCAGGGTTGGCCACGTTGATGCGCACCTTTCGCTTGGGGGCATACACCTGCAAGGGGTCGACAAACTGTATGCCGGTGCCCAGTTCTGCCATCAGCTCCACGCCCATAATGCCATAATCGACCACAGGGTCGTGTAAAGTGAAGTTGCCTGTACCGTAGAGCAGGCTGTCAATCTCAGTCAGCTGCTCGAAGTTGTCCTCCACTCCCTTGATGATGGCCATGGTCTGACGGTCTTTGTACTGCACCATGGCGTTGTCTTCCAGCGTTTCGGTCCATACTTCCACGCAGGGCAATGCATGTACCTGCTGTAGGGCGGGGTCGTCGGGGCTGAACACTTTCCCCTCATTGGCGGTAATCTTGAGCTGGGGGTCGAAAGCAGTGAACAGTTGCTCCACCATTTCCTGGAAGCCGTTGAATACCGACAAGGTGCATACCATTGCCATTGTTGCCAGAGCCACCCCGCACGCCGATATGGCCGAGATGATGTTGATGGCATTATGCTTCTTCTTGGCAAAGAGGTAGCGGCGTGCTATGTAGAATGGCAGGTTCACTTATTTGGTGGTATTGAGCAGCTGGTCTATGTGCTCCAGGTAGTCCAGCGAGTCGTCCAGGAAATACTTTATTTCGGGAATAATGCGCAGCTGGTGGCGTACGCGGCTACCCAGTTCGAAGCGTATGGTCTTGGCGTTGGCATTGATGTTCCGTAGGATTTCCTCTCCTTTCTCCGAAGGGAAGATGCTGAGGTAGGCACGTGCCACGCTCAAGTCCGGACTGATGCGCACGGCGCTTACCGACACCAGAATGCCGTGTGTCGCGCGGGTCTGTTTCTGGAAAATATCGCTCAGTTCCTTCTGAATCAAGCGGGCTATCTTGTTTTGTCTTGTAGTTTCCATATCGTTCTTTTTTATGTTTATTTTTGAATAAAAGGGCTATTGGTCGATAAAGTAGGGCTATACGTAGATATTTGTTTGCAGTTTCCAGTTTTCTCCATACCTTTGTCTCTATATAAAAAAGCTCTCTCTAAATAGCGTTTTTTCATGTATTATTGACTTTTTAGCCATTTCTACCCGTGAGGGCAGAAACGGCTTTTTTATTTCGCGGGTTGTGAGTACCATTTCTGTTTCTTTGCAAGTATAGCAGCTATGGCTCCTAATGCCAGTAGAGCCAGTGCACCGTAAGCTATGCCCTCCGTCACATGCAGGCTTTGCGGGTCGAAGTGCATTTCGATAGTATGCTTGCCGGCCGGTACATACAGGCAGCGCAGAATGTAGTCGGCGCGTGCCAACTCTGCAGGCTGTCCGTCTATGCTGACTTGCCAGCCGTCCGGATAGTAGATTTCCGAGAATACGGCAATGCCATCCTTGGCATTCTGGGTTTCATAGGTCAGGCGGTTCGGCAGGTAGCTTGTAAGGCTGATGGCGGAGGCCTCGTCCTTGTATCCAGTCTCTGCTCCGTTGAGCATAGGCTTGAAGCGTGCGTCGACCACGGCAGTTTCAGTGGGCACCACGTCGTTCAGAGCGTCTATTTCTTCGTTGGCATTATTCACGTACTGCACGTCGTTTACAAACCAGGCGTTGCCGTAGGCATGAGGGTTAAGCAACGCTACCGTTTCTCCTTGCTGTCCGGCAGGAAAAATGAAGTACTTTGTATTCAGCATGTTCAGCACGCGGAATTTCTTTGCGTCCACACTGTCCATTTCGCCTCCTGCTGCGGCTATGGCGGCATAGGTTGCTTGCATCTCGGGCATGATGTGGTGGTCTATCATCTCTTGGTAGCGGCGCAATTTGGCTGCATGATATCCACCTACGCTTTTATGCCAGTAGGCCGTATTGTTTTCGTTGAAAGTGCTCGTGGCAAAGTTCAGTACGCGGTAATCCAACGATTTGTCTTGCAGGATTAGCTCATCGGTTTCTGTCTTGTTGAAGGTTGTCACCTGGGTCGATTTCGGCACAAACTGGCTGTCGTTCAGGTAGCGCTTGTTCACTCCCCATAAGTCTACGAGGCAAAGTAGGGCTATGCCGCCTACGGTGAACGACCGGCGTAACTTGCCTGCTGCATACAGCCATAGCAATAGCACCCCGATAGCGATGATGAAAAAACTGCGCAAGGCATCGGCCTGCACCAGTGCGGCGCGCATCTCAGACAGGTTGGTCAAGATGCCGTTCAGTTCGGTAGAGGGAATCATGCCTTGGTCGGCGGCGCTTTGCAGCATCTGCGCCTCTTGCGCAGGCACGTAGTCCGATGGCGAGGGAGTGCCCGGTACAGCCAGCCACAGGGACACGCCGGCCGTAAGCAGCAGGCAAAGGCCGGTTTGCTTGATGTGCTTTCGCAGTAAGGCCGGTTCTTTCAACACCTTCATCAGGGCGAATATAGCCATCAGCGGGATGGTGAATTCTGCGATGACCAGAATGGACGATACGGCACGGAACTTATTGTACATCGGGATATAGTCGATGAAGAAGTCGGTCAGCGGCATGAAGTTTTTGCCCCACGACAGCAGGATGGAGAACACCGTAGCGCCTACCAAGGCCCACTTCAACGGCCCCTTCACAACGAAGCATCCCAGCAGGAAGAGGAATAGTACAAAAGCCCCCACGTATACTGGTCCCGACGTCATGGGCTGGGTGCCGAAGTACTGGGTGAGCTGGCCATACAGGCTGGCATACATCGGATTGGCCTTTTCCATGGCCGTCTCGCTGGCTGCCAGAGGCACAGATGCGCCACCTTTATAGTTAGGCACCAGCAGGGTCAACGTCTCGCCGATGCCATAGCTCCATTGCGTGATGTAGTCTCGGTCGAGTCCACTGCTGGTTTGCTTGGCAGCATCGCCGGTGTATACCAGTTCGCTCTTGCCGCGCATGGTTTCCTTGCTATAAGTGTAAGTGTGGTATAGGTTGGAGAGGTTGGCGGCCACGCCCACCAGTCCGGCTACCACCAGCACGGCACTCGCCCGGAAGAATTGGGGTAACGTTCTTGTCTGCCAAGCCTGTACGAAGTAGGCAATCACCACAAACAGAATGACAAACAAAAAATAGTAAGACATCTGCACGTGGTTGGACATGATTTGTAAGGCCATGAACAATGCCGTTACCAAGCCTCCTGCCAATAGCCGTCCCCGGTAGGCCAACACAATGCCTGCCAGTGTGGGTGGAATGTAGGCCAGCGTGATGAACTTCCACAGGTGCCCCGCCGATATTAAGATAAAGAAATACGATGAGAATGCCCACAACACGCCGCCCAGTCCAGCCAGCCACGCCGGGATGCCGAATACACGCAACAGAATGTAGAAGCCCAGCATCATAATGAACGTCAGCCCCACGTATCCGGGCAAGAAAAGCTGGTAGGCCTGCTGCACCCACTTCAGCGGTTGCACCGAGTCGTAGGCGGGGGCAATCTGGTAGGTAGGCATGCCGCCAAAGATGGAGTTTGTCCACCGTGTGCGCTCTCCCGTCTCCTCATAGTAGAGGGCAGCCTCACGCCCGGCGCCGGCACCTGCTGCCGTGTCGTGCTGAAACAGTATGCGCCCCTCAATGTCCGCCGGAAAGAAATAGGCAAACGAGAGCAAGGCAAACGCCACGATGGCAATCACATCGGGCAGAATCTTTTTTATCGTCATGTCCGTAAGGTTATAGTTTCATTTCCGCGCAAAGATAGCGTAAACCGCACGCAATAGGAAATAAATTTGTCCTAATTACGGTAAAATGTAGTACTTTTGTGCCCGGAGCATGTCCGAAACGGAATAACAAAATTGTGAAATATGAAGATAGGAGTTATCAGTGCCATGGAGAGCGAGCACAATCGGCTGGTCGCTTGCCTGGACGGAAAACAGGAAGTATACAAAGGTGCTTGGCAGTATATGCTTGGCCGGTTGGGAAACAATGAAGCTGTGCTGGCCCGTTGTGGAATCGGGAAGGTTAATGCTGCCGTAGGGGCTGCCGAATTGCTCCGGCAGTTTGCATCCGATTGTGTGGTGAGTACCGGTGTGGCAGGAGGTATCGATACTTCTCTGCAGGTCATGGATGTAGTGGCTGGTGCCAGTGTGGTGTACCACGATGTGTGGTGCGGCGAGGGCAATGCCTACGGCCAGGTACAAGGACTTCCTGCTGTTTTCGATGCCGACCCAGTATTGCTGGCTCATGCCTTGTCTATGGATAAGGCCGGTGAGGGAAACCGTGTGTATGGTGGCTTGATTTGTACGGGCGACCGCTTTATTACCGACCGTCCCTCGCTCAATGCCATCAAATCTCATTTTCCCCAGGGGCTGGCTGTTGATATGGAATCGGCAGCTATTGCGCAGACGTGTTATTTATACGGAGTGCCTTTCCTTAGTTTCCGCATCATAAGCGATACGCCCGGTGTGGAAAACCATTGGCAGCAGTACACCGACTTTTGGGGCGCGATGGCCGACCGCTCTTTCCAGATTACCCAAGCGTTTTTGGCAACATTGCCGGGAACGCTGAAATGATAATTTATAGAACATTAACCCACACATTATATTGTTATGGAAAAAATACCCAGCTTTACCATCGATCATATCCGCCTGCTGCGTGGCATCTATGTATCACGCCAGGATGATGTGAATGGCGAGACTATCACCACCTTCGACATCCGCATGAAGGAGCCCAATCGCGAACCTGCCTTGGGGCAAGGTGCGCTCCACACCATCGAGCACCTGGCAGCTACCTACCTGCGCAATGAACCCCAGTGGAAGGACAAAATCATCTATTGGGGACCCATGGGTTGCCTCACCGGCAACTACCTGCTGATGAAAGGCGACCTGCAACCCCAAGACATTCTTCCCTTGATGCAGGACACCTTCCGCTTCATTGCTGGATACGAGGGCGAAGTACCCGGCGCCGCACCTGCCGATTGCGGGAACTACTTGTTGCACGACTTACCCATGGCTAAATGGGAGTCGGCAAAGTATCTTCGCGAAGTGCTCGAGCAGATGAAAGAAGAAAACATGCATTATCCGGCAAAGGAGTAAAAAAGAGCCTGAAATCCGATTCCCGCGTTCGATTAACTTGTGTTAATTGCATGCCAATGCTTGTCAGATTTATTGTAAATCCTTATATTTGGTTACGATTTAAAGCAAATGTCTAACCTCTAAAATGTATTTGTTATGGATGCACATACTATCGGTGTTAACGCAGGAGTCGTTTGGAGACTTTTAGACAATAACCGGAGGTGGGAATATAGTGAGCTCAAGGCAGCTTCCGGTTTGTCTGACAGGGATTTGAATGCTGCTATCGGGTGGCTGGCACGTGAAGACAAAATCCAGTTTGAAGTAGACAAGAAGGATGACAAGGAATACTTGTTCCTCGAACTGAATGTCTATATCCCTTAAATAGGGTATCTGTTTCTGCGTGCTTTTTTATCTTCTGTTCAAGTAAAAATGAAAGGTTGTTGTAACATCACATTACGGCAACCTTTTGTTTTTGTCTCTTTGGCTACCCTTTGCGAAGTTCAGAACACTTCGGAGTGGCTGCCCAGACGAACCACCTCGATAATGTCCGACGTTTCGTCAATCCATATTAAGAGAAAGTCATTGCATACATGGCATTCCATGCATCTGGCATATTGTCCTTTTAGCATATGCGGGTGGTAATGCGGAGGCAAAGGAATGTCATGGATTAGCATTTGCAATACATCGTAAAGAGCTTTCATGAGGCGTGTGTTGTTCCGATAGCGCTTTAGATCCTTTTTAGCGCTTGTGCTATAGCGAACCTGCTTCATCAGTCAAGGTCATTGATAGATTTCATAAAGGCATCGAAGCTGCTGACGTCTAATGTACCGCAATATTCACCTCGACGTGCTTCCTCTATAGCCGTCATCGTCTCCGGGTTGGGCTGGCGGGTATCCAATGCTTCGGAGAGTATCACTTCCACCAGGTTGTTCAAACTGCGGTTCTCGCGGCGTGCTTCTATCCGGAGCCGTTCCACCAAGTCTGTGCGCAGGCGGAAGGCCGTCTGTTTGCGTTCTACTGTTGTTGCCATAAGTCGTAAGGGTTTAATGTTGTGTTAGCAAAAGTATAACAAATATATGGCATTTCCAAGCTGGTAAATGATAATTTGTCGGGGCGCAGCCCCGAAATGAAGAATGAAGAATCAGACGGGCAGTGATTAATGCGCTGTGGTAATTTAATTGAGGTTGTACCAAAATGTCGTGGTGACTCAATTCTCCTCCTTCTGGAAGGTTGCCCTCCCCCGATAACGGGGGAGCACAGAGGGGGTGAGTACCCGAAGGGGGAGGTGGTAGGTAAAAGATAATCTACTGAAAATAAGGAATTATAATTACCTACCACCCCGTCACTTCGTGCCACCCCTCCTCCCGGGAGGAGGGGAATCCGTGCTAAATCACATTTCGACACACCCCCATTTAGCTCGTATAGCGTGCAGTGACGGGCTATTTTAGTTACTATGAGCAACTTCCTTGAATGGACGGCAGAGCCGTCCAACCATGCTTAACCGAAGGTGGAATGAAGTGACACCTTCGGGGATTCCCGGCATAACAGCGCAGCGACCTCGAAGGGGTAGAACAGGGTACTGACGGGGTTGAACCTCTCCGAGGTTCTCTATACAGGGCTCTTAGTCCTGCCGCAGGTACCGCTTCGCGGCACACAGCGGTTAAGCATAGTTGGACAGTTCCACTGTCCCAGCCCTTACCGGATTGACTTGTAGCTTGTAGCTCGTCACTTGTAGCTGCGGTGCCTTGCCCCGCAACCTGACTGGGAAAGAATTTTTTCCTAACTGGGAAAAAATCTTTCTCTAACCGGGAAGGATTTCCTTTCATGTATTCTCATATTCAAAGCGATATAAGTAAGTCGCAAGAATGAAATGACTATATCCTGTTATTTTTTAGACGCGGATTAAGCGGATGACGCGGATTTGTAATTTATATGATTGATTCAGTCGGATTTAGAGCCGTTTAAATTTTGCTCAGTCTTATTTTGAGGACTGTTTTCGAGGATATTTTTCTGTTGTAATGAGGAGCGTAGCGGGCTACGTGACGAAGGACAACAGAAAAAGAGACCGGAAAGAGACAAAGGTAAGGCTGAATAAAAATCTTAAAGGGGAAAATTTAAACAGGCTTTTAGTGTTTTATCATAAAAATATCCGCTTAATCCGCGTCTAAAAAATCAAGGAACAGTGTCTTTAGGGAGATTCTTCGACTGCGCCCTGCGGGCTTCACAACCAATGACGGATTGTAGTAATCGGCACCCCGCCTTCCAGAAGGTGGGGAGTTAATTACCCGTCATCATCGAATGGGTTTTCCGAAGGAAATGGGCACTCAGAATGACAGATACCACAGTCTGTATTTAGCGCGCATAGCGCGTACAGTGATGAGCTACGTCTGTGCCTTATACCGTAAACGGTAGAGGGTCGCCCTTGCGGAATACACTCGACTCGAAGGTGGCAATCAGCTTGCCCTCCTGGTTGGTGATGTCTATCTGGTAATAGCCGGTAGTGCGGCCCGTGTACCGTTCGCGGGCTTCGGCGAAGAGCGTGTCGCCCGTGCCACTGGCACGCAGGAAGGTGATGTTGGACGACAGTGAGAAAGCCAGCGTGCCGTGTGAGTTGGCGGCAGCGGCCAGCGTGAGGTCGGCTAGCGTAAAGACTGCGCCGCCCTGCGTGCGCCCGCCGGCATTGAGGTGTTGGGCGGTGATGACGAGGCAGGCTTTGGCATAGCCTGGCTTTACTTCCAGCAGTTGTACACCTGCCAGGGTGGCAAACCGGTCGTTTAAGAAAAATTCTTGGGGAGACATGTGGGGGATAAGTATTAAGTATTAGGGATTAGTGATTAGGTATTAGTGGTTAGCGATGAGGGATTAGCGGAGTAGGGGGCACTAATAGCTCATCACTAATCCCTAACCGCTAATCCCTGACCACTTGTCACTTATTAAGCTTCCATTCAGTGGATTCTTTTCCATCCTTTATCTCGAAGCCCAGGGAGGTGAGCTCGTTGCGGATGCGGTCGCTGGTGGCCCAGTCTTTGTTGGCTTTGGCCTTGAGGCGCTCCTGCAGCAGCATGTCTACTACGTGGCCGAAGGCCTCTTCGCGGGCGGCATCGGAGGTGTGCTCTTCCTTTAGCCCCAGTATGTCGAA
>CALUIF010000044.1 GCA_944320635.1 uncultured Bacteroides sp. | reverse complement strand
CAATGTCTTGTACTGCGTCCCGCCATTCTGTTGCGGGACTTCCTTACACGCGGCGAGGCAGGCTATGCACAGGCCGCAGACGGTAGTCCGTCCAAACAATCTTTTCATCCTTGTCATAGTGTATTCTATTGAAATCGGTGGCAAAGTTACAGGGGAACGGGCGGGGGATTCTCGTCCGAATCCTTATTAGATTGGTTCCAAACCGGGCGTTACCGTTTTTTTGCTTTAAGAGTGCAAAGAAAACGGAAAGCACTTTGGCAGGCAGGAGGTTTACGCTACATTTGTGCCACACATAGCATATATATAAGGTATGGAAAAGCTCGAAGAAACAATAACCGCCTGGCTGCGCGGTGGCTTGGACAACGACGGACAACTGCAGACCGCTACCTACGGCAACTCCCTATTGATGGCGCAAGCGAGCGGGACGGACTTCCGCCTGCACGACGAATGGCCGCCCCAACAGTGGCACGTATTCCTGCACGTACACGAAGGTGAACTGCGCCTGACTGTCAACGGCGACCGCATAGGATTTGAGGCCCCGGTGTACGTGGACTTCCTCTCCAACACCCGATGGACGGACATAACTCTCGCGGGACGTTACCACGCCTGTTTCGTACTGGTGGAGCAGCAATTCTTCATGGAGTCTACCTTGCCCATGCGCGGCAAGATTACCGAAGGTATGATGCGCTTCTCCCAATCGCCCTTCACCCCGATGGAGAAAACTGAAAGGAACGTCTGCAACGATTGGAGGAAGCCATGATGGCCACCCTGCGCGACGGACGGAGCATGTTCGTCCGAGAGCTGCTCCAGACTATGGCCTGCGCCTGGCAGTACGAACTATGGAACATCTTTTTCCGCCGCCTGCAAGCCTCGCGCACAGAGGCCAAGCCCCATTGGGGAGATACCGCCGCGCATTTCTTCTACCTGGCCCACACGCATTGCCGCGAACAACACGAAGTCTGTTGGTACGCCCGCCAAGTGGGCGTATCCCCCGATGCACTGTCCGCCGTCTTGAAGCGTTTCTGCGGCAAGACAGCGGGCGCCATCCTGACGGAACTGCTGACGGAGGAAGCCAAAGTCTGCCTGCGCAACCCCTCACTGTCCGTACAAGAGGTGGCCGAAATGCTGCATTTTGCCGACCAATCGGCATTCGGCAAGTTCTTCAAAAGGGAATGCGGAATGTCTCCCATGCAATACAAAAAGGAGGCAAGAGACAAAGAGTAGCAGTTTTTTGCTTCCAAAAGCGAAAAAAAGCAGAACTTTTATTTGTATTTCGAAGAAAAGCATTACTTTTGCCCCCGTAATCGAAACAATCTAACAAAGATTAAAGCATGAAGTCATTCAACTTTGCATACTACTTCTTCTTTTACTTTTACTTTAGCCACAAAGTAGAGCGGGAGTTTGTATGTGTCAAGTGACAGTGATGCTTAAGAACTGATGAGAACTGAAAAGAAAAAAGATATGAATCCCGCTCCCACGACTGGAAGCGGGATTTTTTATTAATGAAACGTATGAAACGAATTGCCATCCAAGGAACACTGGGTTCCTACCACGACATCGCGGCACACCGCTATTTCGAGAACGAAGAAATTGAACTGATGTGCTGCGCCACCTTCGAAGAAGTGTTCGACGCCATCCGCCAGGACAGCCGCACCATAGGTATGCTGGCCATCGAGAACACCATTGCCGGCAGCCTGCTGCACAACTACGAACTGCTGCGGCAGAGCGGCACACAGATAGTGGGCGAATACAAACTGCGCATCAGCCACAGCTTCGTATGCCTGCCCGAGGAAGACTGGGACGACATCAGCGAAGTGAACTCGCACCCCATCGCCCTGATGCAATGCCGGGAGTTCCTGAACCGGCATCCACAGATAAAGGTGGTGGAAGGCGAAGACACCGCCCTCAGCGCCGAACAGATTAAGAAAGAGCACCTCACAGGGCACGCTGCCATCTGCTCGAAAGCCGCCGCCGAGCTGTATGGCATGAAGGTGCTACAGGAAGGCATCGAGACCAACAAGCACAACTACACGCGCTTCCTCGTGGTGGCCGACCCCTGGCAGGTGGACGACTTGAACCGGCGGCGCACCCGCGAGCCCAACAAGGCCAGCATCGTCTTCACCCTGCCCCACCAGGAGGGAAGCCTCTCACAGGTGCTCAGCATCCTGTCGTTCTACCGCATCAACCTGACGAAGATACAGTCGTTGCCCATCATCGGGCGCGAGTGGGAGTACGAATTCTACGTGGACGTGATGTACGACCAGCTGCTGCGCTACAAGCAAGCGATAGCCGCCATCAGCCCACTGACCAAGCAACTGAAAATATTAGGAGAATACGAAGATGGAAAATCAAGCATCCAATAGAGCTACGAGCTACGAGCTACGAGCTACAAGTGACGGACGACGGGCCACGGACGACGGGCTACAAGCTACGAACTACAAGCCCGCCGACCGGCTGGGAGGAGTGAGCGAGTACTACTTCTCGCGCAAACTGAAAGAGGTGGCCGAGATGAACGCACAGGGCATGGACGTCATCAGCCTGGGCATCGGAAGCCCCGACATGCCACCCTCGGAGGCGACGATACGGACGCTGTGTGAAGCGGCCAAGAATCCCGACGGACACGGCTACATGCCCTACACCGGCATACCGGAACTGCGCCAGGCTTTCGCCGACTGGTACCGCCGCTGGTACGACGTGACACTGGACCCGAAGACCGAGATACAGCCCCTCATCGGCTCGAAGGAAGGCATACTGCATGTGACGCTGGCATTCGTCAACCCCGGCGACCGCGTCCTCGTCCCCAACCCCGGCTACCCCACCTACACCTCGTTGAGCCGGTTGCTGGGCGCCGAGGTGACGTACTACGACCTGCGGGAGGACGACGGCTGGATGCCCGACTGGCAGCAACTGGAGGCGATGGACACCACCGGTGTGCGCCTGATGTGGACCAACTACCCCCATATGCCCACCGGAGCCCCCGCCACCGAGGAACTGTACCGACGGCTGGTGGACTTTGCAAAGCGCAAAGGCATCATCATCGTCAACGACAACCCCTACAGCTTCATACTGAACGACCGCCCGCTCAGCATCCTCGCCGTGCCTGGCGCCAAGGACTGCTGCATTGAGTTCAACTCGATGAGCAAGAGCCACAACATGCCCGGATGGCGCATAGGCATGCTGGCCTCCAACGCCCAGTTCGTGCAGTGGGTGCTCCGGGTGAAGAGCAACATAGACAGCGGCATGTTCCGCGCCATGCAGCTCGCCGCCGCCACCGCGCTCGAAGCGGGGCCGGAGTGGTACGAGGGCAACAACGCCAACTACCGCCGCCGCCGCGCGCTGGCCGAGGACATCATGCGCGCCCTGCACTGCACCTTCGACCCGCGGCAGACGGGCATGTTCCTCTGGGGCAAGATACCCGACATATATAATAATGTAGAGGAACTGACGGAACGCATCCTGCACGAGGCCCGCGTGTTCCTCACCCCCGGCTTCATCTTCGGCACCAACGGCGCGAGGTATATCCGCATCTCCCTCTGCTGCAAAGACGACCGGCTGGCCGAAGCTTTGCAACGCATCCGCGGGATAACCGCAGAAAACCCGCGCGGGTAGCCACAAAAACCCGCGCGGGCGGCAACGACTACCCGCGCGGATTTTTCCAGCTACCCGCGCGGAAAATTGAAGCCTTCCAGGCAGGAAGCAATAATTAACTGATAATCAATAATAAAAGAATACATAACATAAAAACATTATGGAACTCGAACTCCAACCCCTCAACCTGCCCGGCGTCCCCACGGAACGCCCGCTGGTCATTGCCGGCCCCTGCAGCGCAGAGACCGAAGAACAAGTGATGAACACCGCCCGCCAGCTGGCCTCGAAAGGCATCAAGCTCTTCCGCGCAGGCATCTGGAAGCCCCGCACCAAGCCCGGCGGCTTCGAAGGCGTGGGCGTGGAAGGCCTCGCCTGGCTCAAGCGCGTGAAGCAAGAGACGGGCATGCTCGTGTCCACCGAGGTAGCTACCGCCAAGCACGTGCTGGAGTGCCTCAAGGCAGGCATCGACGTGCTGTGGATAGGCGCCCGCACCACAGCCAACCCCTTTGCCATGCAGGAGATAGCCGACGCCCTGCGCGGCGTGGACATACCTGTGCTGGTGAAGAACCCCGTCAACCCCGACCTCGAACTGTGGATAGGCGCCCTCGAGCGCATCAACCAGGCCGGGCTGAAGCGGCTCGCCGCCATCCACCGCGGCTTCTCCAGCTACGAGAAGAAGATATACCGCAACCTCCCGCAGTGGCACATCCCCATCGAACTGCGCCGGCGCATCCCGCAGCTTCCCATCATCTGCGACCCCAGCCACATCGGCGGCAAGCGCGAGCTCATCGCCCCGCTGTGCCAGCAGGCCATGGACCTGGGCTTCGACGGCCTCATCATCGAGAGCCACTGCGACCCCGACAAGGCCCGGAGCGACGCCTCCCAGCAGGTGACGCCCGACGTGCTGGACTACATACTGAACCTGCTCGTCATCCGCCAGGACACGCAGACCACCGAGAACCTCGCCGAGCTGCGCAAACAGATTGACGAGTGCGACAACGACCTCATCCAAATCCTTGCCAAACGCATGCGCATGGCCCGCGAGATAGGCACCTACAAGAAGGAGCACGACATGACCATCCTGCAGACCGGCCGCTACAACGAGATTCTGGAGAAGCGCGGCTCGCAGGCGGCCCTGTGCGGCATGGACACCGAGTTTGCCAAGAAGGTGTTCGAGGCCATCCACGAAGAAAGCGTGCGCCAGCAGATGGAAATCATTAACAAGTAAAACAGCTACGAGCTACCAGCTACGAGCTACGAGTGGTGTCTGTTTAGATCTACAAGCCATATAGGCAAAGCTGGTACGACACTTGTAGCTCGTAGCTGGTAGCTCGTAGCTAAAAAAACAAAGAGACTATGCGAATACTCATCCTCGGAGCCGGCAAGATGGGCTCCTTCTTTACCGATATACTCAGCTTCCAGCACGAGACGGCCGTCTATGACACCAACCCCATGCAGCTGCGCTTCGTGTACAACACCTACCGCTTCACCACGCTCGATGAGATAAAGGCATTCGAACCGGAACTGGTCATCAACGCCGTCACCGTGAAGTACACGCTCGAAGCCTTCCAGCAAGTACTGCCCGTGCTGCCCAAGGACTGCATCATCAGCGACATCGCCTCCGTAAAGACCGGGCTGAAGAAGTTCTACGAAGAAAGCGGCTTCCGCTACGTAAGCACCCACCCCATGTTCGGCCCCACCTTCGCCTCGCTGAGCAACCTCAGCAGCGAGAATGCCATCATCATCACCGAGGGCGACCACCTGGGCAAGGTGTTCTTCAAAGACCTCTACCAGACGTTGAAGCTCAACATCTTCGAATACACCTTCGAGGGGCACGACGAAACGGTGGCCTACTCCCTGTCCATTCCTTTCGTCTCCACCCTAGTATTCACCGCCGTAATGAAGCCACAGGACGCGCCGGGCACCACCTTCAAGAAGCACATGGCTATTGCCCGCGGCCTGATGAGCGAGGACGACTACCTGCTGCAGGAAATCCTCTTCAACCCCCGCACGCCCGCCCAGGTGGCCAACATCCGCACGGAGCTGAAGAACCTGCTCGAAATCATCGAGAAGAAGGATGCCGACGGCATGAAGCAGTACCTGACGCGACTGCGCGAGAAGCTGAA
>CALUIF010000043.1 GCA_944320635.1 uncultured Bacteroides sp. | reverse complement strand
CAATTTGTGTCTCACGGTAGTTGGCCGTAATCCATTTGTCGGTCTGCCTCACCAAATAAGAGAGGGTCTGTCCGCCCGATACGTATTGCCCCGGCTCCAGCGTACGGCGTCCCATATAGCCATCGTAGGGGGCAGTCACTACGGTGTACGACAAGTTCAAGTCCGCCAAGTCCAGTGCAGCCTCGGCACGCAGTATGCCGGCTTCCGTATTTACTTTCCGCTTGCTCACTTCGGAGTATTGCGACTGTGCAGCCTGCCTTTGCATCAGCAGCGCTTCGTAGCGGGCTTGTGCCGCTTCATAATTGGCCTTTGCCTGTTCATATTGTTGTTGGGGCACAGACTCCTCCTGCAGCAACCGTTCGTAGCGGTAAAAGTCTTGTTCGGCTTGCCATAACAGGGCTTTGGCCTCGGCAATGTTGGCTTCCTGCTGGGCGATGCGGGTGTGGGAAGCCTCAATGCTGGAGTGCAATACACCTTCCGATCCTTGAGCGTCGAGCAATGCCGCGCGTGCTTCTTTCTGCCGGATGCGGTATTCGCGATCGTCCAATGTGACAAGGGTGTCGCCACGATGCACATATTGGTGCTCTTTGAAACGCACTTCGCGGATATAACCGGCCACACGTACATTGACCGGAGCAATGTATTGGTCCACAAAAGCGTCATTGGTTATCTCGTAGTTAATGTAGCGCCAGAAGTAGTTTATCGTCCATGCCAAGCCGGAGCAAGCGATGAGCAGACACACGCTGTTAAGGATGATGTTGCGGCGTTTTCGCTTCTTCAGGCGGCGGTACCTCATTTCCAATGTACTTGTCATAGGTCTTTCCTTTTCTCAAATTAATCTTTTACAATCGCCCTGCGGCATGTTGCAATTCGTAATAGGTATAAACCACCTCCGTGCGTGCGGTAGTAAGCTGTAATTCGGCATTGAGACGCAAATTATCGGCATCCAGCAGGTCGGTCAGAATAGCCAGCTGATTCAAGTAGCGGTTGTGCATGATGCGGTAGTTTTCCTCTGCCTGGCGTACGGAAAGTTGCAAAGCCTCTACCCGTTGCAGGGCTTCATGATGGCGCAGGTAAGCCGAACGCACGTCAAGGCGGATGCGTTGTTGTGCTTGCGCTTCAGCGTTGCGTTGCAGCTCCACGTTACGGGTGGCTTCTTTCATACGATGGCGATTCTGGTAAAGTGACGACAGGGAATAAGTCAGCGAAAGTCCGACATTCCAGCTGTTATTGTACATGTCGGCCAATGTGCGCGACACAGGGCGTGCCAATGTGTTCGAAGCATAGAGTGACAAGCGGGGCAGTTGGTTGGCGCGGATGAGGCGGATGTCATTACGGGCAAGTTCAGTCTGCTGTTTAAGCCATTGCATGGAAGGGGCGTTGTCATAAGCCTGAAACACATAGGCATCATAAGAGTCCAAGCTAAAAGCCCGGGCCAGTAAAGTAGTATCCGGGCGCAACAACAACGTTTCGTCCAGTTCCAACAGAATATCCAGTTGTTGGGATACAAGGCGGATGTTGTTTTCTGTCTCCAAAAGTGACAATCTGTTGTCGGTCAGTCGCATTTCACTGCGTAGCACGTCATTGTTGGTGATAAGTCCTTCGCGTTTCATTTGGCGGATATCCTTCAGCCTGCGCTCAGACTCTGCAATGTTGCGAGTCAGCACCTGGTGCTGTTTATACAATCCAAACAAGTCCAGATAATGGCGGAGCAACTCCAACTTCACGTCACCTTGGTCGGTGGCAGTCTGCAAAGCTGCTGCCTGTTTTTCCAGGCGGGCTTGGCGGACTGCATATTTGATGCGTCCTCCCTCGTAGAGTGGCTGTGAAAAGTCTACGGCATAATTTTGTTGCCAGTCGGGCGACTCGGGGCGTGTAGGGTCGGATAATCCGTGTTCAAACACCACAGGCTGTCCCAATACACCTCCTCGCAATCCGACTTCTATGTCGGGCAATCGGCGGGTACGGGCAGTGCGAACACGGTCGGCTGCCATTTGTTCCTTCAGCACATCGGCTTTCAGTAACAAGTTGTGGTTCACACCTCTTTCAAAAAGTTGTTCGATGGAGAGATCCAATGAGTCAGTTTGCGCAAAGGCAAAAGGCTGGAAAGCAAAAAGCAACAGCCCGATCAGTAAACAGCATGTCATCTTCATAGGCAAGGCTTTCTGGCTGCAAAGTTATAACAACTTTCCCTAACGGACAAGAACCCGGCGCGTTTCTTTCGGTACAGGGCAATTCTAGTGGCAAAGGAAACAAAAAAATGCAAGGCAATGCTTCTTTAAAGACATTACCTTGCACTCTATACCTTTATAGAAAGATTTCAAACAGGTATGCTGCTTATAATCATTCTATTAAAATGATGAAATCTGTGCGGCTGATAGGACTCGAACCTACACGCCTCGCGGCACCAGATCCTAAGTCTGGCGCGGCTACCAATTACGCCACAGCCGCAGGCTACCGTTCCCGATAGTGGGTGCAAAGATAGTGAGATTTTCGATATGAACAATCAAAAGGTGGAGAAATGTTTATTCCTCATCCGCTTGCCAGGTGCCGTTCAGATAGGCGCGTGCTGTTTCTATAATGGTGTCCTTGCCTTGTTGTTCGTCTTCATCGGTCATATCCACATGGATATCCGGGTCAATTCCTCCTTCTATATGTTCCATTTGAGCGTTGAAGTGCGGGCTTGCCGAGAAACGGATGGTCCATCCGTTGGGCAGTTCGGATGTGAATGGCATTCCGCTGCCCCCGCCCGTTCGGTCGCCCATGATGGTGACAAGGGGCAGGCACGACATCTGGTTTACAAAGTCATTGGTTGCGCTATAGGCACGGCGGTTGGTCAGTACTACGGCAGGCTTCTGCCAACGGATGCTGTTGCTTGGCTCCAGTTCAATGGGATATGGGTCAGAGAAATCGCTGTGTCCTGTGCCGGTCTTATGGCAGATGTATCCAGTGAGTACCGTTTCGTTGGTGAAACGGGCGGCAATGCGGCTGGAGTAGGTCAGTGTTCCCCCTCCGTTGTTGCGCACGTCGATGATGAGGCCGTTGCACAGGGCAAGGTAGGAAAGCACCTCGTCCAGGTTGCCTTCGCCCACGCCGCTCGAGAAGCTCTCGTAACGGATGTAACCGATGTTGTCTTCCAGAATCTTGTATTTCAATCCCGAAGCAGTGCGGTAGTCCGTGCTGGCGCGACCCAGGTAATAGTCTTCCACCAGTTCTTCATCGAAATTGCGGGGATACCCTTGATACCATTCGTCATAGTAGGAAACGTTGTGCGCAGAGGCTAAGTTGACATGCCCGTCCTTCAACACGTAAAGCATCCGGCTGAGCACTTCGAACAACGCTTCGCTGCCCATATTGTCGGAAATCTGCGGGCTGTATACCTCGTACACTGAATCCCAGTCTATCTGCTTATAGTCCAAGAAGCAGTATTGTTCGTCGATGATTTTCCACAAGGCTTCAAAGTTGCCGCGAGGCGTGTTGTCCACATCCTCTTCGCGGATGCACGAGGCGGAGAACAGGCACAACAGGCTGAGCATCGGCAAGGCTATTTGGCTTATCTTCATCATTCGTCCTCCCTTTTCATTTAAGTACATAGAATTCTTTCACAAATCCCACCATGAAGGCATGCCCATAGGCATGGCTGCGGATGCCGTTCAGTTTTGCCTGTTGCAGGTCGCAGAGGTAAGACACGCGCATCTTGGTGCGGCGCACGGGGAAATCCACGGTCAGCATCTGGCGCAACGAAGGCTGGTTGTGCAGGGAGGTGAACTTCACTACTCCTCCGCCATTGCCCAGCGAGAATATTTCGTAGTACGACTGCCCGTAGTGTGGTGAGAACATCACACCCGCCAGCGGCAAGTTTGCCTGGTAGCGCAGGGTGAGGGGATAATTGCGGATACGTACGTCCCACACTGCCATGACCGAGGCGTCCACATTGATGTAGGCACGTGCCGAGGCGGGGTTATTTCCGTTGCGCAGGTTGTAGACGAAGCCTCCGTTCAGGTCTGCCAGTCCACCTGCCAGCAGGCGGAAGTTCGGCGCCAAGGGGATGTGGTAGTGCAATCCGATGTTCCAGTTCACCAGTCCGTAGAAGGTATTATTGTTGTCCACATGGTTGTGCGTGTAGCTTGCGTTGGTTTGCAGGAAGTTTTGCAAGGAAAGACGGCCGTCCGCCCAGCGCGTCATGCGCATCGTTTCGCGTGCCACGCGCACTTCGATGCCCCGGTACTCCTGGGGCGAGAGGTAGGTGTCGAAGATGTTGGAATATCCCACGCCGTACGTGACAGCACGGGTGACAAAACGCGTCTGCCGTGCCGAGTCGGGCAGCTGCCTTTGCGCCCGCAGGCCTTCCGGCAGGAGCAGCGCGAGGAGCAGCAGGATTGGTAAAAATCTGAAACACGAAAAAAGGCTTTCCCGTTTGTCCCCCACGAGGGTCTCGTTTGTCCCCCACGAGGGTCTCGTTTGTCCCCCACGAGAACGTCGTCGGGGACTGGTGAAGATGCCTCCTGATAATCAGTATGTTGCATGTTGTCTTTCTTCATTGCTTGCTTTTTAGGCTTAGGCATTTTGTTTTACAAATCAGAAGAGTTTCATCTGTCCGGTCAGTTCGTCGCGGATGTCGCTTTCGCTTTTCCCATAATCGGGATCCAGGATTTCCGGTTCTTCTTCTTCCGGTTCGGGCTGCACCACGGGTTCGGGTTTCCTGGTCGGTTCCAGCTCCTTGATGGTGTCGATGGCAAAGGTTGTCAGGCGCTTGCCTTTGGCCTTGAAGCCTTTGATGGCTATGAAGTCGTCGGCCTCTATGACCATCGGGTCGCGGAAAGCATCGTGCCCGCCAAACACCACTTCCAGCCTCGGGTAATACTCGCCCGTCAGCAAGATGAGGCGGCTGTTTTTATTTTCGCCCAAGTAGTTTTGTTTCCTGGCTGTCGGCTCGAAGTAGAACCGCTTGATGTAGGGGTAGTTCTGCTGGTCGGCATCATACAGCACGGCGGTCCACACCTTGTTGGGGTCGAACTTCTCCATGAGCATGATGTTGCCTTCGTAGTGGTTGTTCAGGTCGAAGTTGGTGGCATAGAAATCACCGTTCTCCTGCACCACCAGTATGCGGTCGTCGCTTTGGAATTCGCCCAGGTAATCCCCGCGCCCGTCGTAGTTGAGGCGAAGAACGTCGCGGTCGAACCACACCTTGCGTCCGCCCAGTGTGGAGCCTCCCCGTTGTTTCAGGGTGATTTTCATTACCGGATTGCGCGTCAGTATGTTGCCTATGGCCTGGCGGCCCTTGATGGCTATCTGGCTGAAGTCTTCTTCGAAGATAATCTTGCGTAGGCGCGGATTGGGTTTCAGCGTCACCTTAATCACTTCGGCTTCCCCGTTAGGGTTGGGGCTGAAGTACATGATGCGCGAGTCGGGCTTGCCTTGCGTCACGTCGTATTCGCGGTCGCGGATAACGTTGGTCACGGCAAAGCGCTTGATGTAGCACGTGCCGTCTTTCCCGTCCCGGTAGACCACATTGTATATGGTGCGCTGGTCGTTCTTCTTGAATACGTTGGCATAGATGATGTTCTTGCCTACAAACTTCTTGTCGGCCACGGCAGTGATGAGGTATTTCCCGTTGCGGTAGAACAGGATGACGTCGTCCAAGTTGGAGCAGTTGGCCACAAATTCATCCTTCTTCAGCCCGGTGCCTATGAAGCCTTCTTCGCGGTTGATGTACAGCTTCTCGTTGGCCTCGATGACCTTTGTGCTGTCTATGGTGTCGAAGTTGCGAAGCTCCGTGCGGCGGGGGAAGTTCTTGCCGTATTTCCCTTGCAGCATGCGGAACCACTCCACCGTGTATTCCACTAGGTTGGCCAGGTGGCGGTCTATCTCGGCAATGTCCGCTTTCATGCGGGCAATCAGCTCGTCTGCCCTGTCGGAGTTGAACTTGAGGATACGTGCCATCTTGATTTCCATCAGTTTCAGGATGTCGTCCTTGGTCACTTCGCGGACAAAGGTGGGGTAGTAGGGCGTCAGCCGCTCGTCGATGTGTTCGCAGGCCGCGTCCATGTTCTTTGCCTGCTCAAACTCCTTATCCTTGTAGATGCGTTCCTCTATGAATATCTTTTCCAGCGAGGCAAAGTGCAGGCTTTCCATGATTTCGCCCCGGCGTATCTCCAGTTCCCGCCGCAGCAGGTTCTTGGTGTTGTCCACCGATTTGCGGAGGACGTCGCTCACCGTCAGGAAGTGTGGTTTCTGGTCGTCTATCACGCAGCAGTTGGGTGAGATGCTCACCTCGCAGTCGGTAAAGGCATAGAGGGCGTCGATGGTCTTGTCCGACGATACGCCCGCCGCCAGGTGCACCAGTATCTCCACGTTGCCCGAGGTGAGGTCTTCCACCTTGCGGATTTTTATTTTTCCCTTCTCGCTGGCTTTCACGATGGAGTCGCATACGCTGGCCACGGTTTTTCCATAGGGAATCTCGCGGATGGCGAGCGTCTTGTTGTCCACCTTCTCTATCTTGGCGCGGATGCGCACGCTGCCTCCCCGCTCGCCGTCGTTGTACTTCGACACATCTATCGCGCCCCCTGTCTGGAAGTCGGGATACAGTTGGAAAGGCTCACCGTGCAGGTAGCTCACGGCAGCCTCGCACAGGTCGTTGAAGTTGTGTGGCAATATCTTTGATGACAGGCCTACGGCAATGCCCTCCACCCCTTGGGCCAGGAGCAGGGGAAACTTTACCGGCAGGGTTACCGGCTCGCGGTTGCGCCCGTCGTAAGACAGCTTCCATTCTGTGGTCTTGGG
>CALUIF010000042.1 GCA_944320635.1 uncultured Bacteroides sp. | reverse complement strand
GCCTATTTACAAGAATGCCGAGATGTTAGCCCGGATTGACGAGAAGGTGGCAGGCATTGTGCAGCGGCTCCGTGCCATGGGTATCAGCGTGAAGTATGACAATGCTGACAACAAGCGTCCCGGCTTCAAGTTTGCCGACTACGAGCTGAAGGGCGTGCCTGTGCGTCTCGTTATGGGCGGGCGCGACTTGGAGAACAACACCATGGAGGTGATGCGCCGCGACACGCTGGAGAAGGAGACCCGCTCGTGCGACGGCATTGAGCAATACGTGAAAGATTTGCTGGAGGAGATGCAGAAGAACATCTACAACAAGGCTCTCGACTACCGCAACCGCCGCATCACCACCGCCGACACTTATGATGAGTTCAAGCAGAAGATAGAAGAGGGCGGCTTCATCCTTGCCCACTGGGACGGCACCACGGAGACCGAGGAGAAAATCAAGGAGGAGACCAAGGCCACCATCCGTTGCATCCCGTTCGAATCGTTTGTGCCGGGCGATAAGGAGCCAGGCAAGTGCATGGTCACCGGGCGGCCTTCCGAGTGCCGCGTGATATTCGCACGCTCCTACTAATACTTGCGGCGCGGGCGGCGGGGCGTCAATATTTCGGAAGCCGGACGCCTTTGCCGCCCGTAATGCGTTATGGCACCGTCGAAACTGCGCTATAGCGCATTTTTGACGACACTATAGCGTCGTGGCATCGGCCATGAAAAATGTTGAACTTGTACGAATATTAACGTCTCGGCCCCTCCGCCGGGCTGTCAATATTTTACTTCATCGACTCGCCCGTGAAGGAGAAGGGTAACAGGCTCTCCACCCCTCGCAGCTCGTAGATGCCTTCCGTGCCGTATAGCAAAACGCGCATGGGGTGGTCGAAGCGCGTCTCCGTCTCGAGCATCACCTGCCGGCAGGCGCCGCAGGGCGATATGGGCTTTTGCAGGAATCCTCCTTCGGCATGGCGGGCGGCGATGGCCAGCGTGTCCACCGCCTGGTCGGGATAACGGGAGTTGGCATAAAACAGCGTGGTGCGTTCGGCGCAAAGGCTAGACGGGGAGGCGGCATTTTCCTGGTTGCTTCCGCTCACCACCGTCCCGTCGGCCAGGCGGGCGGCCGCGCCTACGCAGAAGCGGGAGTAAGGGGCATAGCTGCGGTAGGTGGCCTGGCGGGCGGCATCAATCAGTTGGCGGTCGGCTTCGCCCAGTTCTTCGTAGGCAAAGACCTTGACGGGGATGTGGAGTTGCAGCGTTTTCATATCAAAAAATATTGGTTCATAGCAGTCAGCGGGTGGGGATGCCCAGCAGTTTCTTGGCATCGTCTTGTGTAAACATGGAGTCTATCTCGCGGACGATGGTCTCGTAGTTTTCCTTATCCACCAGCCGGGGGGCAAACAAGCGGAGCACCTGCATCTTGTCGTCGTCGAAGGTGAAGAGCGACATCATCTCGGCGCACTGGCGGCAGGTGAAGAGCTTGTGCTCCACGCCGGCCTGTATCAGTTGCAGCTGGTCGTCCTTGAACATTTCCGATTTTACCTTCCGGTGGAAGTCGCGGAACAGCCGGTCGGGCATCGCGTCGGGGTAGGCCGGTTGCACGGGCACCACCGCTACCGGCTCTTGCACGACAGGGGCAGGAGGCAGTTGCGGCTCGCGGTCGGCGGCATGGAAGGAGTCCATGTAGACCAGTTCCCCGTGCTCGAAGCGCACGATGACGGTGGTGTAGTCACTGTCCAGCGGGCTGAACAGCTTGCTGTATTCCCACTCTTCCAGCCCGTAGTCAATGCGCCGGAAGTCCGGTTTGCCCAGCAACTTCGTCACTTCGTCCTGCGACATGCCTTGTCTTATTTGGTCCAACGCATTGGCCTTGGGGTAGAACATGCTTGAGCACGATGCCAAAAACAGAGTGCCTGCGGCCAGGATGCTTGCTATTTTCCGTTTTGCTTTCATAAAGGAACTTGTTTTTCAGGCTTCAAATGTAGGCAATTTTACTTATTTATGCTTGCTACGGCAGCTAATAAATAGTAAAACGATTGTTTTTCTCGATTCTTTTACGGACTTTTGCGCCATTAACCAATTGATAGAGTCCCCATGAAGTATGTTTTCAGATTGTTTGCTTTGGCCGTCTTCCTCTTGCTGGTAATCCCTGTTGCCGAAGCACAGCGCAGGAATGCCCGCTACAACGAATATATCCGCAAATATTCCCCTCTTGCCGTAGAGCAGATGAAGAAATACAAGATTCCCGCCAGCATCACCCTGGCGCAGGGGCTGCTGGAGAGCGGGGCGGGGCAGAGCACGCTGGCCAAGAAGAGCAACAACCATTTCGGCATCAAGTGCCACAACACGTGGCGGGGGCGCAAAGTCTATTACGACGATGATGCAAGGGGCGAATGCTTCCGTGCCTATCGCAAGGTAGAAGATTCCTATGAAGACCATTCCAAGTTCCTGACCAGCGGTGCGCGTTATGCCTTTTTATTCAAGCTGAAGCAAACCGATTACAAGGGCTGGGCCCGTGGACTGAAAAAGGCCGGCTATGCCACGGATCGTTCGTATGCCAACCGGCTCATAACCATCATTGAAGATTACGACCTTTATAAATATGACACCAAAGGCATGAGCAAGCGCGAAGCCCGCCGCTGGGAGAAACTGATAAAGAAGAAACCCTGGCTGGTGAACCCGCACCCTGTGTACATAGCCAACGGCCTGGCCTACGTGGTGGCACGCGAGGGCGACAACTTCCGGTTGCTGGGAGGCGAGTTCGACATCAGTTGGAAGAAGTTGGTGAAG
This sequence comes from uncultured Bacteroides sp., assembly GCA_944320635.1. Lineage (GTDB taxonomy): Bacteria > Bacteroidota > Bacteroidia > Bacteroidales > Bacteroidaceae > Bacteroides. The sequence goes on along the minus strand of CALUIF010000042.1, from coordinate 394 downwards.
TACAACGACCTGCACGAAGACTACACCTTGGAGCCTGGCGACATCATTTACCTGAAGAAGAAGAACAAGAAGGCCATGAAGCCTTATAATATATATGTAGTGAAAGACGGTGACTCCATGCACTCCATTTCGCAGACGTATGGCATCCGGTTGAAGTATCTTTATAAGATGAACAAGAAGGATGGCGACTACATACCCGAAGTGGGCGACCGCCTGCGACTGAGGTAAGCGGTGCAATACGAGCAAACGATTATCCGAAAATGCACAGGGTGTCCGGAAACGGACACCCTTGTTTTTTGCTTTTACGTTTGCACACAGCAAGTTAAGGCTTTGGCATGGATTTCGCAAAGAAACAGGTGCGATGTAAGCAAACAATTAAAAAGTAACATAAACA
>CALUIF010000041.1 GCA_944320635.1 uncultured Bacteroides sp. | reverse complement strand
CATATTTTTTTGCAGATATGTTGCTCACTTCCGATAAAAGCTGTATTTTTATCTCATCAAAGTGCTGCTTGGTTAGTGCCTGGCTATCAGCGTCCCGATAGCGTAGTATCGCTATCACGCTAGCGATACTACACTATCGTGCTGGTGATACTACGCTATCACGCTGGTGATACTACGCTGTGAAGGGGCTGATACCGTGCTATTTCGGGCGGCAGGGAAGTGGTTGCGATGACTGTTTTTCTCCTTTCTGATATAAAGCGTATATGGATATGAAGACTTTTGGCTTATTGCTGTCGTTGTTGCTTGTACCGGCCGTATGTTCCGCCCAGCAAATCATGTACTCCAACCTGGAAACGTTGGTAGAGGGGCGTGGCGACACGGTAACCATCTTGCGGGTGGCGAAACGGGCGAAGAATCAGATATACCTGATGGGGGGCGCCGACTACCGCATCGAGGCTGTGGGCAACAAGGGCCTGACGCGCTACCTGCGCCGGCGCTGCTATGCGGTGCGGGTCGACACGGCGCTCTACGTCAACTGTCGGAAGATGCGCTACAAGAAGTTCCGCCTGGGCGGATGGTATGCACCGGCATTGCAGGTGGGGCGGAACGTGTACTACTGCGCCCAGCCCGTAGGTCAGGTAGCAGCCAGCACTGCCACGCCGCCTGATGCCGTGAAGCTGGGCGGGGAAGTAGGCAATGCCATTGCCGCCTCCGGGCTGGTGAACGAGCGGGTGTACTACGAGCTGGACACGGCGACGGGGCGTTCGGGCTTCGTGGGCAGGGAGCGGATGTCAGAATTGCTGGCTGCTTACCCGGACTTGCAGGAAGCTGTGTTGCGGGAGACCAGCGAGTCGGCCGACGTGATGGGCAAGTACCTGCGGGCGTTGAAAGCGAGAGAGAAGTAGGCCGCGTCTAACCTTAAATAACTTACGGATGAACAAGAAACTTCGCTTACTGCTGTTTATAAGCTTTGCCCTCACGCAGGTGTGCCATGCCTTTGAGAACCACAGACCTTATGTCATCAACTACACGCGCGACAAATACCAGGCCGCCAACAAGAACTGGGTCGTAGGGCAAGACGAACGGGGCGTGATGTACATAGGAAACGATGCCGGCTTGCTGGAGTCGGACGGTATGGAGTGGAACCTGTACCCTATGCCGGGCGTGCCCATTGTGCGCGCCTTGGCCGTAGAGTCGCACAACACCATTTACACCGGAGGCACGGACGAACTGGGCGTTTGGCGGCGCGACGAGTCGGGACGCCTGCACTACACCTCGCTGAAAAACCTGCTTCCTGTCCGGCGGCCGGACAACGAGAGCTTCTGGCGCGTTCACATCGACGGCGAGTATGTCTACTTCCAGTCGTTCAGCAACATCTATGTGTATGACCATGAACAGATACGCCGGCTCACCCGGCCCGAAGGCTTCCTGTTCATGCAAGCGGTGGGCAACGAATACTGGGTGCAGGAAATGTACGGCTCGCTCTACCGGCTGAAGGACGGAGGACTGACACGTCTGGAGGGCAGCGAGTTCCTGAAGGGCAGCTTGGCGCGCGTCATCCTGCCATACGACGACAGCCGCACCCTCATTGGCACTTCAGACGGCAGGCTCTATCTGTACGACGGCCGCCGGTTCGCGCCTTGGAATGCCGACCTCTCCCGCCGGTTGCAAGGGCAGGAGCTGAATTGCGCCATCTACAGCCGCACTAGGGGCACTTTCTACCTGGGTACCCTGCTTGGCGGCATTTATGAAGTGGATGCCGAGGGCAACGTGCTGAGCCATTTCCATGCAGGCAATGCGCTGCAGAACAACACGGTGCTTTACCTCTACGAAGACAGGCAGCGCAATGTGTGGGCGGCACTGGACCGCGGCATTTCGTACATACACTATACGCCTGGCATGAACTACTATCTGACTACCGACCACAGCGTTGGCTCGGTGTATAGTGCCGCGCTGTGGAACGACTATCTGCTGGTGGGTACTAACCAAGGCGTGTTTTACACCCCCGTATCGAAAGCCTACAAGCCGGAAGTCTTTTCGTCCTTGAAGTTGTTGGAGGGGACGCAAGGGCAAGTATGGTCGTTCAGAAAAGAAGAAGACGGGTCACTGCTGTGCTGCCACAACACCGGCCTGATAGAAATATTTCCCGACCTGAGTATCCGGCCGGCTTATCCGCTGAATACGGGTGTGTTCGACATTGTGGACGGGCGCGTGGGGCAGAAGCGCATACAAATCATCGTGGCCTACAATGCCCTGTATATCGTAGACAAGGACACCGGACGCCTGCATGCCATGCGCCAGATTCCGGCTTCCATCAATAATGCAGCCATCGACCACATGGGAAACATCTGGCTGGAAACAGTGACCCGCGGCGTGTATAAATGCCGTTTGACCGATGAGATGGATGCTTTCCGCTACTACACGTATTACGGGCAAGAGCAGGATGAGGAGCTGCCGGCACACCTGCGCCTGTTTAAGCTTGGAGGGCGCATTGTGTTTTTGGGCAACGACTGTCTTTATACCTACAATGAGCAGGAAGACAAGCTGCAACCGGACAACTTGCTGAACAATTGCTTCAAAGAAACGTCCGACTTGAGACGGATAGTGCCTGTAAACAACGAAAGCGGGTGGATGGTGACAACTTCATCGGTCTACCGCTTCGTATACGATGGCTATAGGGCACGTATTGAAGAAGCTTATAAGATAGGGGCGGATATCTTGAGCCTCGTCAATGAGTACGAAAATGTAGCTGTGCTGAATGACTCGCTGTCTCTTATTTGCCTAGATGCAGGCTTCATTATCCATAACTCCCGATGTGTAGCACCGCAGGAAAAGCAGTTGGCTGCACCCCTGCCCGAATATATGCAGGTGGGTGGTGAAGGTGGCAAAGGGTATGTGGATTTGAGGCAGCCCATCGAAATACCGTATGAAAGAAATACAGTGACGGTAGGTTTCTCCATCGACGGGGTATTTGCCAATGAACTTTTTGCTGAATATTTGCTGGAAGGTGTGGACAGCACGTGGAGTCAGCCACAACCTGTGAACCGCATTGCGTATGCGCGCCTGCCTTGGGGAGACTACACGCTGCGCCTCCGTTCTACGGATGGATTGGGGAATTATTCAGTTGATACATTGGTGGATTTCCGCATTTTGCCACCTTGGTATCGCCGTACGTGGGCTTATCTGTTGGGCATAGCAGTGATGGTCGGCCTGCTGTATCTGGCTTACCGGCTGATGCAGTATCGTTTGCGCATCAGGCAGCAACATGAGTTGCAGGCACAGCAGGCAGCCCGTCTTCAGACGGTGAACGAACAGTTGCAACGCGAGATAGAGGAAAAGAATGCGGAGATGTTCACCCTCACTTCTTTCATCATTCGGAAGAACGAACTTATCTTGAAGTTGAAAGACATGGTCAATGAAATTGCCGGCAAGAACACGCAAAAGTCACTTATCCCGTTTTATGGAAAGATAAATGCCTTGCTTGCCGATAACCTGAATACGGAGGATGACTGGAAGATGTTCCTCATTAAATTCGAAGAGAAGCATCATTCCTTTTTCAACCGGATAAAAAAAACTTACCCGCAACTCACCACCAACGACTTGCGTCTTTGTGCATGTCTCAAACTCAACATGTCTACCAAGGATATAGCCTCCTTGATGAATGCTTCCGTCCGTGCCGTTGAAAACAACCGTTACCGGCTTCGCAAGAAACTGGGGCTGGATTCCTCACAGAACCTTGGGGAGTTTTTGATGGGGATAGAATGATGTGTTGTTTGAAGTTACTGTATATCAATTGTCTATTCGTAATTGAGAGGTGAAAGAGTATTGCCGGTAACGTTAAAAAACAGAGGTGTGTATTTGTCGTGAACAAGAAATTTTTTGTTTGCTTGACGTCTATTGTAAGTTTGCTGTGCGAATTGTGAACTCGGGCGTCTGCTGGGGTTCTATAACATTAGTTTCACACAAAATTAATTTAATGTCATGAAGAAAAGAACACCTCTTCAAGTCACAGCCATTCGGCTGAAAAGTTTACTTTTGATGGTGTGCCTGCTGTTGGCAGCCTCACCGGCATTTTCTCAAACAAAAACAGTAACAGGTAAAGTGGTAGACGGCTTAGGCGAGCCGCTTATCGGAGTTACGGTGCAAGTGGAAGGCACCGGAGCTGGGGTTATTACGGACATCGACGGAAACTACAGCATCAGCAATGTATCCGGTGATGCCACCCTTATTTTTAGTTACGTAGGTATGCTGTCGCAGAAGATTAGCGTCGGCAGCCAGACGGTCATCAACGTAACCATGCAGGACGATACGCAGCAGTTGGAAGAAGTTGTGGTAATCGGTTATGGTTCGGCAAAGTCTAAGGATTTAACAGCTCCAATTGATGTAGTGAAAGAGGCCGAATTAATCAATACGCCAACCTCCTCACCTATGGCTGCTCTGCAAGGAAAGGTTGCTGGCGTGAACATTACCAATTCCGGAACTCCTGGTGAAGGCCCGAAGGTTACGATCCGTGGTACAGGTTCATTCAGCGACACGTCGCCTTTGTATGTGGTGGATGGCATGTTTTATGATGATATCGACTTCCTGAACAATGCCGATATTCAAGATATGACCATTTTGAAAGATGCTTCGGCTGCTGCTATTTATGGTGTACGTGCCGCTAATGGCGTGGTTATCATCACAACCAAGAAAGGACAGCGCAATCAAGATGCCAAGATTACTTATAATGGCTATGTCGGCATCCAAAAAGCTACCAATTTGTTGAAGATGGCCAACTCTCACCAGTATGCTACCATGTTGATGGAAGCTGACCCTGCAAGCTATTCCAACATCTTTGAGACTTCTATCGCTTCGTTTGGCGGAAACATGGACAACCTTCAATTCAATGCCGATACCGATTGGTATGATGAACTGATTCGTACGGCCATGATGACTAACCACAGCTTGAACATTTCCGGTGGTTCGGACAAGGCCACTTATTCTACGGGTATCAGCTACTTGTCGCAAGACGGTATTATGGACGTAGAAAACTACTATCGCCGCATGAATTTCCGTGCGGCTTTGGACTACGAGGCACGCAAGTGGTTGAAGGTTGGCTTTAATGGTGTGTTCAGTAGCTCGCAACAACAGTTACCCAACAATGCAGCTTGGCAGCAGGCTTTCAATGCAGCTCCTGTTTACCCGGTTTACGATGACAGACGTGACGATAACGTATTTCCTGTGAAATATGCTTCTCCCGAGCAGGCAGGTCTGACCACCAATTTCTATAACCCGGTGGCTACGGCCAACTATTATGATAACCGGAATGAAACCTACCAAGTATTGAGTAATTTCTATGCTCAGCTTAATATCTTGCCGGATAAGTTGAACATCCGCACGAGCTACAGCTACGATTACCAGATGGTACGTGGTACTGAGTTTACTCCCACTTACTATGTAAGCAACAACCAGCAAAGCACATCTACTAAGTTGACGAAGACCGACAGCAACTATTACAACTGGGTATGGGATAACATTGCAACTTATACCGACAGTTGGGGCAAGCACAACTTTACCGGTATGTTGGGCGTTTCCATGCGCCAGGAACAATACCGTAAGCTGACGGGTACGGCTACCAATGTGCCCGAAGGCGCAGACGAATGGAAGTACATCTCCCTCGGCAATGACGAAGGCGCTACGGTTGATGACGATGGTACGCGCGATCGTGGTCTGTCATACTTCACCCGTTTGAACTACAACTACGATGACAAGTATATGTTGATGTTTACGTTCCGTGCCGACGGCTCTTCCAAGTACAATGAGAAGTGGGGCTACTTCCCCTCTATCGGTGGCGCCTGGGTACTTTCGCAGGAATCCTTCATGGAAAACCAGAATATCTTCGATTACTTGAAGCTGCGTGCCAGCTGGGGTAAACTGGGTAATGATAAGGTGGCAGCCAGTGCTGGTTTCGCCAGCATTACTCCGGTGCGTGGCGTGTTTGGTAATAATATAGCCATTGATGGATATACCAATACCTCTAACTTCAGCTGGTTGGCATGGGAAGTTGTGAAGGAAACCAACGTCGGCGTGAACTTTGCCACGCTGAACAACCGTTTGAGCGGTGACATTGACTGGTACCGCCGTGTGACGGACAACGCTGTGATTTCGCCTACCCTCCCGATGCAGAACTCTACCATTGCCGGCAACTATGGCGTTATCCTCAACACCGGTGTGGAATTGTCTTTGAACTGGACAGACCAGATAGGCAAAGACTTTACTTACACGATTGGTGCCAACATGGCTTACCTGCACAATGAGGTGACCGACCTGAAAAACGGTACCAGTCTGATTCGTGGCGGAAAGACCGTACAGAAAATCGGCGAAAAGATGAACTCTTATTATGGTTATAAGGTGGTAGGCATCTACCAGACACCGGAAGAATGTGCAGCCGACCCCATTGCCGTGGCCAACAACCTGGAACCGGGCGATTTCAAATACGAAGACGTTAATAACGATGGTGTGATAAACGGTAGCGACAAGCAAATCCTGGGCTCCTATATCCCCGACTTCACGTATGGCTTTAACATTGGTCTTACTTACAAGAACTTCGACTTTGCCTTGAGTACCTACGGTCAAGCCGGTGGCGAGTTGTGGAACCGCAAGCGCGCCCTTCGTTATGCCGCTTCCAACTATAACTTTGACGCTGCCCAAGTGGAAAACCGCTGGACAGGCGCAGGCTCTACCAACGAGCATCCGTCTGCAAAGGCCTTGACCAAGAGCTGGAACGTATCGGATAGCAACAACGCGTCTTACTTTGTGGAAAGTTCCAACTACTTCCGCATCCAGAACATTTCTTTGGGCTATTCGTTCAAGAACATCAAGTTTGGAAGCTACACCATGCCGGGCATCCGCCTGTCGCTGACTGCCGACCGTCCGTTCACTTGGTTCAAGGCTAACAGCTTCACACCGGAACTTTCTGATGCAGAAGGTTGGGATACGGAAGTTTATCCGTTGACTGCAACCTATACATTCGGCGTACAAATTGATTTCTAACCCATAAAAACATTACTTACAATGAAGATTCTTAAGAAAACATTTGCATATATCCTGCCGGCCTTGATGGTTGCGGGAGGAACCAGCAACTGTTCCGATTTTATAGAGATTGATCCGGAGAATAAGGTGCCGGAAGAAGAAGTAGACTTTAGTGCTACTTCGGAAATGTACCAGCCGGTTGTAGGCGTTTATAACGAAGTGCGTGCATCGGCCATGCACTACATCAATGCCCTGCTGATGTTTACCCGTGATGGCGATGTATGGTCTGGCCGTTACGATGACCAAGGCCCAGCTGCTACTTTCAGCCGTGAATTTGTTTACGACAACTCTTATTGGGGACTGAACCAAGTGTGGATCAACTGGTACAACATCATCCGTATAGCCAACTCGGCTCTTGAATCGCTGGACGGCTATGCACAATACCTGTCCGAGGGCAGTGAAGACTATGCCAACTACCAGGCCTATTGCGGCGAAGTGCGCACCATCCGTGCATGGGCTTACTACAACTTAGTGACCAACTTCGGCCCTGTGCCCATCTATAGCGACAATTTGCAGACGGAGTTCCGTCGGGCCACCGTTGAGTCGGTCTACAACTACATGCTCGAAGACCTGAACTACGCCATGCAGCACATGGAGCACATGCGCCCCAACGAGATGGTTCATCAAGGCGCCATTACGGTTTATACAGCCGAGATGCTTGCCGCCAAGATTTATATGCTGACGGACAATTGGGAGCAGGTGGAGACACTGACCGATGATATCATCAACAATGGTAACTTCTCGTTGTATGGAGACTACTACCAGTTGTTCAAGATTCCCGGCAAGCTGTGCGATGAGTCCCTGTTTGAGTGCCAAGTCACTGATTTCGGGCAAGGTTCGGGTGATCAGATAACCGTAGACCAGTTCTTTAACTGCCAAGGCCCGAACGGAAGTTATGCTTGGAAGGATGAAGACGGGGATCACTCCATGTCCGGCATTACGAATATGGTTAATTCTGTCAGCGGCTGGGGATTCGTCGGTTATGAGCCGGAATTTGTGGCGTGGGCAGAGGAACGCGGTGAAACCGTGCGTGCTACGACTTCTTTCCTGAAGGCCGGCGGTACCACGCCTGAAGGTTGGCACATCGGTACGGCTGCGGCTACTACCACCGATTGCTGGAACGGCAAGAGCTATGTGCCTTTCGAGCAGATGACACCCGGACGTACCACTTATGGCAGCAACAACAACGTGCGCATCTTCCGTTATGCCGATGTATTGCTGATGAATTCCGAGGCAAAAATTCGTTTGGGCAAGGATGGTGATTACGGTTACAACGAGGTGCGTGGTCGCGCCCAGATGTCTACTAAGATCGGTGTCACTTTGGACGAGGTATTGGATGAGCGCCGCATGGAACTGTGCAGCGAGTGGGGCTACGTGTACCAAGACTTGGTGCGCACCGGACGTGCTGCTACCGTGCTCGGTCCGAAGGGCTGGACGGAAGACAAGAAGTATTGGCCTGTGCCTGCTACCCAGCTGGAAAACCTGCCCGACTTGGCACTAGAGCCTGTAGAGTATAATGCAGCATCTGTATCTGAATAATATATAATGGTACGGAGTATTCTTTTAACATGTGGACTGACACTTGCCGCCGTTTTGGCGGCAAATGCCAGTCCTGATGATTCTATCCGGGTAGTGAAAGGCCAGGTGAGCGACTATTACATCACCGTGACGAAAGACCGCATAGTGAAGGGACGTGTCGTAGACGGGCAGCACCGCCCGCTGGAAGGTGCCACGGTAATGTTTTTTGCCAGCCCCATGCACTGCACGACGGATGCCAAGGGGGAGTTTGCCATTAAAGGTGCGGAGAACGACGTGCACCTCTATGTGTATTATCCGGGCAAGAAACTGCTGAACCGCACTTTGGCTTTAAGTGACACCGACATCGAGGTGGTGATGAGGGACGAGGTGCATCGTTCCGTCCCCCGCCGTCCGGCGCAGGCTACCCGCTGGTATGACCCGCAGGCACCTCTGTCGCGCACGTATTGCAACCCTATGAACATCAGTTACAATTTCGAACCGTATAACAACAATGTGCGTCCCAACGGCTCTTTCCGTTCGGCTGCCGACCCTATGGCGTTGGAGTATAAGGGCGAATACTTCCTGTTCTCCACCAACCAGGGCGGTTTCCATTACTCAAAGAACTTGGCGGACTGGGAGTTTGTGCCTGCCAGTTTCCTGCGCAAGCCTACGGACGACGACCAGTGTGCCCCGGCAGCTTACGTCAGTGGCGACACCTTGTTCTACACCGGTTCTACGTACGAAGGGCTGGCGGTGTGGTACAGCACGCATCCCAAGTCGGGCCGTTTCAAGCGTGCCATCGAGAAGAACGTGCTGCCTACGTGGGATCCCTGCTTCTTTCTGGACGATGACGGACGACTGTACATGTACTATGGCTCCAGCAACGAGTATCCGCTGAAGGCCGTGGAATTGGACCGGAACGATTTCTATCCCATCAGCAAGATACACGACGTGATGATGCTTCGCCCCGAAGAACACGGCTGGGAGCGTTTCGGCATGAACAATGACGACGAAGTGACCTTGCGCCCCTTTACCGAAGGTGCCTACATGACGAAGCACGACGGGAAGTACTACTTCCAGTATGGGGCTCCGGGCACGGAGTTCAAGGTGTATGCCGACGGTGTGTATGTGGGCGATTCGCCACTAGGACCCTTCACCTACCAGACGCACAACCCCATGTGCTACAAGCCCGGCGGCTATGTGCAGGGAGCGGGTCATGGCGGCACGTTCCGCGATGTGAAGGGCAACTACTGGCACGTGGCTACCTGCATGCTGTCGCTGAAGTACAAGTTCGAGCGGCGCATCGGCCTCTATCCGGTGGCTTTCGATGAGGATGGCGTGATGTATTCGTCTACCGCCTTTGGCGATTATCCCAATTGGGCGGAGCCTATCGACATCAAGAACCCTGCCGACCGTTTCACGGGCTGGATGCTGCTGTCTTACGGCAAGCCTGTGCAAGTGTCGTCGACCGATAGCATCTATGAAGCCCGCAACCTTACGGACGAAAGCATGCGCACCTACTGGGCCGCAGCCAGCGGCAACCCGGGCGAATGGGTGGTGCTTGATTTGGAGGGGATGAAAACCGTCAGGGCCTTGCAGCTGAATTTTTATGACCATAAGGCATTTCAGCACAACCGTGCCATGGATATTTACCATCAATATCGTATCTTCGCCTCCGATAATGGTGAGGAGTGGACGTTGGTGGTCGACAAGAGCGACAGCGACAAAGATTGCCCGCACGATTATATTGAGCTTGCCGAGCCTTTGCAGACCCGTTACCTGAAGTTTGAAAGCGTGCATGTGCCTACGGGTTATGTGGCTTTGTCGGAACTGCGCGTGTTCGGCCATGCCGGAGGCGATGCCCCGCAAGCGGTAGAAGGCTTGAAGGTGGCGCGCGACAAGAAGGACTCCCGCAACGCCCTCGTTTCGTGGAAACCGGTGGAAGGCGCCTATGGCTACAACATCTATTACGGCATTGCCGGGGATAAGATGTACAACGCTATCAGCGTACTGGATGCCACGTCTTACGACTTCCGCGGCATGGACCGGGACACCGATTACTACTTCACGGTGGAGGCGTTGAGTGAAAACGGCCGTTCGCCCCTGTGCCCCACGGTGCATGTGCGTAGATAACTGCACAGTGCCTTGAATTAAGATTTGGATTATACCCTTAAAAACAAACACAAATATGAAAAGATTATCATTCTTAGCAGCCGTATCCCTGTCCGCAGTGATGGCGACGGCGACACCGAAAGGCGAGAAGCCGGGAAGTGCCCCCAGCGACATGGACACGTTCATTACGGAACTGATGAGCAAGATGACCGTGGAAGAAAAAATCGGTCAGCTGAACCTGCCGGTGACGGGCGAGATTGTCACCGGGCAAGCCAAGAGCAGCGATGTGGCGAAACTGATTGAGCAGGGCCTTGTAGGCGGCCTGTTCAACCTGAAAGGCGTGGACCGCATCCGCGACGTACAGAAACTTGCCGTGGAAAATTCCCGTCTGGGCATCCCCTTGCTGTTCGGCATGGATGTGATTCACGGCTATGAGACGGTGTTCCCCATCCCCTTGGGCCTGTCCTGCAGCTGGAACATGGAAGCCGTGGAGCAGTCGGCGCGCATTGCGGCCACCGAGGCCAGTGCCGACGGCATTTGCTGGACCTTCAGCCCGATGGTGGACGTTTGCCGCGACCCGCGTTGGGGACGTGCCAGCGAAGGCAACGGTGAAGACCCATTCCTGGGAGGCGCCATTGCCCAGGCCATGGTGCGTGGCTACCAGGGAACTGACAAGAGTACCCAGTTGCAAAGCAATGACCAGATAATGGCTTGCGTGAAGCACTTTGCCCTTTATGGCGCACCCGATGCCGGCCGTGACTACAACACGGTGGACATGAGCCGCAACCGCATGTTCAATGAATACCTTTATCCCTACCAGGCAGCCGCAGAGGCCGGAGCCGGCAGCTTCATGGCTTCGTTCAACGAGGTGGACGGTGTACCTGCCACGGCCAACAAATGGCTGATGACCGACGTGCTGCGCACGCAGTGGGGCTTTGACGGCTTTGTAGTGACGGACTACACCGGCATTGCCGAAATGGTGCCCCACGGCATCGGTGACTTGCAAACCGTCTCTGCGCGTGCCCTCGAGGCAGGTGTGGATATGGATATGGTGAGTGACGGTTTTGTAGGCACGCTGAAGA
>CALUIF010000040.1 GCA_944320635.1 uncultured Bacteroides sp. | reverse complement strand
ACGGCGTCATCCGCGACGAACGGGTGCAACGGTACAAGTAACAGGTTATCCCGAATCTGGATAGTGCTGGCCGGCCAAGACATCAATTGTTCTTGGCCGGCCTTTTTCATGCCCCGACCCGGCAGCTGCCTTGTCCGCTGTTTTTTCGGTCCATAGGGCCGAAACCCGACCGAACGAGTACCGAATGAGTACCGAATGGGGTACGACTCGGGTACGAACCGGGTAGGTGGCAGGGGTGTAAAGAAATATTCTTCGGGGAGAATGTGAGGAGGTTGCGGGGAAAAGTGTATCTTTGTCACAGAAGAAAATATAAAAGTTATCCGTATGAAGCTTATCTTTTTCCCCTTCCGTCTCTTGCTTGCGGGGCTGTCTTTTCTGGTGGCCGCAGGCAGTAGCGTGGCCCTCGCGGCTGAACCTTATGTGCCGGCGCAGCGCATGAAGGTGGTTATCGACAATGATTTCTGCGGCGACCCCGACGGGTTGTACCAGTTGGTGCACCACTTGCTTTCGCCTTCGGTGGAGGTAAGGGGCATCATAGGCTCGCACCTGACGTCGGGGTTCGGCTTCAATGAGGGCAAGAACACGGCCGAGGCGTCGTGCGACAAGGTGCGCGAGGTGCTCGACGTGATGGGGTTGGCGGGGCAGTATGCCGTCTACGCTGGGTCGCCTGTGCCCATGGCCGACCCGGATACGCCGCAAGATTCGCCTGCGGCGCGCTTCATTGTGGAAGAGGCACTCAAGGCTACACCCGAGGAGCCGCTCTACGTGGTGTGCGGAGCTTCGCTGACCAACATCGCCAGTGCGTGGCTGATGAATCCGGAGATCGGGCGGCGCGTCATCCTGGTGTGGATAGGCGGGCAGGAATACTTGACGGCGGGCGCCATTCCGCCTCCGGGATATTCGGCGGTGGAGTACAACCTGAATCTTTGCATCGCTTCGGCGCGCACCGTGTTCAACAAGTCCGACCTGCGGCTGTGGCAAGTGCCGCGCAATGCCTACCGCCAGTGCATCTATAGCTTGGCGGAGATGGAAATGTACGTGGCTCCTTGCGGCAAGACGGGAGCTTACCTGGCCGGCTCCATTACGGGGATTATGGAACGGTTGGGTAAGGTTGGGCTGCCGATGGGCGAGGTCTACATCCTTGGCGACAGTCCGCTGGTACTGCTCACGGCCTTGCAGACGGGCTTTGAGGCTGACCCTGCCTCGTCGGATTACGTGGTGAAGCAGGCGCCCCTGATAGCCGAAGACGGGACGTACCGTTACAATCACCAGGGGCGGAACATCAGGGTGTACACGCGCATCGACACCCGCTTGCTTTTTGAGGATTTCAACGCCAAGCTGGCGATGTTTGCCCGCAAGGCGGAGTGAGTGGACTGCACCACGCGCGCTAAGTTATCAATCAATTTTGCATATATAAGTAGTTGTTCATATTTAGTTTATACTATGCCGGTCATTGATTTTTTAGACGCGGATAAAGCGGATTATTTTTAGCATAAAATGCAGCATCCTATAAATTACAGATCCGCTCAATCCGCTTTATCCGCGTCTAAAAAATAACAGGATATATTCATTTAATTCTTGAAACTTACTTACGTACTATGAAATACACCTTTTCTGTTGCCTTCATGGCTTTGTGCTTATCTACTGCATTGTTTGCCCAGAACACGGCTTCGCGGCTGTGGATGGACAATCTGGAAGAGCTGGCCATGGAGGGCGAAGACTTGTCGTTTGACGAAGACGACCTCGAAGAGCTTACCCTGCGCCTGCAAGCGCCCCTCGACATGAACACCGCCACCCGCCGCCAGCTGGAGCAGTTTCCCTTTCTCAGCGACTTGCAGGTGGAGAATATCCAGGCTTACATCTATACCCACGGACCGATGAAGACCCTCTACGAGCTGCAGCTTGTGGAGGGGATGGACCGCCGCACCATTGAGTGGCTGGAGCCGTTTGTGCGCGTGGACACGGTCGGCGGGGGCAAGCCGAGGCGTTTCCCTTCCTTGAGGGCTGTGCTGAAGTACGGGCGGCATGAGGTGCTGACGCGGCTGGATGTCCCCTTTTACCGGCGGAAGGGGTATGAGCACGATTACCTGGGTCCGCCGCTCTACCACTCGTTGCGCTATGCTTTCCGCTACGGCGACTATGTGCAGGCGGGAGTGACGGGCGAGAAGGATGCGGGCGAGCCTTTCCTGGCTTTGCACGAGCGGAAAGGGTACGACCATTATTCGTATTACCTGCTGTTGCGCCATTGGGGACGGCTGGAAACCCTGGCCTTGGGCACTTACCGCCTGGACTACGGGCAGGGGCTGGTGCTGGGCAATGGTTTCGGGCTGGGCAAGAGTTTTTCGCTGGCTACCTCGCGCTACCGCGAAGGGGGCATACGCAAGCATGGCTCGACGGACGAATACAATTACTTCCGGGGCGCGGCGGCGCAGGTGCGGGTGGCAAAGGGCGTGCATGCTTCGGCCTTCTACTCCCACCGCAGGCTGGACGGGGTGGTGGAGGACGGCATGATTGCCTCCATCTACAAGACCGGGCTGCATCGCACGCAGGCCGAGGCCGACAAGAAGCATGCTTTCGCCCTCCAGATGGCCGGCGGAAACCTGACGTATGAAAACACGCTGCTCCCCCTGCGTGTGGGGCTGACGGGCATCTATTACTTCTTCGACCGGCCTTATCGTCCCGACTTGCGGACTTATGCGCAGTACAATATGCAAGGCAACCGCTTCTACAATGTGGGGCTGAACTACCGCTACCGCCTGGGGGCTTTGAGCCTGACGGGCGAGGCGGCCTTGGGCAAGCACGGCTATGCCTTGCTCAACCGGCTGGAGTATGACCTCTCGGCAGGAACCCGCCTGCTGCTGGTGCATAGGTTGTACACGCACGACTACTGGGCGCTCTTTGCCCACGCTTTTGCCGAAGGTAGCGCGCCGCAGAACGAAAATGGCTGGTACCTGGCTGCCGAGACTGCCCCGTGGGCGCGCTGGCGGCTGTTTGCCTCGTTGGACTTCTTTTCCTTCCCGTGGTGGAGGTACCGCATCAGCAAGCCGTCGCAAGGGTGGGAGGGGCGCTTTCAGGCTACGTGGACGCCAAGTGCGCAGCTGGTAGTCTTTGCCAACTACCGCTACAAGCGCAAGGAGCGCGACGTGACGGGAACGGGCGGCGAGGTCATCTTGCCCACCCACCATCATAAGGTGCGCTGGCGGGCGGACTGGCGTCCCGACGCCGCCTGGCGGTTGTGCACCACGGCCGATTACAATCATTTCCACTCGCAAGGCCTGAGGGGCAGCCAGGGGTGGCAGTGCACGCAGTTGTGCGCATACACTTTGCCGTGGTTTCCGCTGGGTTGTGCGGTGCAGTGCACGTATTTCCATACGGACGATTACGACGCGCGCGTCTATGCCTACGAGCCGGGCTTGCTTTACACCTTCTACACGCCTTCGTTTTCGGGGCGGGGATTCCGCCTTTCGGCACGCCTGCGCTACGACTTCGGCGAAACGCTGATGCTGATGGCCAAGCTGGGGCAGACGGTCTACACCGACCGGCAGGAAATAAGTTCGGGCAGGGATTTGATAGCCGGAAACAAAAAACTGGACTTGCAGGTGCAACTGCGCTTGAAGTTTTAGTACTTTTGCGGGGCGTTCCTGCAAAGTACGCAACCAATTGCAATGATATTATGACTGTAATCTACCCTTCCCCTATCTTCGGCCCGGTGCATTCGCGTAGGCTGGGCGTGTCGCTGGGCATCAACCTGATGCCGGGCGACGGTAAAATCTGTACTTTCGACTGTGTGTATTGCGAGTGCGGCTTCAACAAAGACTTCCGTCCGCGCAGCCCCCGTCCTACGCGCGAGGAGGTGCGCGGGGCCTTGGAGGCACGCCTGCAGGACATGACGCTGAACGGCCCCGCGCCCGACGTGCTGACCTTTGCCGGCAACGGCGAGCCCACCGCCCACCCGCACTTTGCCGAAATCATCGACGACACACTGGCTTTGCGCGACCGCTATTTCCCCCGGGCCAAGGTAAGCGTGCTGAGCAACTCTACCATGATTCACCGGCCCGATGTGTTCGACGCGCTGTGCCGGGTGGACAACAACATCCTGAAGCTGGACACCGTGGATGAGGATTACATCCGCCGGCTGGACCGCCCGGCGGGCCGCTATTCGGTGGACGAGGTGGTGGCGCGCATGAAGGCGTTCGAGGGCCGCTGCATCGTGCAGACCATGTTCCTGAAAGGCAGTTACCTGGGGCAGGACCTCGACAATACGGGCGACCGCTACGTGCTGCCCTGGCTCGAGCGGGTGAAAGACATTGCCCCCCGGCAGGTGATGATTTACACCATCGACCGCGAGACGCCCGACCATGACTTGGAGAAGGCGTCGCACGAGGAGTTGGACCGCATAGCCGCGCTGGTGCACAGCGAGGGGCTGGACGTCAGTGTGTCTTACTAAAGAAAAGTACTTGTAAATGAACCGTTTGTTAGCGCTCCGTCGCTAACGTGTCAGTGCTCCGTCGCTAAGCCGTTAGCGATGGGTCGCTATCGTGCCAGTAGTGGGTCGCTATCATAGGGCGGCCGCAAGCTCGGCCATAGAGCGGTGCAGCACGGGGTGGATGAGGCCGGGGGCAATCTCCGCCAGGGGGCGGAGCACAAAGTCGCGGCGGTGCATCAAGGGGTGGGGCAGGGTGAGGTGCGGGGTGCTCATCACCACGTCGGCACGGTCGGGGCTGTCGCCGCACAGCAGCAGGTCGATGTCGATGGGGCGGTCGGCATACAGGCCGTGGGCCGACTTCCGGATGCGCCCCAGTTCGCGCTCTATCTGCTGCGTGGTGTCGAGCAAGGGCAGGGGGGTGAGTGGGGTGTCCAGGCAGAGGGCGGCGTTGAGGAAGGGATGCTCCGAGCGGAATCCCCACGGCTCGGTTTCGATGAAGGCAGAGAGGCGCACTACGCGTCCCGTCCGCTCGCCGAGCAGGCGGATGGCTTGTTGCAGCAGGGCTTGGCGGTCGCCCAGGTTGCTTCCGAGGCCAAGGTAGGCGTACATGTGTATCGGGTTAGGGTTGAGGGGTTGCCGGTTTCACCACGGTCTGCCGGTCGCGTTGTCGGTAAGTCACGGTTTGCCGGCGGGTAGAGTCGTTGGGGATGCTGGTCACGTCGCCCTGTGTAGTGAAGTAGACGTAGCTGCCCGAGCGTGCGTCGTAGAAGCGGTACACGCGGCATCCGTCGTGTTCAAAAAGGTAACTGACTGTGTAGTCCGGATTGTTCAAGGCCCTGGATACGGACACTGAGCGTTGGACAAAACAGGACGTAAGGCAACATGCGGCCAGCATGGGCAGGGCGATGAGAAGTAGTCTGCGTTTCATTACGGTTTTGTCTTTTTAGAGGTTCTCTTTGCAAAAGTAAGCATTGCCTGCATCCTATCCAACGGGGAAGCAGGCAATTATTGTTAACACGAGGCTTCGTGGGCGCCGTTGCCGTTACTGGTTTTCTTACTTCTCCTTCAGCAAGGTCTTGGCCCGCTCCAGCGCCACGTTGATGTTGGGGCAGATGTTCTCCCGGCCCAGCAGTTCGTAGAAGCCCGCATGTTCGAGCACGCGGTGCACCTTGTCGTTCACGCCCGACAGCACCACGGTAATCTTCTCCTTCTGCGACATGCGGCACAGGTTCTCCAGGTTGTGTATGCCCGTCGAGTCGATGAACGGCACCTTGCGCATGCGTATGACGCGCACCTTCGGGCGGTCGCCCAGCCGGGCCATGATGTCTTCAAACTTGTTGGCGATGCCGAAGAAGTAGGGGCCGTTTATCTCGTACACCTCCACGCCGCGGGGGATGGAGATGTGCTCCTCGTGCGTGTCGGCACCGGTATCTTTGTTAGGGTCTATCTCGTTCTTGATGACGGAAATCTCCGTCGTTTCCATGACGCGGTGCAGGAACAGCAGGCAGGCTATCACCAGTCCCACCTCGATGGCCACCGTCAGGTCGAACAGTACGGTGAGCAGGAAGGTGATGAGCAGCACCGTGACGTCCGACTTGGGGTTCTTCAGCAGCCCCTTGAAGGTGCGCCAGCCGCTCATGTTGTAGGCCACCACGGCCAGCACGCCCGCCAGGCAGGCCATGGGGATGAACTTGGCCAGCGGCATGAGCAAGAGCAGTATGAGCAAGAGCACCACGGCGTGCACCATGCCGGCCACGGGTGTGCGTCCGCCGTTGTTGATGTTGGTCATTGTCCGGGCAATGGCTCCCGTGGCGGGGATGCCGCCGAACAGCGGGGTGAGCAGGTTGGCTGCTCCCTGGGCAATGAGTTCGGTGTTCGAGTCGTGGTGGTCGCCTGTCACGCCGTCGGCCACAGTGGCCGAGAGCAGCGACTCTATGGCCCCCAGCACGGCAATAGTCAGCGCCACGGGAAAGAGGTCTTGCATGGCCTCCCAGTCGAGCGCAGGCAGTGCGGCGTCGGGCAATGCGGCGCGGATGCTGAAGCGGTCGCCTATGGTGTCTATGCAATGTATTCCGGCATACTCCTTGAGTAGCCACACGGCCAGCGTCACCACCACGATGGCTACCAGCGAGCCTGGTATTTTCTTCTGTACGCGGGGTGTGAGGGCGATAATCAGGATGCTGGCCAGGCTTACTGCCGCGTTCCACCAGTTTATGGTATCCAGGTGGCGGGCATAGACCATCCACTTGCCCACAAAGTCGCCCGGCACCTTTTCACCCCCGAAGTCCAGTCCCAGCATGTCCGCCACCTGCGTGGTGAAGATGGTGACCGCTATGCCGCTGGTGAAGCCCACCACGATGGGATAGGGAATGAACTTGATGACCGCCCCCAGCTGGAACAGCCCCAGCAGTATGAGTATGACGCCCGCCATGAGGGTAGCCACCAGCAGCCCGGCCTCGCCGTATTGCTGGATGACGCCGTACACGATGACGATGAACGCCCCCGTGGGCCCCCCTATCTGAACGCGGCTGCCGCCCAGCAGCGAGACGATGAAGCCCGCGATGATGGCGGTGATGATGCCCTTCTCGGGCGACACGCCGGAGGCGATGCCGAAGGCAATGGCCAGCGGCAGGGCCACGATGCCCACAATGATGCCTGCCATGACGTCGGCCCCCAGGTCGGCTTTCGTATACTGTTTCAGTGTGTCGAACAGTTTGGGTCTGAACTGAAATGCTTTCATCCGATAAGTTATTTTTTATTTTCAGGCCGCAAAAATAGTTAAAATACTTCATCCACGTGCAAGGAATGGGGAGGAAATGACAAAAGTGCACGTTTAATCGTTATCTTTGTACTGCTGCCCGGCCATCGGGCAGTAAAGACAACAAATTAATCACTAAACATTTACGATTATGGGAAAGAGCATTAAAGGAACCAAGACCGAAAAGAACCTGCTGACCTCCTTTGCAGGCGAATCGCAAGCGCGTATGCGCTATACATACTTTGCCAGTGCGGCCAAGAAAGAGGGATACGAACAGATTGCCGCTATCTTTACCGAAACAGCCGACCAGGAGAAAGAGCACGCCAAGCGCATGTTCAAGTGGCTCGAGGGCGGCATGGTGGAAATCACTGCCAGCTATCCGGCCGGAGTAATCGGCACTACCCTCGACAACCTCAAGGCAGCCGCTGCCGGCGAGCACGAGGAGTGGTCGCTGGACTACCCCCACTTTGCCGACGTGGCCGATGAGGAGGGCTTCCCCGAAATCGCCACCATGTACCGCAACATCGCCGTGGCCGAGAAGGGGCACGAGGAACGCTACCAGGCCTTTGTGAACAACATTGAGAACGCCGCCGTCTTTGCCAAGGACGAGGAAGTGGTATGGCAGTGCCGCAACTGTGGCTACATCTTCGTGGGCAAACAGGCTCCCGAGGTGTGCCCCGCCTGCCTGCACCCGCAAGCCTACTTCGAGGTGAAGAAGGAAAACTGGTGACGCGAATCTTGAAAACCGATACTTTACAGTGGCAGGATGTCTTCCGGAAGGCGGGCATCCTGCTTTTTTATCCCCCTTCCGCAGGCTATACTACGCGGCTTTGATAGCGTCCCAGTGCTATCCCGTTAGCACTGGGGCACTATCCCGTTAGCGTTGGGGCGCTATGCCGTTAGCGCTGGGGCGCTATCATGGGGGCGATGCGGCACTGTCGGCATGAAATAAAAATACCCATATCCGGTTGCCGTATCGAAAAAATCTTTATCTTTGCTTATCAATTATCTGTTTATTCGTTCAACTGAAAATCTTACCGTTATGGATGTACAGAAAGTAGACGCTTTCATTATGGCCAATGCCAAGTTTTTCCACGACTACCAGATAGGCGCCGTGCGCGAGCAGCTTTTGGCTGCCGACGACAGCAAGTGGACAATGCTGCAAACCCTCCAGTTCAAGGACCCCACCATTACGCTCATCATCTCGCTGGTGGGCGGCACGCTGGGTATCGACCGCTTCTTCCTGGGCAACATGGGCCTGGGTGTCATTAAGCTGATAACCTGCGGCGGGTGCGGCATCTGGACTATTGTGGACTGGTTCCTCATCATGGGTGCGGCGCGCAATGTGAACATGCAGAAGCTTCAGACCATTCTCTAAACCTCATGACGCGGCGCGGGTTCTACACGCTGGGCGTGGCGGGCTGTGCGGCCGGTTGGGCGTGGGTGGCCTTGGCCATGCATTTTCCCGGTCAGGGGGTATGGAGTGGCTGCTTGTGGAAGGAGGTACTCCATGTGCCGTGTCCGGCCTGCGGGGTCACGCGCGCCATTGTGTCGTTGCTGCAAGGCAATGTGGCCGATGCCCTCCGGCTCAATCCGTTGGGGCTGCCCCTTGCGGCCTTGCTGGTGTTGCTGCCCTTTGCCTTGGTGGCCGACGGAGTGCGTAGGCGCGACGGCTTGTACCGCCTGTTCCTGCAGGTGGACGGGGCTCTGCGCCGCCGTCGTGTGTTTGTGTCCTTCGTCGTGCTGGTGCTGGCCAACTGGGCGTGGGTGCTGGTTCAATACTTTTCTTGAAACATTCTTCTTCCCTTTTTATGTATATTCCTCTTGAACACGAGCGGGAAACGGCTGCCAACAGCTACCTGATGTCTCTCCTGGCGGCTATGGCGGGGTTGCCGTTTCCCATAGTCAACCTGGTGGCTACGGTCATATTCTGGCTGTCCAACCGTCGGGGCACGTACTTCGTGCGTTGGCACTGCATGCAGGCGTTGCTGTCGCAGGTGCCGCTGTTTGCTACCAACTGCGTGCTGTTCTGGTGGACGGTGCGGGTTGTGGTGGGCTGGACGCCGTTGTCATCGCTCTACTTTGCCTACCTGTTTACGGTGGTGCTGTTCAATGTCATCGATTTCGTGGCTACCATCCACACCATGCTGGCCGTGCGCCGGGGCAAGCAGGTGGAGTGGTATGTGTATGGTCCGCTCACTCATCTTGTCTGTAAGCCATGATACGCAGGTTTGTTCGTCAGATGCTGGTGTCGCTGGCCGTGTTTGCCGGTGTGTTGTTTGCCTTTTCTCGGGTAGACTGGATGCAGGTGTTTGGCCTTGATCACGGCATCATTGAGGAAAAGTTGGGGGAAATGTATTGGGAGCTGTTCTCCGAGTCGGAGGTTTTTGTGGACGACGATACGCTCATCGCCCCGCTCGACACGCTGTTTTCCGCCCTTTGCCAGGCCAACGGCATAGACCGCAACGAAGTGGCGCTCCACCTGGTGGAGTGCGAGGAAGTGAACGCCTACGCTTGTCCGGGCAATCATCTGGTGGTGTACACGGCTTTGGTGGCCGAGTGCCGCAGTGAAGCCGAGCTGTGTGGCATTCTTGCCCATGAGCTTGCCCATATAGAGCGAGGGCATGTGATGCAGAAGTTGGTTAAAGAATTGGGTGTGGCTACTCTTGCAGCCATGTTGGCCGACGGCGGTGCGCTGACCGAAGTGATGCAGGTGCTTACCTCTACCGCCTACGACCGCACCCTTGAGGCCGAAGCCGACGACGTGGCAGTGCATTACCTCCTTGCGGCAGGCATCGACCCGCGGCCGTTTGGCGACTTCCTGCTCCGTCTGTCACAGGAAGAAGACTTGCCTGCCCTGGCCGAGTGGATAAGCACCCATCCCGACAGTAAGAAGCGCGTCCAGGCCATCTACACTTTGGCTGAGGGTGAAGGGCACAATTCCGCTTTCCGCTCTTTGATGCCGGAAGACGAGTGGGAGGCTTACCGCCTGCGGTTTGTAAAGGTGAAGTAGACATACGGGCATAAAAAAAGGGCTCCGCTGAGCCCAACCTTTGTTAACCTTAAATCTAATACTATGAAAAACACACTGCAAAGGTACGAATAGAATACGTCTTTGCAAATTTTCCAAAGAAAAACGTGTGTTTTATAACATGTATTAGAAGAAATCCATATCCTTTAAGGAATACCTTTGCCGGAAAGGGTCATTTTGCCGCGTGGGGATAGTCGATGGTGTAGTGCAGACCCCGGCTTTCCTTGCGCTCCATGGCTTGCTTGGTGATGAGGTATCCCACGTTGATCATGTTGCGCAGCTCGCACAGCTCGCGGGTGGCCTTGCAGCGTTTGAAGAGGCGTTCGGTCTCTTCGTACAGTATGTCCAGCCGATTCCAGGCGCGGGTAAGGCGGAGGTTGCTGCGCACGATGCCTACGTAGGCTTCCATTATCTGGTTCACCTCCTTCATGCTCTGGGTGATGAGGATGCGCTCTTCGCCCGTGATGGTTCCCTCATCGTTCCATTCAGGGATGTCGGTGTTGAAGTCGTAGCGTTCCAGTACGCTCAGTGCATGCTTGGCGGCTGCATCGGCATAGACCACGGCCTCGATGAGTGAGTTCGAAGCCAGGCGGTTGCCGCCGTGCAGGCCGGTGCACGAGCATTCGCCTATGGCGTAGAGGCGGCGTATGCTGCTTTGCCCGTCGAGGTCCACCTTGATGCCTCCGCAAAGATAATGTGCTGCGGGTGCCACGGGGATGTAGTCGCGGGTGATGTCGATGCCTATGCTGAGGCACTTCTTGTAGATGTTGGGGAAGTGGCGTTTCGTATCCTCCGCGTCTTTGTGGGTGACGTCGAGGTAGACGTGATCTTCGCCGCGCTGTTTCATCTCGTTGTCGATGGCGCGTGCCACGATGTCGCGCGGGGCGAGGGAGAGGCGCGGGTCGTACTTCTGCATGAACTCCTTGCCGTCGAGCGTGCGCAGCACGGCGCCGTAGCCGCGCATGGCCTCGGTGATGAGGAAAGAGGGGCGGTCGCCCGGATGGTAAAGGGCGGTGGGGTGGAACTGGATGAACTCCATGTCCTTCACCTGTCCCTTGGCGCGGTACACCATGGCGATGCCGTCGCCCGTGGCCACCAGCGGGTTGGTGGTGTGTAGGTAGACGGCTTCGCAGCCGCCCGTGGCCATGACGGTCACTTTGGAGAGGAAGGTGTCTACCTGGCCTGTCTCCTCGTTGAGCACGTAGGAGCCGTAGCACTTGATGCCGGGTGTGTAGCGCGTGACGATGATGCCCAGGTGGTGCTGGGTGATGATTTCCACGGCGTAGTGGTTGGTGAAGACGGTGATGTTGGGGTGCTGGCGGACGGCCTCGATGAGGCTTGTCTGAATCTCGGCGCCGGTGTTGTCTTGGTGGTGCAGTATGCGGAATTCCGAGTGGCCTCCCTCCTTGTGCAGGTCGAAAGTGCCGTCGTTGCGCTTGTCGAACTTCACGCCCCAGTCTATCAGTTCCTTTATCTGCGCGGGGGCACCCTTCACCACTTTTTCCACGGCGGCGCGGTCGCTTATCCAGTCGCCCGCAATCATGGTGTCTTCTATGTGCTTCTCGAAGTTGTCCACTGCGAGGTTTGTTACCGAGGCGATGCCGCCCTGTGCGAAGTAGGTATTGGCTTCTTCCATGCCTGCCTTGCAGATGAGGGCCACCGTGCCTGCCTTTGCCACTTTCAGTGCAAAGCTCATCCCGGCTATGCCCGAGCCGATGACGAGGAAATCGTATTTTCTTACCATAATATGTTTGTGTTGATGCCGCAAATGTACGGAATAACTGCTTTTCTTGTACTGCTTTGCGCGGATTATTGGCGGAAATGCCTACCTTCGCGGCAAAAAGAGACGATGAACCGCGTATTTCATGCCCGTATCCTGCCGGCTTATGTGCTGGCGCTGTTGCTTTTCACTTGTTTGCTCATCCACGCCTTTTGGGTGAAGTCGGCCCTGCTGGCAGTGCTTTGCATGCTGGTGCTGCTGTTCGTGGTGGAGCGCATCATCCACACCCAGTATATGCTGACGGCCGACGGTCGGCTGCTGGTGGACCGCGGCCGCTTCCGCCGCCGGATGGAGATTGCCGTGGCGGACATCCTGCTGGTGGAGCGGGTCAAGGCGCCGCTGCTGGGCCGGCTGCTAGTGTCGCACTACGTGTTGGTGCACAGTAAAGGCGGGAAGACCATCGCCCTGCTTCCGGTGAGGGAGGAGGAGTTTGTCCAAGTGCTGGAACAGCGGATGCGGAAGGATTGATTATCAGGCTGTGCATGCAAAGTTGGATTTTATGGGTAAGAATGAGTAGCGTGTCGGTTTTTGTTGTCGGCACGCTACTTTCGTTTTTTGATTGTAGAGAGATTTTATTGCCGTTTCCACAACGGCATGCTGTTAGGGTTAGAAAAATAGGAGTTCTTATTGTTTGGTAATTTTCATTGCAAACCCGCCGCCGGGTGCCAGGTGCACGTTGTAGGTATTGTCGGCTGTCGGGCGGAGTTCCTCCCGCTTATAGTCTTTTCCTATCCTGTCGGCGTTGATGCCGTCTTTGAACAGTTCTATCCGGTAATTTTTTGTTCCGATGAACGACAGGTCGAGAGGCAAGTTGCGTGCGTTCCAGTCGGTCATGCCGGCCACATACCATGTGTATCCTTTGCGTCGGGCTGTGACGATGTATTCGCCCACTTTGCCTTGCAGCACCCGGGTTTCGTCCCACGTGGTGGGGATGCCGGCGATGAACCGCGTGCATTCTTCTTCTCTCAGGTAGTTGGAGGGCGAGTCGCACAACATGTTCAGCGGCGAGTCGAATACCACGTAGGCGGCCAGTTGCCGACAGCGCGTGCCCTGGCTCATGGGTTCGGAATAGATAGCCTTGAAATTCTTTTTATTGGCATTGGCCATGGCTCCTTGGGTGTAGTCCATGGGACCTGCCAGCATGCGTATGAAGGGGACAGTCACGTCATACGTCACTTGGTCGGTGCCTTCCTGTGCCCATTTCATTTCTTCCAGCCCGAAGACACCTTCAAAATTAACGACATTGGGATAGGTACGTTGCAATCCCGTAGGTTTGGAGGTGCCGTGCAGGTCTATCATCAGTTTATACTTGGCGCCTACCTCGGCACAGCGTCGGTTGAATTCTATCATTTGCTGGTCGTCACGGTCCATGAAGTCTATCTTGAAGCCTTTGATGCCCATCTGTGCATAGTGCTTGCACACGCGTTCCATGTCGTTGTTGAACGCCCGGTAGCCGGCCCAAAGTATTAGTCCCACGCCTTTGCTGTCGGCATAGCGTACCAGTTCTTCCATGTCTATCTCCGGGACGATCTGAAACAGGTCTGCCGGTCCGGCTACAGCCCATCCTTCATCCAAGATGACATATTCGATGCCGAAGCGCGCTGCGAAATCGATGTAATATTTATAAGTTTCGGTGTTGATGCCGGCTTTGAAGTCTACGCCATATACGCCCCAGTCGTTCCACCACTCCCAGGCTACTTTGCCCGGTTTCACCCACGAGAAGTCTCCTTCTACCGTAGGGCTTGCCAGTTTGTAGACTAAGTCGCTTGCCGGCAGTTCAGTGTCTTGTTCCGAAATGGCGATAACCCGCCAGGGGAAAGCTGTCTTTCCCGGAACTTTGGCAATGTAAGGCTCCCGACTTTTTACGACTTCTTTCAGTCCTCTTACTTCTACTGAGATGTCTTTGGGGTAAGGGGCAAAATGGCCGTAGAATCCCTTGTTGTCGTTGGCTGTTTTCAAGTACATGCCGGGATAGTTCAGTAGGTCGGCTTCGGTGATGCTGATTTTCTTGCCGTGTGCCCTTTCCACCAGCGTGGGCATGAATATCAGTCTTTCTTTGTTCCATTCGTTCAGCGGTGTATGGAGGTAAGTGTTCTGGAAAGCGCTGAAATATTGGCATTCCTTTCCGTCCACTTTTCTTCCTGCTGGTGTTGCCGCGTAGATTTGTGGATTGTCTGGCAGATTGAACACGGCCTGTTCGTTTGCCACGAACAGCGAATCTTTCAGGTTCGTCGTGAAGCGATAGGCTACTCCGTCCCGGTAGGCGCGGAACACCACGGAGTATCCCCCTCGGAAGTTCAAGGTCAGTTCGTTATACTCGTCTTCTATCGTGGCCTTTTTGTAGACAATGGGGTGTATGGTTTCGTTCACAGTGCGGCGTTTGGCATTTTTCAACCGGGGCTTTTCTCCCAATGTCCGTCCGTCTGTCAAGGTCAGTGAGATGGGAGAGAAGTCTATCATTATGTATCCTTCATGCGTTATCTGGTAGCGGATGTCTTTGTCCAGAATGATGTTTACATTGATTTTGCCGGATGCGTCTTCCAGTGTCCATGTCTTTTGGGCATAGCTCATGACAGGCAGCAAAATCATTAAAAACAGTGTTATTCTTTTCAGTTTCATAAATCAAGTAATTTTTTGAGGTTATTCCCAGCCGGGGTTTTGTTTAAGGTTGGGGTTGAGTACGATTTCATTGGAAGGAACCATGTAAAGGTAATATTTATCCAACCAGCCTTTTCCCTCTTTTACAGGGTCGTTGAAAAGATAAATGAATCCTTCTTCTGCATCCGGGTCTGGGAATCCGGTTTCCATGTCATACAATTGTCCCGTGCCGATTTCTTCGCGGGTAGCCCACATGCCATATTGGGGACGATTGACAAAATAGTCGGCTTTTTTCCAGCGGCGTACATCGTAGAAACCAAATCCTTCGCCCATCAGTTCGATGATGCGTTCGCGGCGGATTTCCCAAAGTAGCGGGTCTATGGTTTTGTCCCGATTGGGGTCGAACGACTCGTTGATTTCCGATACTATCATGCTCGCTACTTTGGCACGCGGGCGTAGCCGATTGATGGTACGGTCTGCCACGGCTTGGCTGAAATTACCCAATTCGTATTGCGCTTCTGCGTAATTCAACATTATCTCGTCTATTTTGAATATAGGCTTATCTGCGGTGTTGGCTGCATATTGGTTATTGTTTTCATCCCACACGTTATATTGTTTATAGACGTAGTATCCACCGCGGCACGACAATATTTGTTGTGAGGTATTGGTCGTGATGTTGGGCACCTTCAGCACAATAGTTCCCGACCATTGTACCAGCGGGAGTACCTTATGTTTGCCTGGTTCTCCAGGGTTGCCGATAACCATGTTGGGTCCCATGATGTCGATATATTCCCTGTAGGCAGGGTCTTCCGGATAATCCCAATGGGAAGCATTAGAAGTAGATGACAGTCGGTAGGGCGGAGCTACCGTTTCCAGCAAGCGATGGTCGCGGTTACGGAATACAGAGTAGATGGATTTGTCCTTTTTGCCCCATTCATACACATCACTGGTAGCGATGGGTTTGCCGTCTTGGCACAAATACATATCTACGGTTAGTTGTGGCATTTCTATGCCGTGCCATTGGTTGCGTTCGGTGCGTGTGAAGTTGGATGTGAGGATGTCTTTTTCGAATTGTTTGTATAGAATGATGCCAGGAATGACGGACAAGTCTGGAGATGTCCATTCTTCTCCAAAACTGTCGTGTAGGGTGGGGAAGTCGTTCATCAGCAATTCCGATACACGCACACACTCTGTAAAGTAGACATTCTCATCACCCAGTCCATGGTATTTCCGCCAACTACCTTCGAACAAGGTAAAACGTGATAGCAAGGCGCGTACGCAATGTACATCGATGGTATTGTCTCCGTCTCCATCTTCGTTGATATGCTGTTCGGCATATTGTAAATCGGCCAATACGTGGTCTGCCACTTCTTTCCGTGGGGTTCGCTCCATATAGAGCAGTTCGTCATTATCCGTCAGCGTCCTGTCCAACCAAGGTACATCGCCGAAACGGGCAATTAGTTCCATGTAATAGAATGAACGGAAGAAGTAGCCGACAGACCTCCAGTGTGCCTTTTCTTCTTCTGTCATGGGGGCATCGTCTATGTTTCTTAGCATGATATTGACTTTCCTTATGTATGTGAAATCCCACCCGTTGCCGGTGGTGGAGTTCGTGATGGTTTGGAAGGCATAGGGGTTGAAGCTTCCGGTGCCTTTATTGCTAAAATATCCGGCATATCGGTCACTTAAGTAGAGTCCGCCATCGGCATTGTCGTTTAAATTTCTTAGAATATTCCCATTTTCGAATACACCGTAAAGCGACCATGCATAGGTTTTGAAGTCATCATATTTGTTGAAGAAAGTTTCTTCCGTCAATGATTCTACCGGAAGTTTTTCCAAAAAACTGTCGTTGCACGATGTACTTATGAGGGCAACGAATATGAGAGGTAAAACTTTGCTTTTCATAACTTCATGTGTTTTTTAAAGTGTAACATTGAATCCGAAAGAATAAGTACAATAGAAAGGATAGCCCCAGCTCAGGCGTTCAGGGTCAAACCCGCTCGGCAGAGAACAGAAGGTGTGCAGGTTTTCTATGCTTGTAAAGACCTTGATGGACTGCAGGCCGACTTTGGATGTCAGTGTGCGTGGAATGATGTAACTTAACGTTATGTTTTTGATACGTAAGTAGGAGGCATCTTGCACGTATTTGGTTTGTTGACGCGAGTTGTAGCTGTAGTTTTCATACTCATTGTAGATGCGTGGATACTTCGCATTGGGGTTTACAGCCGTATAATTGCCTGCGGCTACATCAACCGGCTTCCAGTAGTTCATGCCATCGTCATACACGTTGCCAAACTTGTTTCCGCTGAAAGGGAAGATTGCTGTCGTAAAAAAATCCCGTCGTCCTACGCCTTGAAGCAATACGTCCAATGCTAAATCTTTCCAGCCGAAGCCCAGATTGATACCATAGTGGTAGCGCGGCTCGGTATTCCCGATGATTGTCCTGTCTCCGGGGTTGCTTAGGGTATTATCGCCTGTGTCGATTTGGTTGATGCTGTTTTCATCATCATTCAGGTTCTTGTATTTTATGTCGCCTGGTTTCACATTAACGCCTTGTACGGTAGTTACTCCGTCTTTCAGTTTCCAGGTATTGGTGTCTACGAAGTCGTCGATAGTGTAGAATCCGTCGGTGACGTAGCCCCACATTTGCCCTATTTCATAGCCGACATAATAAGTATTATTACCAATAAGTCCGTTTTCGTTGTCATACTTGGTAATCTTTGTTCTTGAATCGTAGATGTTGAATCCGACGTTGTAGCTGAAATCGCCGATTCTGTCTCTCCACGAAGCACTCAGTTCCCATCCTTTGGTGCGCAGGTCGGCTACATTCTGTAAAGGAGCATCTGCGCCCAATGCTGCAGGAAGTTCCATACCCGGTGCCAGCATGTCTTTCGTATCGCGCATGTACCAGTCGGCGGATAGTTTTAACCGGTTGTTGAATGCCGAGATGTCGATACCTATATCCGTCGTTTCTACTGTTTCCCATGTGAAGCTGTTGCTCACTAAGTCAGGAACGCCTAATGTGGTCGGTCGTATTCCGTTCTGAATCCAATTGGCTTCGGAAGCAGACATAATAGGAATAAAAGCATAATTGCTGATGGCCTGGTTCCCGATTTGTCCCCAAGACGCTCTTATCTTCAATTCGTTCAGCCAGTTTTCGTGTTTTTTCATAAAGGCTTCCCTAGCAATATTCCAACCTGCAGAGAAAGAAGGGAAGAAACCGAAGCGATCTTTTTTGGGGAAACGTGAAGAACCGTCGTAACGTCCGTTGGCTTCAAACAGATAACGTCCTTTGTAGTCGTAATTGATGCGGTAGAATGCACCACGAACCGCATATTCGTCATATGAGTCGGTAATATCCTTTTCTCCGGTGGCACTGCTGAAGGACGGATTGTCTTCACTAATCATACCAATGCGCTCAGCCACCAATTGTTCTTTGCTGCTGGATTCTTGGTTGAAACCCATCATGATTTTGAAGTTATGCGCTTTGTTCAGGTCGAATTGGTAAGTACCATACAGGTTGATTGCATTATAGTCAGTAGTATACTTCGTGTTTTGATAACGTGAGTTCTCGTATACAGGAGCATTTCCCAATGCCATGGACGTTTGATTGTACGGTTTATCATAAACTTTCCGGTCGTACATCGTTTTATCGAAGGTGTATTCAAATACCATTTCCAATCCTTTGATTGGTTTCAAGATAGTTTTAGAGAAAATGCGTGGGTTGTCAATGTTTCTAGTATCAGGTGTAGCATAAAGTAGTCCGTTTTTAGGTGTCTGGATAGGCAACATCGTTCCGTCAGCTGCTTCCATTTCACCTTCTGGGGTCAGAGACATGATATTTTTGGAATAGATGCCGCTACCGTTGGGAACTGTTTTCCATGAACGTGCATAGCGTATGTCAACTTCTTGGGTCAGCCATTTGGTGATATCCAAAGAAACGAAGGAAGAAGCTGTGAAGCGCTTGTAGCTGTCTTTATCTGTGAGCAATATACCTTTTTCGTTGTTATAGCCTAACGATAATCGGTAACTGGCTTTTTCTGTGCCTCCACTTAAGGAAATGTTATGTTTTTGCACAAAACCGAAATTGTCCAAAATGCTTTCTTGCATGTTTTTTTCGTTCAGGTAATATCGTGTCCCTTCTGGATTGTCTTCCGTAGGAATGTAGATGCCGTCGCCTGTAATGTTGAATTTACTGGGGTCTCTTTTATATTCTATCAAATACTCCATCCATTTGTCTAGGTCTTGCTCGTGCACGTAGTGCCCCGATAACCAACCGGTGTCCTTATAAGCTTGCAGGAAGTTGAGGGCTGATACAGGATTTAGGTGGTTGATAGATTTCTGGAAACCGAAGTTGTTATTGTAATTGATGCGGAAACGGTCTTGTTTATTGGCCTTTTTGGTTGTCACCAAGATTACTCCAAATGCTGCTCTTGCACCGTAAATAGCGGAAGAGGCTGCATCTTTCAATACAGACACTGATTCGATATCTTCGGGGTCTACCATATCAATATCTCCGGGGACATTGTCTATTAATACCAATGGTTCGCCGCCGTTGATAGAAGTAGTACCACGTATATTGAATGATTTGCTTTCTCCTGGTGTAGAGCCACCTGAAATGTAGAGTCCCGGCATTGTGCCTTGCAGGGCTCCCATGGTGTTGGCTACCGGGCGGTCGCCCAATACATCTTCCATCTTTACTTGAGATACCGAACCGGTCAGGTTAGCTTTTTTTTGCGAGCCGAATCCGACAATGACTACTTCATCTAAGGTCTCTGCATTTTCGCGCAAGGTGACGTTTATGGCTTTTCCTGCCGTTATGGTCACTTCTTGGGTAATATATCCAATATAGGTAATGATGAGTACATCGCCAGTGATGGCTTCTACGCTGAAATTGCCATCAATATCGGTAATGCTGCCACTGTTTTTCCCTTTTACTTTGACATTAGCACCGATAATGGCTTCTCCGTTATTATCCACTACGCGTCCGGTTACTTTCTGCTGTTGCCAAACAGATTCTGTATCGGGTGCATTGGCCAGTAATGTACTAGTTGGTTCGGCTACAAGCATGGCAGGGGATGCGATTAGTCCGCAAAGCAACAATGCTTTATACAGTTGTCCTCTGTCTTTCAGTAATAGTGTTAGATTCAGTTTCATACTATTGCTTTTTTGGTTATTGAATTTGTTTAAGTGGAATATGTATTTTAATCCGCTACAAAGTACATGACTTTTTTGTTTTTTAAATTTGTTTTGTATGCATTATATTGTTTTTTTTGTCTACATGCCGGATGGAAAGTGTGCTTTTATTTTTCGTGGACGGATAGCATATCTTTTTGATACGGATAGTATAATATGATAAAACTCCATTTCTTATTTTTGTCCGATAAAACCAATTTTACAATGTAATTTTATAATGTTATGGAAAATTCGAGGAGAGATTTTTTGAAGAAAGGATTGGCCGGAGCCATACTTTGCAGTGGGCTGGTTCCTGTCCCATTATTGGCAATGACAGAATCCCGGAAAAAATTCCGGAAAGCAAAACGTATCTTGTTGCTTAGTTTGGATGGTATTTGCGTGGCCGGATTCCGGCAGGCTAAGACTCCTTATCTGGATAAATTGTTGGCTGAAGGAGTTTTGTCCGAAACTACACGGGTAGTAATGCCTTCTGTTACTCTACCTAATTGGACCAGCCATCTGACCGGAAGTGGCCCTGAGCAGCATGGAGTCACAGCAAATAATTGGACATTGGAGAAACATAAACTGCCAGCCATTGAAGCTGATGCCGAGGGATATTACCCTTCTGTATTTTCTGTATTGAAGCAGAATATTCCACAGATAAAAACCGCTTTCTATTACAATTGGGGTCCCTTAGTATATCCTTATAATCCGAAATGTTTGGATGAGGTAAGTTATCTGGAGAATGATGCCTATGTGCCCAATTATGAAAAAGCATTGGATTTTATGAGTAGGAACCGTGAAAACCCCACGTTAGTCTTTCTGTACTCAGTGCATACCGACCATGCCGGCCATAAATATAAGTGGATGTCGCCAGAGTACATTCGTTCCATTGAAGAAGCAGATGTGGAAATTGGCAAATTGCTGGATAAAATGAAGCAAGAAGGACTGTATGATAGCACTCACTTCATGTTTTTGACTGACCACGGAGGCATTGAGCACGGGCATGGTGGGGTAAGCACGCACGAAATGATTGTGCCATGGGGAATAACAGGTCCGGGCATTGCAAAAGGTGTGAAAATGGCGGAGGCCAACAATACGGTGAACACAGGAGCTATTATTTTGAGGCTTTTTGGTGTGAAGCGTCCGCTTGCCTGGACAGGGGAAATGCCAAAAACAATTTTCAAGTGATAGAGTGTATATAGTGTGAGGTGCAGATTGTATGTGGACAAAAAAACTTAGGTTATCCTGACAATCTGCACCTCAATTTTCATATTGGTTTTGTGGCAAAGTACATTTTATTTTTTATCCCTCAGTTTGCGGACAAAAAAATCATACATGCGGTAGACTTCGAACTTTTGTCCCAGACTGTGGGTCCTCCCCGGCAGATACAATTGCTCGAATTTCTTGTCGGCTTTCATTAATGCATTGACAACTTGAAGGGTAGATGCAGGGTCTACATTGTCATCCAGTTCCCCGTTTATCAGAAACAGGTCTCCCTCTAACAGATGGGCATTGTCGACGTTTGACGACCGGCTGTATGATTCGTCTACTGGATATCCCATCCACTGCTCGTTCCACCATATCTTGTCCATACGGTTGTCGTGGCATCCGCAGAATGATACGGCAGCCTTGTAGAAATCGTTAAAAAATAGCAGGGCAGCCATGGCACTTTGTCCACCAGCCGACCATCCGTATACGCCTACCCGCGTGATGTCCATATAGGGGTATTGATGGGCAGCTGCTTTAATCCAACGGATGCGGTCGGGATATCCGCTGTCGCGCAGGTTTTTCCAGCAGACATTGTGGAAGGCCTTTGAACGGTTATTGGTGCCCATGCCATCTATCTTGACCACAATGAAGCCTAACTCTACCAAGGGGGTGATGTAGTATTCGAAAGCTGAGAAGTTTTTGTTGACAAATGAGTCATGTGGGCCGGCATAGATATCTTCGATCACCGGGTATGATTTATTGGGGTCAAAATTAGCCGGACGGAATATAGTGCCCCATATATCGGTTTTCCCGTCGCGTCCCTTGGCATGAAAGACTTCCGGTTGCACCCATCCGGTGGCCAACAGCTCGTTGATGTCACACCGGTGCAATTCGGTGATGATACGCCCATCTTTTCCGTCTCTAACCACGCTGACGGGTGGCATGTCCGGACGTGAATAGACATCTATAAAGCGGCTTCGGTCTGCCGAGAAAGAAAGGACATGGTTGGCATTCTCTGGGGTTAAATCGGTGAATCCTGTGCCGTCGAAATTCACTTTGCAATAGTGTTGATTATAGGGATCTTCCTTCTTGTACAGGCCGGAAGCCATGAAAAATATTTGCCGGCCAGCCTCATCTACATGCAGTACTTGGCGCACCACCCATTGGCCTTTCGTTATCTGGTTTTTAACAGTACCGTCCGTGCCATCAATGAGGTAAAGATGCCTCCAGTCGTCACGCTCAGATTGCCAGATGATTTCCCGTCCGTCTGCCACATCATAGCGAAAGTTACGGGTATAGTCGATAAAGGTAGGCGATTCTTCTTTTACCAACGTGCGAATGGTACCATTGTCGTCGTTGGCCTGTACTTCGGCCACAATGTAGCATTGATGTCCCCGCTGGTTGAATTCGAAGGTGTAGCTACGGCTGTCTTTACGCCAGCCGGTGAAAGTCAGGGCAAACTGGTGTTCGTAAGGAGCAGTATCCAATATGAATTGTTTTTGTTGCTCCACATCAAATAGAGCAGGTAATGCTATCGGCAGCACATCACCTGGCTTGGCATAGTCGCGCCAATGTAATATTGGCTGTAATTGGGTTTTCGGGGCTGATTCCAATAAAGGAATGCGGCGCTCTTGCACTTCGCGCACCTTCATGGCTGCCAGCTTGCGAGAGTCGGGTGACCAGTGCAGTTGTTGGTATCCGAAACCCGGTGCCCCATCCCTGCTGAGCGGGATAGGTTGGGCGTTTTTCCGGTCGATAGGAACAATGTAGACATTATGGTCGCGCACGTAAGCTCTCCATTTCCCGTCCGGGGAAAGGTTACCGTCTTTGTGGTTGCTGGCATTGTCCTTTTCTTTTTCCGGAATGTTCTTTTCAGATTCCAGCAGGCTGATGAGTTCAGGTTGATTTTGTAAGTAGGCAGTTAGGGCTTTTTTATTTTTTGCCTTGTTACGGGTACCGTCTGCAGCATTTACCAGGTAGAAGAAAGTACCATCTTTCTCATAGTTCTGGTACCAGAACCATGATGATTCTCCTAACCACTGGGCCTTTACTCCCGGCGAGTAAACTTTCTTTAACCGGGTATTTAATGTATCCAGACCGATAAATGGGAAAGTATTTCCGGCACTGGCTGTCATCGGTAGGAATAGAAATACGAGGCTGCATATCTTTCCAATCAAGTGTCTGTGCACTTTCAGTCGATAGTTGTTGGTTAACTCAATCATAGTTTATGTAGGGTTAGTATTGTTTTTTGCAAATATCGTACAATTTTTGCCTTTCAGCTTTGCTATTAGCTCAATTTATTATGCTCCTTGTGCAAAATCCTGTTTAATTTTTCTCTCCAAGATTTTTATTTCGTTTCTTTTTGCTCTAAACAAGTTTCTTGCGGCAAGAATAAGGGAGTAACGGGTGCTTCCACACAAAACCTTTCCTGCTCTTCGTCATGCAGTCTGCCACTTTCTTTTTGCATACAAAGTATATATTTGGATATGAAAAACACAAATAGTGTACGGTAATCTTGCGATATTTGCATCGGTGAATTGTAACGAAGAATGGTGTAACATTAAATATTAAGACAACTATGTACAGTAAATTTGCGATTTTCATGTCATTCCTGTTTACATTTGTTTTCGGCAGCGTTTGCCTGGCACAGCAGAGTGGCAAATTCCGTCCTGGCCAGCTGTGGCCGGACGACAATGGAGTGCACATCAATGCGCACGGAGGCGGTATGTTACTTTATGAAGGGACATATTATTGGTTTGGCGAACATAAAGTGGCCGGAGAGATAGGCAATACGGCGCAGGTAGGAGTGCATTGCTATTCTTCTAAAGACTTGTACAATTGGGTGGATAGAGGAATAGCCTTGGCAGTCAGTGACGAAGGAGATATTCAGAAAGGATGCATCTTGGAACGTCCCAAGGTGATTTATAATGCGAGGACGAAGAAGTTTGTCATGTGGTTCCATTTAGAATTGAAAGGCAAGGGATATTCCAGCGCAAGGGCCGGGATTGCCGTGGCCGATGAGGTGACTGGACCATACCGTTTCATACGCAGCACGCGTGCCACGCCCGGGCAGTATCCGGTTAATGTTTCCGATTCGGCCTGTACGGCAGACCAATTATTCATACGCGACTTGGCAGGAGGACAAATGGTGCGCGATCAGCAGCTCTTTGTAGATGACGACGGGAAAGCATACCACATCTTTGCGTCGGAAGAAAACCAAACCTTGCATATTGCCGAACTGACAGACGACTATCTGGACTATACAGGCAAGTATGTAAGGGCTTTCGAAGGGCGCTACATGGAGGCTCCGGCTATCTTCAAGAAAGATGGGCTTTATTATTTCATGGGGTCCGGTTGCACCGGATGGGCACCCAATGCTGCCCGCAGTGCTGTGGCTCCTTCCATTTGGGGGCCTTGGACGGAATTGGGCAACCCTTGTGTAGGCCGCGATGCGGAAAAAACTTTCTTTTCTCAAAGCACTTACATCCTTCCCGTTCCTGGCGAAAAAGACAAATTCATTTATATGGGTGACCGTTGGACACCGTCCAATCCGATTGACGGAAGATACATCTGGCTCCCTATCCGATTTGAAGGCCGTAAGTTCAAGATTGAATGGGTGGACGAATGGGGGTTGGATGACTTCTAATCTTCCAGATATTTCAGTCGCCACTTCACTTCCTGACTGAGTGTTTTATCCTCTAAAACTGTTGTGCTTAGGGGGAACCTGACATCCGGGAATGTTTCTTTCAAGAAAGCCATGTCGTTCAGTACTTGTAACATTTCAGCTTGTCCGGCAGAGTGCTCCAATAGGGGTATCATCTGTCCGGACAATGCTTTCCCCTCTATGATGCTTAGGGCGATGACGGCCCTGCTGGCTACATAGGCCTCTTGATTGTCGGCCAGTTGTTCCAATACCTTTTGGGCAAAGGCTGCTTCCTTGCCCCAAGAAGCACATACAGTGGCTCCCCAATAACGTTCCACAGGATCTTCTGACTGCAAAGCCTGGCTTATCATTTTACGGTTGGCAGGCTTCCGGGGATTTCCCAGTTCCAAGTTGGCAATATCTAGGTAGCGTTGTATGGCTTTCCGGTGTGCTTTGCCAAACGTTGTGGGATTGTTTTGGCCATTGCTCAACCATGCACATTCCGGGTAAACGCCTAAATCGCATTGCTTTATCATATTTTCTATCAGCAGTTTTCTCATTTCTAACAGCTTTTCCTGATAAGAAGCTTTTCCCGCCAGATTGTGTGTCTCGTAGGGGTCAGCCGATAAGTCATACAATTCTTCCGCACCTTGCGGTTGGAAGAAACGGCTTTGCTTTGCATCCAGTTCTCCTGCTTCATACATTTGTTTCCACTCCCGGAAAGCTGCTTGCTTGTATCGGTAAGCGGCATAAAGGGATTTAGGGTGATAGGGCAGAAAATTGCGCGAGTATTTAAAGTTTCCTTTCCGCACGGTGCGGTTGAATGCATATAATTCATCAAATCTGTCGCCGTAACAATATACTTCGTCCTTTTCATCGAGCTGTTTCATTGTAATGTCTTCTCCCAAGAATGGCTTGCCGTCCATTTGCTTGGGTAAATCGATTCCTGCCAAATGTAATAGTGTAGGCCCAAAATCCATAAAGCTGACAATGCCATTGACTCTCGAGCCTATAGGTAAAGGTATCTTGTTGCGCCATTTTTTAGGAATATATACGATGAGAGGGATGTGTGTACCTGTTTCTGTGGTATACCCTTTAGAGCCAGGAAGAGAGCCTCCATTGTCACCAAAATAGAAAATGAATGTATTGTCCAGCTCCCCATCTTCTCGCAGCATGTCTAT
This sequence comes from uncultured Bacteroides sp., assembly GCA_944320635.1. Lineage (GTDB taxonomy): Bacteria > Bacteroidota > Bacteroidia > Bacteroidales > Bacteroidaceae > Bacteroides. The sequence goes on along the minus strand of CALUIF010000040.1, from coordinate 1,422 downwards.
CAGCCGTCCTAATTCGGAGTCCGATTTACGGATGCAATTGTAAAAAGTGGCATAAGTATACCTGAATAGTTCTGTGTCCGGGTGCATCGGGAGTAGCTTCACGGTAGATGGCGGAGTTTCTGGTTGCTTTTTGTATATTCTTTCTTCCGGGAAGTGTAGACTGCTTTCATGTGTCATGGCATTGGTGCGCACATGAAAAAAAGGCATACTTTTGTCTGAACGTTCTCTCCATGCCCCTATTTTGCCGGATACGATGTCCCAAGCTTCTCTGTCTAAGAGGCAATTATAATCTGTCTTAGCCGCATTGGAAGTATGGTATCCTGCTTGGCGCAAATAATAGGGAAACATGTGCAACCCTTCCGGCATCGGTACAGTTTCTATTTCCCGATGCAGCTGTACCCCGAGACGAGGGGCATAACAACCGGTTATCAAGGTGGAACGCGCGGCTGAACTTACCGGGGCGTTGCTGTACGCATTGTTGAAAACAACTCCTTCGCGTGCCAGTTCTATCACATGTGGAGCCATTGCTCCGTATTGTCCATTGTTGTATAAGCTCATGAAATAGCTGGAAACATCTTCCGCCATGAACCATACAAAATTAGGTCGTTCGTCAGCAATTGCTGCCTCTTAGGCAGTGGTAGGCATTGCACATCCTAAGAATGATAACGCTGCAATGCTATAGGATAGACTTCTCATAAGCTAAAAAAATTGTTTATTCCCTTATTAATGGTTGTGCTGCTGATTTTTTATTTATCTCCATTTCCAATAGCAGTTTTAGCGATTCTACTTTCTCAGGATATTGGTCTATGACGTTTTTCCTTTCGCCAATGTCTTCCTTTAGTTGGTAAAGTTGCCCCTTGGCATGCTCTTTTGCAGCTTTTTTTCTTGGGGAAATATATTTCCACTCGCCCGTACTGATTGCCAGACTGCCCGCCGACTCAATAATGTATTCCCGCCCTTTTTTATCCTTGCCCAATAATGCGGACAGTTGGTTTTGACTATCTCCGGCAGCACCTTGTGGTATATCTACTCCCACTAATACGGCCATGGAAGCAAACAAGTCTATTTGGGAAACCAAAGCTGTAGAGACTGCCGGTTCCACCTCTCCCGGCCAACTGACGATAAAAGGAACCCGTGTGCCTGCTTCGTAAATGCTATATTTTGTCCCTCGGTAATCACCCCACGGCCGGTGCTCACCCAGTAGTTCTTTGGCTTGGTCTTTATATCCGTCGTCAATTACTGGGCCGTTGTCGCTGGTCAGTATGATTATGGTATTTTCTGCAATGCCTTGTTCCTTCAATGCCTTCATAATTTCACCTACCGTCCAGTCGAATTGCAGGATAGCATCCCCCCTGTATCCCATGCCACTCTTGCCTCTAAAGCGTGCGTGTGGATATCTCGGAACATGAATATCATTAGTTC
>CALUIF010000039.1 GCA_944320635.1 uncultured Bacteroides sp. | reverse complement strand
AGGTATATCCCTGCAGCCCGATGTGCAGCCGGGCGTGGCCCTCTACACCTACGGGCGCGATGCGGGCGACTTCCATGCCGAGAACATCCGCATCGGAGGGGGCGAAATCTACCTGGACTTCGTGGCGCCGGACACGCGCATAGATAATATCCGCCTGGGTGTGCCCGTCAGCATCAACATCGACAACGGCGTGGCTGCCATGGCCTTGGCTCATCTGGCCGGGGCAACGGACGACGAGATACGCCGGGGCATGGACAGTTTCGAGGGTGTGGTGCGCCGCTTCGACTTCAAGGTGAAGACCGACCGTGTGGTGTTTCTCAGCGACTATGCCCACCACCCCGCCGAGATAGCACAGAGCGTGAAGTCGGTGCGCGAGCTGTATCCCGACCGGAAGATTACGGGCCTGTTCCAGCCCCACCTCTATACCCGTACGCGCGACTTCTACCGTGAGTTTGCCGACAGCTTGTCTTTGCTCGACGAGGTGATACTCACCGAAATCTACCCGGCGCGCGAGGCACCCATTCCCGGCGTCAGCAGCCGCCTCATTTACGACCACCTGCGTCCCGGCATCAGGAAAACCCTTTGCCCCAAGGCCGAGGTGCTGAACCTGCTGGCAAGGGAGCCCGTGGAAGTGCTGATACTGCTGGGCGCCGGCGACCTGGACAACTACTCGCCCCAGATAGCCCGCCTGCTGCTGGAGAAAACGGACCATGCATCATCCTGTTAATACATTAGCATGCCTATGTTCAAGAAGATACTACTCTCGACCCTGCTGCTGCTCATCGCCGCCTACATTGTGGCTGCCGTCACCTTCTTCAACCGGAAGCCGGCAGAGCAGGTGTGCCACGACATCCGGCTGGTCATCAAAGACACCGTCTATGCAGGTTTCGTCACCAAGAAGGAAGTGACCGCCCTGCTTAGGCAGAAGGGCATCAGCCCGCTGAACCGGCCCATCGACAGCGTAAGCACCCGCGCCATTGAGCAGGCATTGGCCGGCCATCCCCTCATCGACCGCGTGGAGTGCTATAAGACGCCTGCCGGCAGTCTCAACATCGAGGTGAGCCAGCGCATCCCCATACTGCGCGTCATGAGCGACAACGGCGACAATTACTACCTCGACAACAAGGGCAACGTCATGCCCCCCAGTGCCAGGTGCGTGGCCCATCGCGCCATTGCCACGGGACGGATAGAAAAAGCCTTTGCCGTGAAGGAGTTATATAAATTTGGCGTATTTTTGCAACGGGATCCCTTTTGGGACGCGCAGGTAGAGCAGATACACGTCCTGGCCGACGGCACCGTGGAACTGGTGCCCCGCGTGGGCAACCACCTCATCTACCTCGGTCGGCTGGACAACTTCGAGAGCAAGTTGCGGCGGGTGAAAGCCTTCTACGAGAAAGCCCTCAACCGGGTGGGTTGGAACAAGTATTCGCGCATCAACGTGGAGTTCGACAACCAGATTATCTGCACCAAGAGGTGAGCGCCCCACTCCCCCGCGATGGTGACGGAGCACTGGCATGTTGGCGACGGAGCGCTGACGCGTTAGTGACGGAGCGCTGACACGTTAGCGATACTACGCTAATAACTTACTGATAGACAGAACAGAAATTATAATCGAGAAAATAATACACTATATGGCTACTACTGAATTTATTGCCGCTATTGAATTGGGTTCTTCAAAGATATCCGGCATTGCCGGACAGAAGAATAGCGACGGGAGCATCCGCATCTTGGCATACGCCTGTGAGGATGCGGCATCTTTCATGCGCAAAGGCAACGTCTACAACATAGACAAGGCCGCACATGCACTGACCGGAATCGTAGACAGGCTGGAAGGACAGTTGGACTGTTCCATTGCCAAGGTCTACGTGGGTATCGGGGGGCAATCGCTACGCACCGTGCCCAACAACGTTAGCCGGACATTGGAGGAGGAAAGCGTCATTTCGCAAGAACTGGTAGACACCATCAGTGACGAAAACCTGGAAACGCCCCTGATAGACATGTGCGTGCTCGACGTGGCACCCCAGGAGTACAAGATAGACAACTCTCTGTACACCGACGCAGTGGGCGTGACAGGCAAGAACATCACCGGGCAGTTCCTGAACATTGTGGCACGTGCCTCTGCAAAGAAAAACCTGGAGCTGAGTCTTGAACAGGCCGGCATTGCTTTGGCAGACCTGTTGGTGGCTCCCACCGCCCTGGCAAAGAGCGTGCTGACGGACAGTGAAATGCGTTCGGGCTGTGCGCTGGTAGATTTCGGGGCAGACACTACCACCCTGCAAGTGTACAAGAACGAACTGTTGCGCTACCTCATCGTATTGCCGCTGGGGGGCAACAATATCACTCGCGACCTTACTACCCTGAAAATAGAGGAGGACGAGGCAGAACAACTGAAACTGAAATACGGTGACGCCCTCTACGAGGAAGAAGCCGACTCGCCGGCTACCTGCAAGTTGGAGAACGGACACGTCGTGGAACTGGCAAAGCTGAACGACATAGTAGGCGCACGTGCCGAGGAAATAGCCGCCAACGTGTGGCACCTGTTGCAATTGTCGGGTTACGCCGACAAACTCTTTGCAGGAATAGTCTTTACCGGCGGGGGCAGCAACCTGAAAAACCTCGATGCCCTGTTTCGCAAGCTGAGCCAGCAAGAGAAGGTGAAAACCGTGAAATTCGTGCAACAGGACATACTGGATGCCGAAGGTTGCCTGAAAAGGGACGGAAGCCAGAACATGCTGCTGGCACTCCTGGCGCAAGGCGATGAGAACTGCTGCGGAAAAGAGAAACAGACGGAAACGTCCGGCAAAGAGCCGGAACAGACAAGCCTGTTTGAAGACGACGAGGAACTGAAGAAACAGGAAGAAGCCGCCCGCCAGGCCAAAATAAAGCGTGACCAGGAAGAGGCGGAACGCAAACGTCGTGAAAAGGAACAGGCTGAGAAAGAAAAAAAGAAAAAAGACGGCTGGGGACGGAAAATCAAGAACTTTTTCGACAATACCTCGGAAACCTTGTTTGAAGACCAAAAAATGGAATAACGACCATAAACAGTACACACACCATGGACAATAATATAAAAGTAGAATTCGACCTGACGCCCAACGACAATCCAAAAATCATCAAGGTAGTAGGCGTAGGTGGCGGCGGTTGCAACGCCGTGAGTCACATGTATAACGAAGGCATTGAAGGCGTGTCTTTCATGGTATGCAACACCGATATCAAGTCGCTCAACGACTCACCCGTGCCCGACAAACTTCTGCTGGGCGAAGGCCTTGGAGCCGGCAATAATCCCGATGAAGGCCGTAAAAAAGCAGAAAACAGCATCGACGAAATCAAAGAGCGTTTGAGTGACGGTACACTGATGGTATTCATCACCGCAGGCATGGGTGGAGGCACCGGCACGGGCGCGGCTCCTGTCGTAGCCAAGGTGGCGCGTGAAATGGGCATCCTCTCCGTAGGCATCGTCACCATACCTTACAGTTGGGAAGGCATCCGGAAGATAGACCAGGCATTGGACGGTGTGGAGGAAATCAGCAAATATGTCGATGCCCTTGTTGTGGTAAAGAACGACAAGCTGATAGAGGTGTACAACACCCTGGGATTCGAGGAAGGCTACGACCGTGCTGACGACATTGTGCTGGTGGCAGCCAAAAGCATCTCAGACATTATCACCATGCATGGGAAAACGCATCTCGACTTCAACGACGTGCGCATGGTGCTTAAAGACGGAGGAGTGGCCATTATCGGCACCGGCTATGGCAGTGGCGAGGGCAGGCTCACCAAAGCCATAGAAGACGCGCAGACCTCGCCCTTGCTGAATGATAACGACATCTTCAATGCCAAGAAGGTAGTACTGTGCATATCATACAGTTCTAAAGGCCAACTGATGATGAGCGAACTGGACGAGGTAAAGGAGTTCATGAGCCGCTTTAGCCGCGACATCGTGACCAAGCATGGCGTGGAGAAAGACGAGTCGCTGGGCGAAGAAGTGAAAGTGACCTTGCTCGCCACGGGCTTCGGCATACAAGACATCCACATGAAGGAAATGGACGAGCGCATTGCCCAGAAAAGCGAGGAAGAGCTGGAAAAAATAGCCGAGGAGGAGGAACGCCGTCGCAGCCGCCGCGAGAAATACGGATATGGCGAAACCGGAAGCCGCATGAAGCGCACGCGCCGCCGTCACCTTTATCTGTTCCAGCCCGAAAACCTGGACAACGAAGAGCTGATAAGACTGGTAGAAGACAGCCCCACCTACCTGCGCGACAAAAACACCTTGAACCACCTGGAGGAAAAAGCAAAGGCCGACTTGCTGCAAGCCGGAGTTCAAGCTCCCGAAGACACAGACAACGGTGTGATAGTATTCTGACGTCTGAATGTATAACACTTAAAACCAAAATAATATGGATTTATTTGAAAAAGTCAGCGAAGACATTAAAACCGCCATGAAGGCCAAAGACAAAGTGGCCCTCGAAACCCTGCGCAACATCAAGAAGGTATTTCTGGAAGCCAAGACTGCACCGGGAGCCAACGACACCCTTGCCGATGCCGACGCCGTGAAGCTCATACAGAAGCTGGCCAAGCAAGGAAAGGATGCTGCCGAAATCTACATCCAGCAAGGACGCCAAGACCTGGCCGATGCCGAACTGGCGCAAGTGAAAGTAATGGAAGCCTACCTGCCCAAGCAGATGACCCCCGAAGAACTGGAGGCCGCCCTGCGCGCCATCATCGCTGAGACAGGCGCCACCAGTGCCAAAGACATGGGCAAGGTGATGGGTGTGGCCACCAAGCGGCTGGCCGGACAGGCTGAAGGCCGGGCTATCTCCGCCAAGGTGAAAGAGCTGCTGGGCTAATACCTTTCTACAGTGAGGCGCGGATTACGCGGATTCCACGGATGAGCATCGTAGCCATCTTCAGTGAAATCCGCGTAATCCGCGCCTTGTTTATGTCCTGTCAGCGGATGCTGAGCGTCACAATAGACTTGGCAGGCAGAGTGACTTTCAGCATACCCTTACTGAGGCGGGCACCGCCGAAGTCGGCAGGCTTCACCTTGTCCGGCTGCTCAAAGGTGTTGTGGTCATCAATGTTTCCGGTGGTGAGGATGGTGCCCGACACAGACTTGCCTTTCACGCCGCCAAGGGCAATTTCCACGTCGCAC
>CALUIF010000038.1 GCA_944320635.1 uncultured Bacteroides sp. | reverse complement strand
CGGGGCAGCCCATCCGCATCGAGATGTTCTGCCACGGCGCGCTGTGCATGGCCGTCAGCGGCAAGTGCTACCTGTCGCTCCACCAGATGAACAGCTCGGCCAACCGTGGAGCGTGTATGCAGGTGTGCCGCCGGTCGTACATCGTGACGGACAAGGAAACCAATGCCGAGCTGGAGGTGGACAATCAGTACATCATGTCGCCTAAGGACTTGAAGACCATCCACTTCATGAACAAGATGATGGATGCCGGCGTGCGCGTCTTTAAGATAGAGGGAAGGGCGCGCGGTCCCGAGTATGTGCGCACGGTGGTGGAATGTTACAAGGAGGCCATCCGTGCCTACGTGGAGGGTAGCTTTACCGACGAGAAGATAGAAGACTGGAACCGCCGGCTGGCCACCGTGTTCAACCGGGGCTTCTGGAACGGTTACTACCTGGGACAGCGGCTGGGGGAATGGACGAAGAACTACGGCTCGGCAGCCACCGAGCGCAAGATATACGTGGGCAAAGGCATACGCTATTTCTCGAAGATAGGCGTGGCCGAGTTCCTAGTGGAGGCTGCCGAGGTAAGCGTGGGCGACAAGCTGCTCATCACCGGCCCCACGACAGGTGCCGAGTATGTCACGCTGGACGAGGCGCGTGTCGAACTAAAGCCCGTGCAAATAGTGCGCAAAGGCGAGCACTTCTCCATGAAGTGCATGAAGATACGCCCCAGCGACAAGCTCTACAAACTCGTTTCGCTCGACGAGCTGAAACGCTTCAAGGGGCTGGACGTGGAGCATCAGCGCGGATAATAGGACATATACTTATTTAATATATTTAGATGAAAACACGGAAACTGATAACCTGCAACGATGCATTCCAGGCACACCTGATTCAAGGCGCGCTGGAGAATGAAGGCATTCCCTCCGCCCTTCACAACGAGAATACGTCCGGCGTCTTGCGTGGCTTTGTGTCCAACGTGGCCGGTGTGGACATCTTTGTCTATGAAGACGACTACGAGGCGGCAATGGCTATACTGGAGCAGAACCAGATGGTGCCCGAGCAACTGAAGTATTGCCCGCAGTGCGGGTCGGCCGATATCAAGTTTCGCCTGAAGCGTGGGAAGCGTTGGCGCGCGGCGCTGGCTACAGTCATGACCATGCTCACGGCGGCTCCTCCGGGCACGGAGCATTGGGAATACGTGTGCAACCGGTGTGGCGCGTGTTTCAATACTCCGGTGGCACGGGCGGAAGAAGCATGTACAACCTCTCTTAATACTGATACAAACCGATGACTGACAAATACATCTACGAACTGCCCATGAAGGTGCGCGACTACGAATGCGACCTGCAAGGCATTGTGAACAACGCCAATTACCAACACTACCTGGAGCATACGCGCCATGAGTTCCTGCTGTCCGTGGGAGTGAGTTTTGCAGAGCTACACCGCCAGGGGGTAGACCCTGTAGTGGCACGCATCAGCATGGCTTTCAAAACACCGTTGCGCAGCGGCGACGAATTTCTGTCCAAACTTTACCTGAAGAAAGAAGGCATAAAGTATGTCTTTTACCAGGACATCTTCCGCAAGAGCGATGGCAAGGTAGCCGTCAAGTCGGTTGTGGAAACCGTCTGCGTGGTAGGCGGACGGCTGAGTGGCAGCGAGCTGTTTGATAAGATTTTCGAGCCTTACTTCAGCTGAAGTCCTTTTAAGGGGGCACCCGTGTACTTATCCGCAAGGAAATGAGAGAAGGTCCGCGTCATTTGCGGCTGAAGGATTATAGCATAACTTAATATTTAACCTATGAATACTTATACCGATGAACGACTTTGCAGCCTGGTGCTGCCCCAATGCGACGGAGTGGGTGCGATATTGGCCCACCGGCTGGTGAAAGACCTGGGCAGTGCGGCGGCTGTTTTCAATCGCAGGCAGGAGCTGCCTGCCCTGTTTCCCGGCTTGCCGCGGTCGGTGGTCTCTGCCTTGGACAATCCGGAGGCTTTCCGCCGGGCCGAACAAGAACTATCCTTTGCCGAAAAGAACCACATAGCCTGCATCACGCTGATGGATGAAGCATATCCCTCCCGCTTGCGTAATTGCGACGATGCCCCGGTAGCCCTGTTTTTCAAGGGAAATGCCGATTTGAACCGCCTGCACGTCATCAGCATCGTAGGTACCCGCCGTGCCACCGATTATGGAAGGCAGTTTTGCGCCGACCTGTTGCGCGAGCTGTCTGCTTTGTGTCCCGATGTGCTGGTGGTGAGCGGGTTGGCTTACGGCATTGACGTATGTGCCCATCGTGAGGCGCTGGCCAACGGGCTCTCTACGGTGGCAGTGCTCGGGCATGGATTGGATCGCATCTACCCTTCATCGCACCGGCGGACGGCTATAGAGATGCTGGAAAACGGAGGGCTGCTGACGGAATACCTTACGGGCTCTCAACCCGACCGTCATAACTTTGTGCAGCGCAACCGCATTGTGGCTGGCATGAGCGATGCCACTATAGTGGTGGAGTCGGCTGCCAAGGGTGGCTCGCTGATTACTGCCGATCTTGCCAATTCCTATAACCGCGATTGCTTTGCCGTGCCCGGCCGTGTGGGCGATGTCTGCTCCGAGGGATGCAACCGGCTGATACGCGACAATAAGGCGGCCTTGCTGCTTTCGGCAGCCGACCTGATGAAAGCCATGCTTTGGGAACAGCGCGACGCACAGACCGTCCCCGGCAATGTGCAACGAAGCCTCTTCCCCGAGTTGTCCGAGGAGGAGGCTTCCGTAGTGCGTATTCTTATGGAGCGGGGCGAACTGCACATCAACACTCTGGTCGTGGCATCCAACATTCCGGTAAACCGCGTGAGTGCCCTGTTGTTCGAGCTCGAAATGAAGGGAGTGGTCAAGGCTCTGGCAGGCGGCATGTACCGCTTGGTTTAATTGTCGAGCCTTTCGTCAAGGATAATGCCGTCCGGGTTGATGTACACCGTCCATTCACGGCGGTCTTTGTAGGCTTCTATCTCATACCACATCCCGTCCGGGGTTTCCATGTAGGTGGCTTCTTCATCGTCCGGGCGGTAACCGTTGTCGCTGAGGGCTTGTCTCACAGCGGCAGGCAGCTTGCTGATTCGCACTTCCCATTCCGAACCGAGCCATTCATTGCGCCCGTTGAATCTGAGCTCCTTCTCCAGGCCTTCGTGGCGGATTTCAACCTCCAGCAGCCCGTGGTCGTAATCTTTGTCTAAGATGACAGCACCCGGATAGTTTGTCTCGATGAATGTCCTGATATCATTCTCCACAGGTATTTCGCCTTGGCCTTCATTGCCGGTTCCAGTATCGGGGCGCTGGCTCAGCAGGTTGCCGTTTTCGTCCATGTATATTTTTACATCGTCATCAAAACGGTTCTCCAGTTCAATGCAATAAAAGTTGCCCGACCGGACGGTTTCATAGAAGTCAACGCCTTCCAGGCGGTTGTATCCGTTTTGCCAAGCCTCGCCGGTTTGCACGGCATTCAGTATGGCTTCCGGCAAAAGGTTCTGGTCGCGGCGTTTGTATTCTGTTTTGGTGTATATCCACTGCTGGTTGCGGTCGAATAATATTTCCACTTTCAGGCCGTTGTAGATGAGTTCTATTTCCGTGCCCCCGTCTTCATGTTCGATGTCGATAATGCCGGCATTCTTGTACGGACTGTTTTCCAGCCAGCTGTCGATGTTTCCGGCAGGCTGTTGGGGCAGATAGTCTTCATAGCGGATGTGGTTGCCGCCGTCGGCCAGTTCTTTGACCAGCACGCCCGATGCTGTGAAGTACAGGTCGATTTCAGTCTCTTTCCCGTTTTCTTTTCTTTGCACTTCAATGACGTAGAGCGTCTCATTTCCATTTCGTTCCAGCACTTCTACCTCATCGTCTACGCGCCAGCCCGAGTCTGTTTGTCCGTAGTCGCTGGCTTCAAAAGCCTCTCTCACGGCTTGCGGAATGGCTATGAATGGGATGTCATAGTTGGTCATGTCCCAATGTCCGCGTTCGTTGAACCAAGCCGTGTTGTTGCCTTGTGGGTTATCATCGGTAGTGAAGTTGGCCGTATAGTATCCGTTGGCTTGGTTATCCCACGTTACGTCTTTTGCATCGGGAAACTGGTTCCTGAATTGTTCCAGTATAGCTTCCGGTACATTCCCTTCCCCCGGATAAGTGCCCGGCTGGTCATCATTGCTGCACGAAGCCAATGTGCAGACCATGCCGGTAAGCAGTGCGCATAAAGGTAGCAGTTTTTTCATAAGGCTTTTCTTTTGAGGTTAATTACTACTTTTTTCCGCAGACAAAGGAAAGACGGAATTTAGGAAAGAAATGGGAATCATGAATAATTGTGCAATTCTTTCTGAAAAAAGTGAAGCAATCTATGCCGGAGCCTTAAAATAAAAAAGGGCTCCGCCGAGCCCTGCCTTTGTTAACCTTAAATCTAATACTATGAAAAAAATCACGTTGCGAAGATAGCTTTTCTTTCCGCAATCTCCAACTGCGTCCTTCGGTTTATTGAATATTTTAGAATACTTTTACGAATTATAATCGTTTGCATGCACGGTTTGTCTTTTTGTTAGTAAATGTTTTAATTTTTATTGCAAATGGTAATCAATGCGTTTTTACTATTCTGTGCGTTGATATAAAAAAGACTCCCCTGCAGGATCTATGCCTGCAGGGGAGTCCCGGATGTGATATTAATCAAATGTAGAAAGTCGTGTTTAGTCTTTCAGCTTGGCGCG
>CALUIF010000037.1 GCA_944320635.1 uncultured Bacteroides sp. | reverse complement strand
CGTCTTATGCCAAGCTCCCCGCAATGCCGGCAGATATGCCTGTAGAGCCATTCCTTATTTTCGGGGGAATGCCTAAAGATACAAAAAAGCCAACTAATTCGCAATACTTTAGGTATGAATTAGTTGGCTAATTTTATGCTATTTACTGAATGTCCCTTTTTATTCAGTCTTACCTTTGTCTCTTCCCGGTCTCTTCTTCTGTTGTTCTTCGTCACGTAGCCCACTACATTCCTCATTACAATAGAAAAATATCCTCGAAAACGGCTCTCAAAATAAGGCTGAGCAAAATTTAAACAGGCTCTGAATCTTCCTAATAAATTTTGTTTACTTACCTAATGGGACTTCTACAGGAATCTGCTCTATAATTAAGCAATCGTGGCTGATTCATTAGCTTCTTCGTCAAGAATCTTCAAAGCTCTATCTAAAACAGTTGTATCATCAAGCATGACTAATCCGCCATCAGGACCTGGTTCCAAATGAATTCCCACACTTTTTCCTTCTTTAAAATTGTGTCCACCGAAGAAGTTTCTTACGGTATCTACATCCATATTTAATTCATCAGCAATTCTATGCATGCTACCAGTAGGCAAAGCATCTTTGATTTTACGAAGTTCATTAAAAGTAATTGTTCTCATAACTATCTAATTTTTTGTGGTTTATATGATTAAGGTTCACTAACACGCTATAAACTTATAAAAAAAATGAAACAAGGACAAGTAAAATCCTTATTTTTTTTGGAAAATGAAGTAAGTTTATAAACCACTTTGTAAAAATAAAAAATAGACCCATATAAGGGAAACAATTATCTCCTTATATATGAGTCTTTTAAGATATACGGAATTGAAATTAGATGATTTCTATAGAACTTGCAGGCACCCAACCCACTTTGCCGTCTTCAAGTCTTATTTCTTTCCACTCGTGCATTGAATTGTCTTTTATTTCTACTTTATGTCCTTCATGTAGGACGAAAAGGCTTGTTCCGCTCTCGCTTGGTGTACTCCGCACTGTAATACTAGGAGTCAATACGATGGCTTTATCTTGTCTTAGACGTTCTTTTTTTTGCTGGCTGGCAAAAACATTGCTAATTACACATAAGAATAACATGGTCAAAGCTGCAATGAATCCTACTTTCTTAAGAGTAACCGATTTACCTAAAAAGTAAAGCCCCGTGAATGTCAGCAAGAGGAAAAAACACACAATGCCCAGTTTTGCCCATGCATCAGAATTTAAACAATTGATGAGGGTTTTAATCCAAGTAACGAAAAATACTTCAGGAATAGGTGTTACCTTATCAATAGTCTTAGAACGCACAATATCCAAATTTGCCTGGATATCTGAGTTTCCAGGTTGCAGTGCTAAAGCCCGTTCGTAGTTCAAAATGGCATGTGCTATGTCACTTGTTTTATAATAACTATTTCCTAGGTTATAATATACCTCTGCAGCTTCTCCTTGCTCCAATAGTTTTTCATAAATTTGGATGGCAGTTGCATAATCCTCTTTCATATATGCACTATCACCTTGAGCTTTAGTAACGTTACCGGCTGCGTTTTGTTGCGTTATTGAAAAATCTGTGCGAGTTAGTGAATCTATTCCTAACGTATCATTGTTGGTCTGTCCAAATACCGCAATCGCAAACATCCATCCTAATGCAACAAACAATATTCCTTTTTTCATTGTCATGCCTCCTTTATTTAATGTTTGATGGAATTTTCCATTTTACTGATAACCTCCAATGACGCAGTATAAACCTTATCCATGGCCTGATTATCATTTCCTGGGGCAAAACGGGCAAACTCACAGTTATTTAATGTGTCTATAAATTCTTTTATAAGTTCCTCGTTTACTCCATAATTTTGCAATTCTTCTTCTATATTGTCTTTTGATAAGCGAGAAAGCGAGATGTTCAGCTTATCACTAATATATCCCCATAAAGCCTTCAGCACTTCATCGTAAAAAGCATCTTTTTTATTTTCACTCAATAATTTCCCGGCAAGCTTCATTCGTTTTACAGCTACTTTGTTGGCTTTTTTGGTACGCACGCGAGCTATATTAGCATTTGCGGCCACTTGTTTGCGGTAAATGATGAAGAACACAATGAACGCCAATGCTGGTATCACGTAAAACATCCAGTAAGAAGTCGACCCGAAGAAAAAGTCTCCTCTGCTTGTCAGTTTCACATTGCCTTGTTTAATGTAGCGGATATCTTCGTTCAATACCTTCAAGTCTTCTTTGTTTGTAAAGTTAGAAATGACTTGTTGGGCATTACCCTCGCCTTTTGCCACGTTCAGTGTATATTCTTCTGTGAGCAAAGTCTTGTAAGAATGGGATTTAATATCGAAATAGCTGAACTCGACCGCAGGAATTTTGTATGTACCTGCTGTACGAGGAATTGCTAAGTATTCTATAACTTTACTTCCCGACAAGCCCTCTTGTGTGAGACGCGACTTATTGTCAACCTTCGGGTCATAGATTTCAAAATCTTCAGGGAATTTCACTTCAGGCTCTGACAAGAGTTTCAAATTGCCTGTTCCCGAAATCACAACCTTCAGTGTCACAGCATCGTTGGTCTTCAAATTAGTAGTATTGATAGATGATGAGATATCGAATTCCCCTACTCCTCCTGAAAAATTAGCAGGTTTTCCTTCCGGAAGAGGTTGAACATCAATGGTCAAACGTGGAGTAATCAGTGTCTTTTTAATCTCAACATAGTTATTGCCGCCATTGAAAAAAGCCTCAAACGGGTCGTCCACCTCAACCATTTGTGCGATAGATGCATCAAAACGTGCAGGCTCTATTGTCAGCTTCCCTGCTTGTTGTGGGAAAAGTACAAATTGGCGGTAAACGGTAGTTTGGTAGTTACGGCCTTTGTAATGTTCCAAGCCCCAACGCCTGTTGTTCGGAAGCTCTACTTCTTGCGAATGAAATCCCTTGAAATCGGGAAGCTTCACGTTATCAAACATACGCAGGTCTACCGCAGTATATATTTTGTATGTCAGCAAAAAAGCTTCCTGTTCATACACTTTGGTTTTATTTACGGTAGCAGTGATAAACAAATCATCGTTTGCTATAGTTTTACCTTGCCTTCCACTTGCCGATGTATTGCCATTGCCTCCTCCTTGAGAAGACGTTGTCTTATCAGCGGGAATCACTTTGATTGTTACGGCATTGGAGACCATTTGATTCCCGTCAGCCGTAATACTTGCTCCCGGAATAGTGTATTCCCCTTCTGCTTTTGCCATCAATATGTAAGTGAAGGTAACACTATTTGTTGATGTCGTTTTTCCATTGATTATCTGCACATTTCTTTGTGTGGAGCGGCTTGGTCCCATCAATACATCGAAACCTTTTATGCTCGACACTTGAAAGTTTCTCACTTCATTGGTAGTTACTGTATAAGATAATCTGAATTGGTCTCCTACGGCAACAGCATCGGGAGCCGATGCCGTAAACGACACTTTCCCATCGGCCCACGCATACATGCAGGTCATTACCAAGGTTGTCCATATTAAAAGTATTTTTTTCATTTTGCCTTCTTATTATAGATAATCTCTCTTTTACCAATCTTTTTCCAACTTGCTTCCTTGTATTACTTGTTGCTTTTTCACCTTCTCTTGTACGTCACGTTCATCTTGCATCACGGAGTTCAACAATTGTTCTGCATTTTCTTTTGACATTTGGTCTTCCTTATTTTCTTGTTGCTGAGGTTGTTGTTGATCTTCTTGTTGCTGTTCTTTATTCTGCTGTTGGTCTTGATTCTTTTGCTGGTCTTGCTGGTTTTGGCTTTGTTGATTTTGATTTTGCTGGTTTTGCTGCTGGTCTTTCAGCATTTTTTGCGCTAAAGCCAAATTATAACGGGTTTCATCATCTTTCGGATTGTTACGCAACGACTCTTTGTATGCTTCTACCGCTTTGGCATAATCTTTCTGAACATGGTATATGACTCCCATATTATGAAAGATCTGCGCCAAGTTCATTTTGTCTTTTTCCACACGGGCAGCACCTGCATATTGTTCCATCGCTTCCTGTACTTTATTCTGCTGTAAGAGAGTATTTCCTAAATTGAACATGGATACAGTAGATTTTGGATTAACTTCCAATGCTTTACGATAGTTCACGTCGGCATCCACATAAACGCTGTCTTTGTATGCCCGGTTTCCTTTGCGGATATAATCTCGTTCAGCCTTTTGTGCAAAGGCCGATGCCGATACTATCAATAACAAAAGTGTTCCTATATATTTTCTGAATCCCATCATAATACTAAAATCTACTTTTCTATCATTTTTTGTTTAGAAAACAAATGTATGTCTTTGAACAAAGGATTCTTGCATTCCGTTATCAGCATTTCTGCCATTAACAGGAGCAGGATGAGCCATGCCACGGCTTGAAACTGTTCATTAAACTCTGTATAAACCTGTGTTTCCACATCAGCCTTGGCCATCTTGTCTATTTCCTTACTGATGGCTCGCTGGGCGTTGTTCGTATTGTCTACCCGCACGTAGATGCCTTTTCCTTCTTTTGCAATCTCTTGACACATAGATTCATTCAAACGGGTCACTATTACATTTCCTTCCCTATCCCGTCGATAATCATTAGTCCCCTCCACTGGAATAGGAGCACCATCGGGCAGTCCTACTCCGAGTACACTGACTTGTATGCCTTTGTCCGTGGCTGTTTTTATTGCCTCTGAAACTCCGCCTTCGTGATTTTCACCATCAGTAATGACTATAATGGTGCGTCCCACCCCTTCTTGCGGGGTAAAACTACGCGATGCTAAGTTGATGGCCGCCGCGATAGCTGTCCCCTGTTTGGTTATCAATGAAGGATTGATGGATTCCAAAAACATTTTAGCTGAGATATAATCGCTTGTAATGGGTAGTTGGGTAAAAGCATCACCCGCGAACACAATCATACCAACTTTGTCATTTTGCATTTTATCCACCAACTGTGCCACCAGCCTTTTGGCCTTTTCCAACCGGCTGGGTTGGACATCTTCCGCAAGCATAGAATTCGAAATGTCAAGGGCTATCATAACTTCTACCCCTTGGCGCTTCACAGTTTCCAGTTTAGAACCAAACTGTGGACGTGCCAACAGCAGTGAAAACAGGCCTATTGCAAGCAAAACAAGGGAAAACTTCACATCAGGCCGATAGCGGGATGCATCAGGCATCAGCTGAGCCATTAATTCAGGATCACCAAATTTACGGATAGCCTTTCGCCGCCGATAATTAGAGTACATGTATAAAGCTGCTAATACGGGTAATAGTAGCAACAAATATAAATATGCAGGTTCTTCAAATCGAAACATGTTGATTTATCTTTTTTTTACGGTATCTTTTTCAAAACAGTATTGCGCAGCAAGACTTCCAATAAAATGCAAAGGAAAGCCGCTAATGCAAACCATTTGTATTCTTCCTGGCGCTTGCTATATTGCTTTACATTCAGTTTCGTTTTCTCTAGTTTATCAATTTCCTCATACACCTCCTTCAACTTCGAGTTGCTTGTAGCACGGTAATAATTCCCTTCTGTAATGCTGGCAATCTGGGTTAAAGTTTTCTCGTCTATTTCTACAGGAAGATTGACGTACTGCACCGTGCCACCTACAGGATAAGGATAAGGAGCCGTTCCGTTAGTTCCTACACCGATGGTGTAGACACGTATGCCAAAGCTTTTGGCTATTTCGGCAGCTGTTAAGGGGGAAATATCACCCCGGTTGTTTGTTCCGTCCGTCAGTAGGATAATGACCTTCGACTTTGCCTTACTGTCTTTCAAGCGGGTCACCGCATTGGCTATGCCCATACCCACGGCAGTTCCGTCTTCTATCAAACCACATTTTACATCTTTTATCAAGTTCAACAACACAGCATGGTCTACCGTCAGAGGGCATTGGGTAAAACTCTCGCCCGCAAAAAGCGTGATACCTATATTGTCATTGGGACGTCCGTTGATAAACTCTGCTGCGACCTCCTTGGCAGCCTCCAACCTATTGGGTTTCAAATCTTCGGCAAGCATACTGGTTGATACGTCAACAGCCATCATGATGTCTATACCCTCTATTTCACTGTTTTGCCAGCTGTCAGTGGTTTGCGGACGCGCCAACACTACAATAATCAACGCTAATGCCAAGATGCGTAACGCAAAAGGTACATGCAACAAATAGTATTTATAGCTCTTGGGGGCATGGGCGTAAACGCGTGTGTCTGAAACTTGCAGAGTCGCCTCGTTTTTCTTGCGTTTCATGACATACCACACTATATATGGTATCAACAAGAGCAACAAAAACAAATATTCGATATTGGCAAAAACCATGATACTATCACATTTTACTTAATTTATTATACATCAAAACACCTGCGCTTGAGTATTCCGGACGAATACTCAAGCAAGGTAATTGTACAATTCTCCAGCCACATAAATTATCGACCATATCAATGCACCTGCCAATACTGCAATCCCTACTCCCAACAGTACCTTAGTGCGTAGCGAACGCTTCTCCACAATCGTAATTTCGGTAGGCTGTGGCTTGGCATTTTCATCCTCTTTCTCTTTAGTGTCGTTAATAAAGTCGATAGCATTTACTAAGTTGGCGTCATTTTCATTCATCAAAGGAGTATGTTTGGCAAACTTCACCAAATCAGCGGTCTGGAAAAGCTCGCGCAAATCGTTTATCGCCTCTTTATCGTTCACTTCCAGCAGCTTGTCAATAATCTCAGACGACGTCATTTCTTGAGCATTAAATCCGAAGCGCCCTTTGATATAAGCGCGAAGAACATCAGTCAGTTTCGTATAATACTCCTTCGACATCCCCTTCTGCCATGCTTTTTCTCCCTTGATTCGTTCTATCTCCTGCATGGCCAGTTGGTGGGGAGGCAATTGCGGCTCAACCTTAACCTTACGGATTATAGGTTTATTATCCATAATGCGTTTTACCAGATAAATCAACAAAAGCAGGAAAGGTACAAACAGCAACACGCATGCTATGGCCACATACCAGTCCTCCCACGCAAAAGGTGCCGACATAATCTCTTTGGGACCGAAAAACTGGTCGGGATGCAATGTGTCGACAGGCATGGAATACACTTTCAGTGCCAATGCCTTGGAGTAATACTTTTGGGTATCTACCATTACTTCCATTGGCGGCAGATAGTACAAGGCCGAGTCGAAAGACGTGATGGTATATTCTTGCGTGATTAAGGTCCGCCGTCCGTCATTCAGCCATTGCGTATCTGGTTTAGCTACGTCAAGAACTTCCACACCACGCACCATGGTATCCGGATAAACGGGAAAAATAGCCCGCTTGTCGGCATCGAGCGATACCTGAAGCTTTATTTTCGCCTGCTCGCCAATCAAAATCTGTAAGGAGTCGATTGTCGCGTCTACCGTCACCGATTGTGCATTAACTCTATGCAAACCTGTCCAGCCCAGTGCGAGGATTATCAGAAATAAGTATCTTTTCATTTTTCTCCTGTCCTATCAATTTCGTTTAGCAAACAGTCCCATCAATGCTTTTACATAATCTTGGTCTGTCCGCACCGATATGTTGTCCACATTGCTTTTGGTAAACGTATCGTTCAGTTCGGCTTGTCTGTTCACCCACCATTCGTGATGAGTGCGTCTCACAGCTTTCGAAGAAGTGTCTATCCATTGCTCCCTTCCGGTCTCTGCGTCTTTTACCTTCATCAGTCCCACGGCAGGCAGTTCTTCTACCCGGCGGTCATACACTTGGATGGCTACTACGTCATGCTTGCGGTTGGCTATAGTCATGGCGTTTTTAAAGTTCTCCGCGTCCATGAAGTCCGAAAGTACAAACGCCGTGCAACGGCGCTTCATCACGTTGGTCAAATACTCCAGCCCGATACGGATATTGGTACCCCGGCTTTCAGGATGGAAATCCAGCAGTTCCCGGATGATGTATAAGATGTGCTTGCGTCCCTTCTTGGGCGGAATGAACTTCTCTATGCGGTCTGAAAAAAAGATAACGCCAATCTTATCGTTGTTCTGTATGGCGGAAAACGCCAGCGTTGCCGCAATTTCCGTCACCATATCTTTCTTCATCTGTTTTACCGTGCCAAACTCCAAACTTCCTGATACATCGATCACCAACATGACCGTCAGCTCACGTTCCTCCTCAAACACCTTTACGTAGGGCCGGTGGAAACGTGCGGTCACATTCCAATCTATGTCGCGTATGTCATCGCCAAACTGATATTCACGCACTTCCGAGAAGGCCATTCCCCTGCCTTTGAAAGCCGAATGATATTGTCCCGCAAAGATATTGTTGGACAACCCGCGCGTTTTTATTTCTATCTGGCGGACTTTTTTCAATAATTCAGTCGTTTCCATTCATTCGCACGCATTGTGTTCATCAAGGCACTTCCACCTTATTCAAGATTTTGCTTACAATTTCGTCCGAAGTCAGGTTGCTTGCCTCTGCTTCGTACGTCAGGCCGATGCGGTGGCGCAGCACATCGTGAGCCACTGCACGCACATCTTCGGGGATTACGTAGCCGCGCCGCTTGATGAACGCATAGCTGCGTGCCGCCAAAGCCAGGTTGATGGAAGCACGTGGCGAACCGCCGAAACCTATCATATCCTTCAGTTCCTTCAGGTCGTACTTTTCCGGATATCGGGTGGCAAAGACAATATCTACAATGTATTTTTCTATCTTCTCGTCAAGATATACCTGATGCACCACTTTGCGTGCCTCAATGATTTCCTCAGCCTTCAAGATAGGCCGTACGTTTATTTTGTCGCCAGTGATGTTCTGACGGATAATTTGCTTTTCCTCCTCCAGTTTCGGATAGTCAATCACCACCTTCAGCATAAAACGGTCCACTTGCGCTTCGGGCAATGGATAAGTGCCTTCTTGCTCAATGGGGTTCTGCGTAGCCAATACCAAGAAAGGTTCCGGCAACGGGAAGGTGTCTTTCCCGATGGTCACCTGCCGTTCTTGCATAGCCTCCAAAAGCGCACTCTGCACTTTGGCAGGGGCACGGTTTATTTCATCGGCCAGTACGAAGTTGGCAAAAATGGGACCTTTCTTTACTTGGAAACTTTCGTCCTTCTGGCTGTATACCATCGTACCGATAACGTCGGCCGGCAACAAGTCTGGAGTAAACTGAATACGGCTATACTTCGCATCTATTAAAGAAGCCAGCGTCTTGATGGCCAATGTCTTTGCCAATCCGGGAACACCCTCCAGCAACACATGCCCGTCGGACAACAAACCTATCAGCAAAGATTCCACCAAGTGTTTCTGACCTACAATAACCTGGTCCATACCCGTAGTAAGGTTGGTGATGAAAGAACTTTGTCTTTCAATCCGCTCGTTCAGTTCGCGGATATCAATTGTTTCAGCCATATGATTCTATTTATAAATATGTAATATATTGCATGATATCAGTCACCGAAGTCCCTTTCCCACGGCACAGAAAAGCACTTCGTTTTTACGCTCCCAAAAGTACGGCAATAAATTAACTAAGGCAACTAATATTACTTAAAAAACAATGTGAAACCTTTACAGCCGTTGCGGGGACAGCATATTCCTACATGAAAAGCGGGGCAACCAGCATTCCGCCCGTCAGCAGCAAGCCCACGGCAATGGGGCATGCGTAGCCCTGCACCACACGGGGGCGCTTGTAGCGGCTTATCCATACAAACAAGCTGTACATCAGCACAGCTCCGGCCGAGCCTACCAGTGCGCCCACAAGCAGGTCGCCGGGATAATGCACGCCAAGATATGCACGCGAATAGCAGGTAAGCAATGCCCATACCACCATGTACACCGTGAGCCAACGCTTGCGCAGCAGAAGGCCCAAGAAGCATGCCAGGCCAAATGTGTTGGCCGCATGGCACGACGGGAAGCCATAACGCCCTCCGCGATAACCGTCTACAATGTGTACCAGGTCGGCAAGTTCCGGCGTACGGGAAGGCCTCAGGCGCTCTACCACCGGACGGATGGCAGAAGAACATACCTGGTCGGCAAATGTAATGGTCAATGCCACGGCCACCACACACAGCAGAGTCACCTTCCACGAAAAGTTGCGGAATATCACATAAAGTATGGACGCATACAGCGGAATCCATATCAGCTTGCCGCTGTAAGCACTCATAAAGCTATCGAAGAACTCACTATGCATCCCGTTGATGAGGAGCAACAAGTTTGTGTCTGCCTCCACCAGCCTCTCTAAAACCTGCGAAAGTAGTATCATGCCAATGTGTATATCTGTATCTGTTTTCTTTGCAAAAGTAAGCCTTTTCTTTCAATAGCCGAAAGATTCTGTTTTGAATTAACAGC
>CALUIF010000036.1 GCA_944320635.1 uncultured Bacteroides sp. | reverse complement strand
CGTGCGCGCCGATGGTACTGCGTGACAGTGGGAGAGTAGGTCGCCGCCGTTTTCCAGATGGGTCCCTTCCCCGCGTGATGAGCGGGGAGGGGATTCTTGTTTTGGATGTGTCTGTCTGTTTGTCTGTGAGAAACCGGTTGGTTTACTAACTTATACCTTCTTGTGATTTATTTTATAAGGATTGAATGAGTGATAAAATGTCTTTCTTTTCTTCTTTTTTGTTTGCAATCTTTGGTAATTGGTGAGTAATTGGCTTTTGAAAGACTCTATCTCAAATATTTCAGGCTTAAAATGTATATTATGAGGAGAATTATTTGTATCTTTGTCGCCCGAATTAAATGATGGAGTATTGGGCAAGTTTGATAAATATAAGATAGACTTGAAAGGAATGCAAGCGGATTCATGTAGATATGAATTCGTTTTGGATAATCAGTTTTTTGCGGATATTAATAATCCGGACCTCAATAAAGGCTATGTAAATGTCGTATTATCCGTTAAGAAAACTTCTCGCGCTTTTGAGTTGCATTTCCAAACAGATGGGATCGTATGGGTTCCTTGTGATCGTTGTTTGGATGAAATGGAACAGCCTATTACGTCGGAAGATGAATTGGTCGTGAAGTTTGGTGCGGAGTATGCGGAGGAAAATGATAATCTGATTATTATTCCTGAAGATGAAGGTATTATCAATGTTGCATGGTTCATGTATGAGTTTGTTGTCTTGGCTATCCCTATGAAGCATGTGCATGCTCCGGGGAAATGTAACAAGTTGATGAGTCGTGCGTTGAATAAGCATTTGAGAGTCTTGTCTGATGACGAGAGTGATTCGGATATTTCGGAAAATGCTGATGATATGCTGGAGGTGAAAGAGGATACTCCAATAGATCCGCGCTGGAATGAATTAAAGAAAATATTAGATAACAATTAAAGTTTTAGAAAAATGGCACATCCTAAAAGAAGACAGTCAAAAACAAGAACTGCAAAGAGAAGAACTCATGATAAAGCTGTAGCTCCTACGCTGGCTATTTGCCCGAATTGCGGTGAGTGGCATGTATATCATACTGTGTGTGGTGCATGTGGCTATTATAGAGGGAAACTCGCTATTGAAAAAGAGGCTGCTGTCTGACAGACAGGGCAAAAATCATTTTGTACTTAAATTGCGGACGTCTAAAAAGATTTGTATTTATGGATTGTAAAAACAAACCTTTTTGGACTGCCGTTGTTTAGGTACTTTTATCTGTTAAAAGAATTTTAATGGAAAAGATAAATGCAGTAATTACGGGTGTCGGCGGATATGTACCTGATTATGTCTTGACGAATGATGAGATTTCCAAGATGGTAGATACCAACGACGAGTGGATTATGACCCGTATCGGGGTTAAGGAAAGGCGAATACTGAATGAGGAAGGTTTGGGAAGTTCTTATATGGCGCGTAAAGCAGCAAAACAATTGATGCAGCGCACCGGTTCTAATCCCGATGATATCGATTTGGTTATTGTTGCTACTACTACTCCCGACTATCATTTCCCTTCTACTGCTTCCATCTTGTGTGACAAGCTGCATTTGAAAAATGCATTTGCATTCGATTTGCAGGCTGCATGCAGTGGTTTCCTTTATGCGATGGAAACGGGAGCAAACTTTATTCGTTCAGGAAGATATAAGAAGGTAATTATTGTGGGGGCTGATAAAATGTCCTCGATGGTAGATTATACAGATCGTGCGACTTGTCCGATATTCGGCGATGGTGCAGCAGCTTTCATGTTAGAACCTACGACAGAGGATGTCGGCATTATGGATGCAATTTTGAGGACAGATGGTAAAGGCTTGCCATTCTTGCATATGAAGGCGGGTGGTTCGGTGTGTCCTCCTTCTTATTTTACGATTGACAACCACATGCATTACATCTATCAAGAGGGGCGTACGGTTTTCAAGTATGCGGTTTCCAACATGTCGGATGTCAGTGCAGAGATTGCAGAGCGAAATGGACTGAATAAAGATTCTATCGACTGGGTCGTACCTCATCAGGCTAATCTTCGTATTATTGATGCTGTGGCTCATCGGTTGGAAGTTCCTCATGAAAAGATGATGATCAACATCGAGCATTATGGAAATACCAGTGCGGGAACCCTTCCTTTATGTATATGGGATTTTGAAGATAAACTGAAGAAGGGGGACAACATTATCTTTACTGCGTTTGGTGCAGGATTTACATGGGGAGCTGTTTATGTGAAGTGGGGTTATGATGGGAAGAAACAGTAATTTCGCTGCTTATAGATAGCTATTCTTGAGATAATCCAATTAGAAAAACGCATCCTATTTTCATTCGATGCGTTTTTTTGTCATAACACAAAACAACAGAAGGTCATGCATAAAGCAGGATTTGTAAATATCGTAGGAAATCCCAATGTGGGCAAGTCGACTTTAATGAACGCATTGGTTGGCGAACGTATTTCTATTGCAACATTTAAGGCGCAGACAACACGGCATCGCATTATGGGAATTTACAATACGGATGACATGCAGATCGTGTTTTCCGATACCCCTGGGGTGTTAAAACCTAATTACAAGTTGCAGGAATCCATGCTGAATTTCTCTACTTCGGCTTTGACAGATGCGGATATACTGTTGTATGTCACCGATGTGGTGGAAACTCCGGATAAGCATAATGACTTTATGGAGAAAGTGGAGCAAATGGATGTTCCGGTTCTGGTGTTGATTAATAAGATTGATTTAACCGACCAAAACAAACTGACGGCATTGGTTGAAACATGGAATCGGTTGCTGCCCAAAGCCGAGATTATTCCTATTTCGGCATCTCACAAGTTCAACGTAGATTATGTGATGAAGCGTGTGAAGGATTTGTTGCCCGATTCGCCACCCTATTTTGACAAAGACCAGTGGACAGATAAGCCTGCACGCTTCTTTGTAACAGAGATCATACGAGAAAAAATCCTGTTGTATTACGATAAAGAGATCCCTTATTCCGTAGAGGTTGTAGTCGAGCAATTTAAGGAAGGTCCTAAAAGCATACATATCAATGCCGTGATTTATGTGGAGCGCGATTCGCAGAAGGGCATAATCATTGGTAAGCAGGGGAGGGCTTTAAAGAAAGTGTCTACGGAAGCACGTTGCGATTTGGAACGCTTTTTCGGGAAAAGAATTTTCTTGGAGACCTTTGTGAAGGTTGATAAGGATTGGCGCAATTCGGATAAAGAACTGCGGAATTTTGGTTATCAGTTGGATTAACAGAACTGTTGACTTGTCATTTCATTCAGAATAAATATAGTGTATGGGAAACTTAGTAGCCATTGTAGGGCGCCCCAATGTGGGAAAATCTACGTTGTTTAACCGCTTGACCAAAACGCGTCAGGCGATTGTGAACGAAGAAGCTGGAACGACTCGCGACCGCCAGTATGGAAAGAGCGAGTGGCTGGGACGTGAGTTTTCGGTGGTGGATACCGGTGGATGGGTTGTAAATTCGGATGATATTTTTGAGGGGGAGATACGCAAGCAAGTGCTGATGGCGGTGGACGAAGCCGATGTCATCTTGTTTGTGGTAGATGTACAGAATGGGGTGACAGACCTTGACCAGGAGGTGGCTGCCATTTTGCGGCGCACGCAGAAGCCTGTGTTGCTGATTGCCAATAAGGCCGATTCTTACGATTGGCAATACAATGCCGCCGAGTTTTATAGCTTGGGGTTGGGCGATCCGTATTGCATATCGGCCATGAGCGGTAGTGGAACGGGCGATATGATGGACTTGATTGTAGGGAAGTTCAAGAAAGAGACATCTGAGATTTTGGACGAAGACATCCCGCGTTTTGCCGTTGTGGGGCGTCCTAATGCCGGGAAATCGTCCATTATTAACGCCTTTATTGGAGAAGAACGCAATATCGTGACAGAAATAGCGGGTACGACGCGCGATTCAATTTACACCCGCTACAATAAGTTCGGTTTCGATTTCTATTTGGTAGATACTGCCGGTATCCGAAAGAAAAGCAAGGTTAATGAGGATTTGGAGTATTACTCTGTAATTCGTTCTATCCGTGCCATCGAGAACTCCGATGTGTGCATCCTGATGCTGGATGCCACACGTGGTATCGAAAGTCAAGACCTGAACATCTTTTCGTTGATACAGAAGAATGCCAAAGGTTTGGTAGTGGTGGTAAACAAGTGGGACTTGGTGGAGAATAAAGATACAAAGGTCATCAAGACTTTTGAGAATGCCATTCGCGACCGTCTGGCGCCGTTTAACGATTTCCCCATTATTTTCGCGTCGGCGTTGACCAAGCAACGTATCTTTAAAGTGCTTGAGGCAGCCCGCATGGTGTACGACAACCGCCATACGCGCATTCCTACTGCCCGGCTGAACGAAGAAATGCTGCCGCTCATCGAGGCCTATCCGCCTCCTTCGATTAAGGGAAAGTATATCAAGATAAAGTACATCACTCAGCTTCCCAATACCCAAGTGCCTTCGTTTGTGTATTTCGCCAACTTGCCGCAATACGTCAAGGAGCCTTACCGGCGCTTTTTGGAAAACAAGATGCGTGAGCGCTGGAACTTGACTGGTACTCCTATCAACATATTTATCCGCCAGAAGTAAAACAGGCTTTTGGCGGCATAAAAAAAGCTCCAACACAATGTTGGAGCTTTTTTGTATGTCGAATCGTTGGAGATTTATCCGTTGATGACCTTTTTCTCTTTGATTCTGGCCTTCTTGCCTGTGAGTTTGCGCAGGTAGTACAGCTTGGCGCGGCGTACTTTACCGATTTTGTTTACTTCGATGTGGTCGATAGCCGGCGATTCCAGCGGGAAGATACGTTCTACACCTACAGTTCCCGACATTTTGCGAACGGTGAAACGCTTCTTTTCACCATGGCCGGAGATTTTGATGACAACGCCGCGGTATGCTTGAACACGCTCTTTGTTGCCTTCAATGATACGATATGCTACGGTAACCGTGTCGCCAGCCTTGAAACTGGGGTGCTGCTTGCCGGTAGCAAATGCTTCTTCTGCAATTTTAATCAAATCCATGTCTTTTGTCTATTAAATTGTTCATCGTTACAACGCAACATACCAGGCTTCTCTCTGTTTTTCCTGACAGCGATTGCGCGAAAGCGGTTGCAAAGGAACGAATTATTTGCCAGATACACAAATGTATGCCCTGATTTTTTTTGCCCGCCTGCCGTTAATCCCGGTTTTAGGCAGATGAATCCCCGTGCCATAGTGCTAAAAACATAGCGCTCCGTCACTAAGCCGTTAGCGTTCCGTCGCTAAGCCGTTAGTGCTCCGTCGCTGAGAAAAGGGTAATCCGTCACTAAGCAAAGGGCTGTCTCGCGTTTTTATTGCAGACTGCCGTACGGTGCTATCCTGTTGCTTTTCAATGGGTTGATGGCGTAGACGGAAGGGGGTGGGTGTATCGGGGAGGCAGATTATCTGGCACCGCTTCTTGTTTGTGGAAAAAAGATGAAGTATCTTTGCACGTGAGAAATACATGTTCATAATGAAGAAATATGTTTTGATGTGTGCTTCTGCCCTGCTCCTGCTGGGTATGGGGCTTGTCGTGGCATCGTGCCGCACGGGCAGCGTGGTGACTTATGCTGGCGGAGGCTGCATTGCCATGGATAGCGTGTGGGATGCGGCTCCCGATGCCGAAGCGGTGGCCTTGTTGGCTCCCTACAAGGCCCGGAAAGACAGTGTAATGAACGCGCGACTGGGTACCTCGGCCATGGATATGGACCGTGAGAGGCCCGAGAGCCTGCTGTCCAACCTTGTGGCAGATGTGTTGCGGGAGGCAGCCGAAGGCGTGTTGGGGCATCCGGCGGATGTGGCGGTGATGAACATTGGCGGCATACGCAATCCCTTGTCCAAGGGCGACATCACGGTAGAAGACGTCTACGAGATACTTCCCTTCGAGAATGCCCTCTGCGTGCTTACCATGAAGGGCAGTGTGCTCAACCGGCTGTTTGCCGAGATGGCAGCCAAGGGGGGCGAAGGCTTGAGCGGTGCCTGCTTGCACATCAGTGCGGACGGCAAACTGCTGGAAGCCATCGTGGCAGGGCAGCCCGTGGATGAGGGCAGGATGTACACCGTGGCCACCATCGACTACCTGGCGGAAGGCAACGATGGCATGCCGTCGTTGGCCAAGGCCGAGGAGAAGGTCTTTCCTGCCGACATGGTGCTGCGCGACGTATTCATGCGCTACGTCAGGCAGCAGGCGTCGGTCCACCGGGCGGTTACTTCGCACCTGGATGGCCGCATCAAGATATGTGAAACCATCACGCTCATAGAAAAACAGTAAAGCTATTTTTGTCTTATGAAACGTATTATGATATTGGCCGTGGCGGCATTGTTGTTCCTGCTGCCGGCGGCATCGCAAACGCAGAGGCTGGTCATCCTGCAAACCAGCGACACCCATAGCCGCATAGAGCCGGTAGCCCCCACGGCTGCCGACGCGAACGCGGGCATGGGCGGCACGGTGCGCCGGGCCACCTTCCTGAAGCAGTTCCGGCAGGAGCATCCGGCCGTCTTGCTGTTTGATTGCGGCGACATATCGCAGGGCACACCATATTATAATATATTCCGTGGCGAGCTGGAAGTAAAGATGATGAACCTGATGAAGTACGACGCCATGACGATAGGCAACCACGAGTTCGACTTCGGACTGGACAACATGGCCCGCCTGTTCCGCATGGCGGAGTTCCCGGTGGTGTGTGCCAATTACGATGTGTCGGGCACGGTGCTCGAAGGACTGGTCAAGCCCTACGTGGTGCTGGAACGCTTCGGGCTGCGCATCGGGGTCTTCGGCCTCAGCCCGCGTCTGCAAGGGCTGGTAGCGTCGGCCAATTGCAAAGGCATCACTTACAACGACCCAGTGGAAACTGCCCGCCGCGTGGCGGCCTTGCTGAAAGAAGAAGAGGGGTGCGATGTGGTGGTGTGCCTGTCCCACTTGGGAGCCCGTCTTAGTGATGAAGCCGATGGTATGGACGATGAGCGCCTGATAGCCGCGACGAAAGACATTGACGTGGTGCTGGGTGGCCATACACATACGTTTATGGAGAAGCCCATGCTTTACCGTAATGTAGAGGGGCGCGAAGTGCCCTTGTTGCATAGCGGGAAAAACGGCGTGTATGTAGGGCGTATCGACCTGGACGTCGTGCAAAAGTAAAAACTGAAAGTGGATATGTGAAAAACCGGAAATGTAAGGAGTGTAAAGCATGATGAAACGTATAGCCTTTTCCTGTGTTGGGATATGCCTGTGTGCAGTTCTTTCTTTGCAAGCGCAAACCAGCGGCAAGTATCTGCCCTCGGTGGCCGACGGAGCATGCCGACAGTGGGTAGACTCGGTGTTTTCGCGCTTGAGCCTACCGGAGAAAGTGGGCCAGCTGCTGGTTGCCAAAGTCATGGCGGAAGAAACCAAGGAGAATAAAAAAGAAATAAAGAAGCTGGTCAAGAAAGACAAGATAGGCGGCCTGCTTTTTGGCCTGGGTACGCCCGAAGAACAAGCTATCTTGACCAACCTTGCCCAAAGTAATGCCCGTATTCCCTTGATAGTGACGTTCGATGGAGAGTGGGGGCTTGCCATGCGCCTGAAAGGTACGCCCCAGTATCCGAAGAATGCGGCCTTGGGGTGCATCACCGACAATGGACTGATTGAAGCATACGGCCGCGAAGTGGCACGCCAGCTGCGTGAGTTGGGGGTGGCGGTCAACTTTGCCCCGGTGGTCGATGTCAATACCAATCCGCTGAACCCTGTGATACACATCCGCTCCTTTGGTGAGAATCCGGAGACGGTGGCCGCAAAAGCGGTGGCCTACGGGCGCGGTCTGGAGGCTGGTGGCGTGTTGTCTGTGGCCAAGCATTTCCCCGGCCATGGAGATACGGATAGCGATTCACACAAAGTGCTGCCCGTGGTGTGGGGCGACCGCCATAGGCTGGATAGCATTGAGCTTTATCCCTTTAAGGCCATGGCTCGGGCCGGGCTTGGGGGACTGATGGTGGGACACTTGCAGGTGCCTGCCATTGAGCCGGACAGTGTGCTGCCATCTTCGCTTTCTTACAAGGTGATAACCGGTTTGCTGAAAGAAGAAATGGGCTTCGAGGGATTGGTGTTTACCGATGCCTTGGACATGAATGGAGTGACCGGCATCTCCGGCTATTACACCAAGGCCGTGCTGGCAGGCAACGACATGCTGCTGGTGCAATTCTCGGCCAAAGAGGCGTTGGACGAGCTGGTCGGTGCTGTCCGTTCGGGTGAGGTGCCGGAAGCGCTTATCGATGAGAAATGCCGGAAGGTACTGACGTGTAAGTATCTGTTGGGCTTGCGGGGCAAGCAGCGCAAGTTGCAGATAAGCGGGCTTGGCTACCGCATTGACACGGAAGGCGCACGCGATTTGGCTTCACGGCTGCGCAAGGCGTCGGTCACCGTGCTCAACAACTATTTCGATGTCTTGCCGCTTGCTGCCGGTCGGTCAAAGATTGCCGTGCTCAGCATGGGCGGGCAGGTGGCCGAAGACTCTGCCTTCGTGTCGGCCATGAAGCAACTGGGGGGAGCGGATGTTTACCGTTTGTCATGGAATGCCGACGAAGCAGCAAGGGCCAAGGTGCGCGAAGCCTTGTCTGCCTATAACCGTGTGGTGGTCAGTCTGGCGGGCTTTACTTATATTGGTGAAGATAATGTGGCTTTCCTTGCCAACCTGAATCTGCCGGCGGCGGTGGTCTATGCCTGCTTCACCTCCTACAGGCCATTGTCGTTGCTCACGCCGGCTTTGGAGAAGGCTTGCGCGGTAGTGCTGGCCCATTCGGCCGAGCCCGATGTGCAGGCTCATGTGGCGCAAGTGCTCTTTGGCAAGGCAGGGGCAAACGGGCGGTTGTCGATGAGCATAGGACGGCTCTTCCCCGCAGGCACGGGATGCGACATCGTGCCGGGCATGAAGGCAGGCGCGGTGGTGCCCGATGATTACGGCATGAAGTCGTATGTGCTGCAGCGCATCGACGGGGTGGCTTTAAAGGGATTGCAGGCCGGGGCTTATCCGGGTTGCCGCATCCTGGTGTTGAAGGATGGGCATGCGGTGTACGACAAGGGCTTTGGCGTGCATTCGCCCACAGACAGCACTGCGGTGCGGGCTACCGATATGTTCGATCTGGCCTCGCTGACCAAGACCACGGCTACCCTGCTGGCTGTAATGAAGTTGTATGACGAAGGTCGGCTGAAGTTGGACGACAAGGCTTCCAAGTACCTCTCCTTCCTGCGGGGAACGGATAAGCGGAACATCACCATCCGCGAGTTGCTGTTGCATGAGTCGGGCCTGCCCCCTTACCTCCGCTTCTATGTCGATGCCATCGACCCCCGATCGGTGCATGGTCCCTATGCACAGAGTTGGAAAGACGAGTGGCACCGCACACAGGTGAGCGAGCACAGTTACTATTGCTCGGACTTCAAGTTCAAGCGGGGCATGATGTCCGACAAGGAGAGTGCCACCCATACCCTACCTGTGGCCGAGGGAATGTGGCTGAACGCAAGCTTCAAGGACCACATGCTTCGTGCCATTGCCCGGGCCAAGCTCGAGGGCAAGCGCTACGTGTACAGCGATCTTGGCTTCATCTTATTGCAGCAGGTAGTGGAGCACATCACCCAGCTTCCCATGGATGTGTATCTCGATAAGGAATTTTATGCCCCGATGGGCTTGCAACGCACGTTGTTCCTGCCCTTGCGGCGCTACACGAAAGCCGATGTCATGCCCACGGCCTTCAACGACTTCCTCCGCCGGCAGGACTTGTGTGGTTACGTCCACGACGAGGCGGCCGCTTTCCTGGGCGGAGTGGCAGGCCATGCCGGACTGTTTTCGACGACAGCCGAAGTGGCGCGCATCTATCAGATGTTGCTGAACGGCGGGGAGCTCGACGGCAAACGCTACCTCAGCGCGGAGACATGCCGGCTGTTCACCACCCAAAAGTCCCTGATAAGCCGCCGCGGACTGGGCTTCGACCGCCCCGACGTAGGCATCGTGCAGCGCAGCCCGTGCGCCCCGTCGGCTCCCGAAGGCGTGTATGGCCATACCGGGTTTACGGGCACCTGCGCCTGGGTCGACCCGGACAGCCGGACGGTGTACGTCTTCCTGAGCAACCGCATCTGCCCCAACGTGTGGAACTCCACGCTGGTCGACATGGACATACGCACCGACATCCAGGAGCTGATATTCGAGAGCTTGAAACGGGAGTGACGGGGCAGTTCCGGACGCCCGAAGGTGTAGCCGCCGCTGCACCACGGTGTAGCAATCACTGCACCACGGTGTAGCATTTACTACCCGAGGGGGTAGCAGTCGTTACCCGAGGGGATAGCAGTCGCTACCCGAGGGGGTAGCAGTCGCTACCCGAGGGGGTAGCATTCACTACCCGAGGGGATAGCAGTCGCTACCCGAGGGGGTAGCATTTACTACCCGAGGGGGTAGCATTTGCTACCCGAGGGGATTTTCCGGGAAAGAGCGGGGGAATTTTATAAACAGATGATTATCAGTATATAATAGAACGATACGCCATGAAACGTCTTTTCATCCTTCTGTTATACCTGGCGCTTGGCATCCGCCTGATGCCCGATGCCGGTGGCCGGCCCCGGTCGTTCGACGGGCTTGCCGACCTGCACCCCCATCTGGTCAACGCCCTCAGTCACAACCGGCAGTGCCTGCAGTGGGTCGACTCGGTGCTACAGGGCATGACGCTGCGCGAGCGTATCGGCCAGTTGTTCATCTACACCATTGCCCCGCAGCCGACTGCGGCCAACCGCGAGTTGCTTCGCAAGGTGGTGACGGATTATAAGGTGGGCGGGCTGCTCTTTTCAGGCGGGCAGGTGCAGAATCAGGTGGCTTTGACCAACGAAGCACAGCAGATGGCCGACGTGCCCTTGCTGATGACCTTCGACGGGGAGTGGGGCTTGGCCATGCGCTTGAAGCAGACACCCTCTTTCCCCCGCAACATGGTGCTGGGTTGCATCCGCAATGATAGCCTGCTCTATGAATACGGACGCGAAGTGGCGCGCCAGTGCCGCGAATTGGGAGTGCAGGTCAACTTCGCGCCGGTGGCCGATGTCAACATCAATCCGGCCAATCCTGTTATCAATACCCGCTCTTTCGGTGAGATTCCGCAAGAGGTGGCGGCCAAGGTAGTGGCCTATAGCCGGGGCTTGGAAGCCGGAGGAGTGCTGTCTGTAAGTAAGCACTTTCCGGGGCATGGCGATACCGACGTCGATTCGCACAAGGCTTTGCCTGTATTGTCCTTTTCGCGCCAGCGGCTTGATAGTGTGGAGCTGTATCCCTTCCGCCAAGTCATTCGTGCAGGATTGGGCGGCATCATGGTGGGGCATCTGGAGGTGCCGGCCGTCGAATCGCAGCAGGGGCTTCCCGCCTCCTTGTCGCCGGCGGTCGTCTCGGGCCTGTTGAAAGACGAGTTGCAGTTCAAGGGGCTGGTATTTACCGATGCGTTGGCCATGAATGGCGTGGCTGGTCATTCCGACATTTGCCTGAAGGCTTTGAAGGCCGGCGATGACCTTTTGCTTGTGCCTCGCCGCATAAAGGAAGAGATAGAGGCCGTGGTTTCTGCCGTGGAAAGTGGTGAACTGCCGGATAGCCTTATCACGGCCAAGTGCCGCAAGGTGCTGACCTACAAGTATGCGTTGGGCCTTACGCGGAAACCTCACGTCCGCCTGTCCGGCCTGATGGAGAGGCTGAATACCCCTTCTGCCCGCGAACTGATACGCCAGTTGGAGTGCTCGGCCATTACGCTGCTGGACAACAAGGGCAAGATGCTGCCGCTGGATTTGTCAGCAAAGGAGGTGGCGGTACTTTGCGTGGGCAGTCCGTCAGTGTTTACGCCTTTTGTGCAGACGTTGTCCCATAGCATTACCCCGAAAGTATTCCACTTGGGGCGGAACCTTCCCCTGGCCGATTGCAAGCGGCTGTGTGGCGAACTCCGGCACTATAAGCGTATCCTGGTATGTTTGGCCGACCGGCAGTTGGATGCCTACCAGACGTTTTTCAAGCAATTTTCGCCCGGGGAAGTGCCGGTAGCTTACCTGTGCTTCCTTCAAGGGAGGCAGGTGGCGCCTTTAGCCACGACGCTGTCTTCCGCCGATGCTGTGCTGCTGGCCCATTCGGCAGGCAGGGATGTGCAGAGGCAGGTGGCGCGCATCGTGTGTGGTGAAGCGGGAGTGGACGGACGTTTGTCGGCAAGCATAGGCAAGGTGTTTCCGGCAGGCTGCGGAGTAACGCTGGAGGCACAGATGCCTCCTCACATAGTCCCCGAAGAATATGGTATAAATTCCCGTATCTTAAGTAAGATTGACGATATAGCCGAAGAAGGCATTCGGGCTGGCGCCTATCCCGGTTGCCAGATTGTGGTCTTGAAGAATGGAAACCGGATATATGACAAATGTTTTGGTACGCATACCGGCAACAAAAAAGGCAAGGATGCTTCCGTATTGCCTACCGATGTATATGACATTGCCTCCCTTACCAAGTCTGTAGCAACACTGTTGGCCGTGATGAAGCTTTACGATAAAGGACGTATCAACCTGACGGACCGCGTGGCCGACTACCTGCCATTTTTGCAGGATACGGATAAGAAAGACATCACAGTGCGCCAGTTGCTGTTGCACGAGTCCGGCTTGCCTTCCACCATTTTGTTCTATAGGGAGGCCATTGATGATAGTAGTTATGTGGGTTCGTTATACAGGGGGCGAAGGGATGCTGTGCACACGGCGCGCATCGATGCCCGCACTTGGGGCAACCCCAATTTCCGGTTTAAGCCAGGGGTGGCATCGAGCGTGCGGACCGATAGCTGTACTTGGCAAATAGCCGATGACTTGTGGTT
Source organism: uncultured Bacteroides sp. (assembly GCA_944320635.1). Classification (GTDB taxonomy): domain Bacteria; phylum Bacteroidota; class Bacteroidia; order Bacteroidales; family Bacteroidaceae; genus Bacteroides. Next base: position 6,361 of record CALUIF010000036.1, on the reverse strand, counting down.
GAATCCGGCTTTCAAGCGCGATTACCTGCAGGCCATTGCTGATGCACCGTTGCTCAGCAAACGCTATCGTTATAGTTGTGTGGGGTTCATACTGCTTCAGCAATTGGTGGAGCAACGGGCCGGGATGCCGATGGATGAATTTCTCGTCCGGGAGTTTTACCAACCCATGGGGCTGACCCACACGGGCTATCTGCCCTTACGCTTTCTGGACCGGGAGGACATTATCCCTTCGTCGGTCGATGCCTTTGTGCGGAAAGATACCTTGCAGGGCTTTGTCCACGACGAGTCGGCTGCTTTTCTTGGCGGAGTGGCCGGCAATGCCGGACTTTTCTCCAACGCCGAAGAAGTGGCCATGATTTGTCAGATGCTGCTGAATGGCGGCCAGCTGAACGGCCGTCGTTACCTCAGCGGTGAGACTTGCCGGCTGTTCACTACCACCGTTTCCCGCATCAGCCGTCGCGGACTGGGTTTCGATAAGCCCGACAAGCGTAATCCGCGCCGCAGCCCGTGCGCCTTGGCCGCGCCTTCTTCGGTATACGGGCATACGGGCTTTACCGGCACGTGCGCCTGGATGGATCCGGACAATAACCTAGTGTACGTATTTCTCAGCAACCGTACCTATCCCCGGGCGTGGAACAATAAGTTGGCTTCGCTGGATATCCGCACCCGCATTCAGGAGGTGATTTACCAAGCATTGAAGCAGAGGTAAAACGACTCATCAGGAAGAGTCTCGTGTGCGTGTCATGCCATGGCTCAGAATGAGATACCTATCCGCACCCCCACATTGTTGAGGCCGTCTACGCCGCACTGCATTACTCCGCCTTGGTTGGTAGCGTAACTGTAATAGGCGGCAATGTGCAGACCCGGGCCGTAAGCCCACGGGAAGATGTTGATGCCCACTTCGGGCGACACGTAGAATCCCCATGTATTATCCTCATTCTCAAAGATGTTGAACTCCGAGCTTAGGCGTGCATACTGTGCGCCGGCTCTCAGTCCCGCGTAGGGCTGGAAGGCGCGTCCTCTGTTCCAGGCATAGCGTGTCTCCAGTCCAAAAGGCAATTGGAAGGTGCTGTGCTGCTGGTCGGTAGTGAGGCTGGCGCTTCCGGCGGTTATGGTGCGGCGGGGAACATACTCATGGTTGGTGTGGTAGGAAAGGAAGGCGCCTATCGCCCAATTCTCGGTGAGGAAGTAGCCCCCGTCGAAGTTCATGCCCCATCCACTGGAGCGGTCGGTGAAGGCGTTGCTCAACGGGAAGTTGTATTGCCAATCCACGTTGGCATAGCCGTTGTCGGTCATCTGCGCTTTTGCAGGCAGTGCGAAGAATGTTGTGGTCAGGGCGAGAAGCACGAGGCTCTTGAAAGAAATATGTTTGAAGGTTTTCATATTCGGTTTATTTTAAAAGATGATGTAAAAATGTAATGGTGTGCCTCTGCGCACGTGCATGGGTCAGTGCGCAAGGTAGGCAGATTGGGCGAACGATTGGTTTACGCCCTCGATGGCTTGCTGCAGGTCGAAGGCTTGCACGCCGCTCAGTTGCCCTGTCAGGTAACTGCTCCATACTACGGGCAGTTGCTCGTCTTCGCCTTGCGGGGCTTTCAGGTCGAGCATTTCGGCAATGAAGGCGCCCCTGCTGAAGCTGTAGTGTACCACGTAGGGGTAATACCAATATCCCCAGTTGCCCCAATAGCCCAAATTCCAGTAGCCGGAATAGTTCCACCACCATTCGGGGCTTCCGGTTACGAGGGTGTGGTAGGTGTTTTCCACGTAGCTCACTTGCAAGCCCATGTCGGCGTCTTCACGCTTGTCGGTGCGGGTGTAGCCCAGGGTTTCCATGTTGTCGGCATAGGTGTCGATGAGGCGTTGGGCGCGGTCGTCCTTCCAATACTGTGCTGTAGGGTAGTTGCCTATCAGCAGTATGCTGTCCGGCAGATAGTAGGTGCGGGCGGCGTTGAAGTCGTGCCCTGTGTCGTGGTCGGTGTAGACCAGGAATTTGTAGTCGAGTTCGCCACTGTCGGGTTCTTTCTCGCAGGCTACCAGCGTTAATGCCGCCAGTAGCATCAAAGGAATCATTCTTTTCATACGTTCTGTGTTTAGGTTGAATACTGTTTTATTATAATAATGCAAAGGGAGTGCCAAGGTTGCACGGGTGTGGCATAAACTGTGTTAAAAGCCTGCTTCCCTTTCCTTTTGTGGGCGGGCGGCGTGGCCTTGGGGATGTGGCCGGGCGGTTCACGGTGGGGTGGTGAGGGAGGGTACAGTGTCTGGCCAGTTGTCCCAACGGAGTGGAACAATCGTTCCATGCCTGTGGGACAACTGTTCCAAGCCTATGGGACAACTGTTTCACACTGTTGGGACGATTGGCAAGGCAGTGCATGGTGCCTGCCTTACCAAGGCTATGGTTTGGGGGAAGGTGCCTGTGTGTGTCAGCGGCTGATGCGTGCTGTCCATCCTCCACCGGGCATCATGTCGGCGTTTAGTTTGTCGGTCGGAGTGATGGTGCGTGTCTCCCGTTTGTAGTCGGTGGCATCGCGGTCGGCATTCACGCCGTCGCTGAAAATCTCGGCCTTGAAGGTGCCTTCGCCCAGGAAAGACAGGTCGATGTCGAGGCTGCGTGGTGTCCAGTTGGTCATGGCGGCCACGTACCAGGTGTCGCCCTTGCGACGCGCCAGGGCGATGTATTCGCCCACTTCGCCTGCCAAGACGACAGTCTCGTCGAACGTGGTGGGCACTTTGGCGATGAAGTCGGTGCACTCCTGCTCTTTCTGGTAGTGGCTGGGGCTGTCGGCCAGCATCTGCAGGGGTGCTTCAAACACGGTGTACATGGCCATCTGGTGCACACGTGTGCCCATGCTCATGGGGAGGTCGTTGCTGGTGCGGAACTCGGTGCGGGTGGCGTTGCGCATGGCTCCCGGGGTATAGTCCAGTGGGCCGGCCAGCATGCGCAGGTAGGGTATGGTGACGTCGTAGCGGGGCATGTCGTGCAAGGGCGCACCGCCAGCGATGGGTTCCCACTTGGCGTTTTCCAGTCCCTTCACGCCCTCGAAATTGACGATGTTGGGATAAGTGCGTTGCACGCCGTAAGGCTTCAGCCCGTGCAGGTCGAGCACCAGGTGGTGTTGGGCGGCAAGGTCGGCCATCCGTTCAACGGAGGCGATGGCCACTTGGTCGTCGCGGTCGAAGAAGTCCACTTTGAAGCCTTTGATTCCCATCTGCGCGTAGTGCTTCATTACCTCCTCGGTGCCGGGGCACTTGTCGCTTCCGCCCGTCAGGTTGCGCCAACTGGCCCAGAGGATGATGCCCACCTGTTTGCTGTCGGCATAGGCGATGAGCTCTTGGAGGTCTATGTCGGGGTTCAGGTCTTTCATCAGCGATTCCGTGCCGCTCCACCCGTCGTCGATGATGATGTATTCCAGGCGGTTGGCGGCAGCAAAGTCGATGTACTTCTTGTAGGTCGGTGTGTTCATGCCTGTCTTGAAGTCTACGCCGGTCAGCATGCAGGCATTCCACCAGTCCCATGCCACTTTGCCGGGCTTAATCCACGAAGTGTCTTCGATGCGGCAGGCGGGTGAGAGACGTTGCATCATGTCGTTGTCGGCCAGTTGGGTGTCGTGGGTCGATACCAGCACCACACGCCACGGGAAGGTGCGCCGACCGGAGGTATTGCCTGCCCTGTAGATGAGGCTGTCCCTGCGGGTGGGTATGAGGTTCAGCCGGTTGTGCCCGCCTATTTCGGTTTCCAGCGGGATGGGGGCAAATTCGGCTTTCAGGCTATTCTCCTTTGCGGTGTTGCGCAGCAGGAACATGCCTGGATAGTTGCTCAGCCCGGCCTCCATGACTACGGCTTTCTTTCCTTCGGGCAGGCATACCATGAGCGGGGTGATGGCCAGCGAGTCGGCATAGAGCTCCGACAAGGGGGCTTCGCTGTAGTACGATTCAAAAGAAAAACTGTAGCGCTCGCCACCCCGATTGTCGTTGATGTAGGGGATGAAGGCCGGATAGTCGGCTGCAAAGTTGAATTCGGCTGTTTCGTTCTGGATGTCGAATGCTTTCTTCCGTTGGCTGACGAAGCGATAGGCGGCACCGTCGTTGTAAGCGCGGAATTCCACGCTGTACCCTCCGCGGCAATAGAGGGTCAGTTGGTTGTAGTGGTCTTCCACTTCGGCTTTTCTATAGAAAGGGGTGGGGAAAGAGGTTTGCACCGTCGTGCGTTTTTCTCCGGTCACTTTGGCGCCTTTCCCCCATAGGAATGACTTTTTGGCACCATCGCTGTCTTGCAAGGCTATTGCAGAGGGAAGCAACACGGCTGTTTCCTCATGGGTGATGCTCCAGGTGAGTTGTCCGTCGGTCCCAATGTCGATGTTCAGCTTACCGTCGGGCGAGGCAAGGCGGTATTGGCGTGCCTCGGCAGGGGTGGCGCTCCATAGGGCTAATAGTGCCCATACGGCGGGAAGGAATGTGTACTTGAGTAAGTTGTTTCGCATAGGTTGTTGTGTTTATGAAGATGTTTGTTTTTTATATGTTGTTTATTTCCTCCAATTCTTCTTGGGTGAATGTGGTGTTGCCTGTGGCCTTGAGGTTATCGGCCAGTTGGGCAATAGAGCTGGCACCTACGATGACCGATGTCACGCTATCATCCTTGAGTAGCCATGCCAATGCCATTTCGGCAAGTGTTTGTCCGCGTCGGGCGGCCATATCGTTCAGGGCTTTGATGCGTTGCAGGGTGTCGCCGATAAGCGTGTCTTTCTTCAGGAAAGCGTTGTACGACATGCGCGAGCCTTCGGGAATGCCATTCAGGTAGCGGTCGGTGAGCAGTCCTTGTGCCAGGGGGGAGAAGGCTATGAACCCTGTCCCGTTCTCTTGGGCTTGCCGGATGATTCCTTCCTGCTCGGGTTCGCGGTTGAAAAGGTTATAGCGGCCTTGGTATAGCAGGCAGTGCACGTCGCGCTCGGCCAGGTAGCGGTAGGCAAAGGCAGCCTTGTCCTGCGGGTATTTGGAGATGCCCACGTAGAGCGCTTTCCCTTGCCGAACGATGTCGACCAGCGTCTGCAGGGTTTCTTCTAAAGGGGTGTCGGGGTCGTACCGATGGCTGTAGAATATGTCCACATAGTCGAGGCTCATGCGCTTGAGGCTTTGGTCGAGGCTTGCCGTCAGGTGCTTGCGCGAACCCCATTCGCCGTAGGGACCGCGCCACATGTCGTGGCCTGCCTTGGTGGAGATGAACAGTTCGTCGCGGTAAGGCATGAAGGATTTCTTCATAATCTGTCCGAAGGTCTCTTCGGCCGAACCATAGGACGGCCCGTAGTTGTTTGCCAGGTCGAAGTGGGTGATGCCGTGGTCGAACGCATAGTGTGCCATGGCTTGCGACTGGGCAAAGGGTACTGTGTCGCCGAAGTTGTGCCACAACCCCAAGGATATGGCCGGCAGTAATACGCCGCTTTTCCCGCAACGGCGGTAAGGCATGCCGCCGTCATAGCGTGCGGGGGAGGGGGAATAAATGTCTGGTATCATGATGTAAGCAGTGTGGGGTTAAATGTCGATGCCCATGATGTAGTCGTTCATGTAGTAGCCGTTGCCGATGGGGAAGTCGCCTTCGCGCACCTTCTTCATGCCCATGTGCTCGTAGAAGTGCAGGGCCCGGTTGTGGCGGTTCACGTTCAGCTCCATGCGGCACGGGGCGGGGTGCACTTCCTTAATGTATCTGATGGCTTCGCGAAACAGGAAACTTCCGCAATGTGCCCCCTGGAAATAGGGCAGTACGTATATCTTCTGCAAGTGAAACAGGTTGTCTCCTTCCGGCTGCACGGATACATAGCCGGCCGCTTCGCATTCTTCGTACGCCAGCAGGTAGACGTGGCCTTCTTCCTCCATCTGCTTCCTGATGTTGGCTTCGGAGTACATCCAATCCATCATGTAGTCTATCTGGTCGGCAGTCAGGATGTCTTTATACGTTTCCGGAAAGACCTGCTTCGCCAGGTTCCGTATCAGTGTGCAATCGGCTGTAGTAGCTTTTCTGATGGTAAACATGTTATGTTGAAAAAAAGTGATGTGTCTTGATGTCTATATATAGTACCGTCTTAGGTAGTAATCTAGCACTGTCTTAGATAGTAATCTGACACCGTCTCAGATAGTAATCTGACGACGTTGCAGATAGTAACCGGGGGAATGTCATTTCCCCATGGTTACTTCTACCTTGTGCACGCTGGGCTGTTGCCGTATCAGGTTTCCTTCGATGGCCTGCCCGTCTACGATGATGCTTTTCACGCCCTTGCACACACCGTCGGGATTCTTCACCGTGATGTGGTATTCTGCTCCGCGGAATTTGCGCTTTACGCTGAACCCTTTCCAGCCGGACGGAATACAC
>CALUIF010000035.1 GCA_944320635.1 uncultured Bacteroides sp. | reverse complement strand
TTTTTTTCTTCGCAAAAGGCATTCTCCTGAGGATGTATCAAAATGACAAACAACTATCATTCTGTCATGTTGAGCGGAGCGAAGCGAAGTCGAAACATCTCACTTAACCAATCTTGAGATCCCTCGACTACGCTCGGGATGACAGAATGATAGGTAATCTCTATTTTGATACTCCCTCGTAGTAAAATCCGCGTCATCTGCGGATGAAAAATAAATTCCCATTTTCATACATTTCAGCTATGACCTCACCTCAACGTACATCCTCCGTCAAGCAAAACGACGATTTCATCCATATTCAAGACCTGCTTGGCCTGTGCCTAGGCAAATGGTATTGGTTCATCATCTCCTTAGCCCTTACCTTAGGCGTTGCCGTGGTTTACCTGTTGCGTACGCCGCCGGTCTATACCCGTTCGGCTTCCTTGCTCATCAAGGAAGACAGCAAGGGACAGTCGCCCTCTGGCGATGTCAGTGCTACGTTTGCCGACATGGGCCTGTTCCAGTCCAACACCAACGTCAACAACGAGTTGCTGTCCATCCAGTCGCCCGCTGTCATGCTCGACGTGGTAAAGCGGCTGCATCTGGAAGTCAACTACTACACCGATGCACGCTTCTACAAGCGTGTGCTCTATGGCAACGAACTGCCCTACCAAGTGATATTTCTCGACCTACAGGACAACGAGACGGCATCGTTCACCTTCCTGCCCCGACCGCAAGAAGGCACCCTGCAGTTGTACGACTTTACCCGCAACAGCGAAGACTGTCCCCTGGCTCAACCGGTTCCTACAGTGCTCAACGACACCGTCGACACACCTGCCGGACGGCTTGTCATTACGCCTTCAGCCTACTATAACGCCGATTTCCAGTCACCCGTCTATGTTTCGCGAAACACCCTGCACGGTGCCACCTCGGCCTATAGCAACGCACTTTTCGTTGCCCTCAGCGACGAGAAGTCCACGGTCATCAACCTCTCTTTCCAGGATGTATGCATCCAGCGTGCCGAAGAAGTACTCAACACACTTATCGCAGTGTACAACGAGAATTGGGTGAAAGACAAGAACCAGATTGCCGTCAGCACTTCTATGTTCATCAATGAGCGCCTCAGCGTCATCGAGCGGGAACTGGGACACGTAGACGAAGACATTTCGTCCTACAAGAGCGAGCACCTCTTGCCCGATGTGCAGGCGGCCTCCAGCCTCTACATGGCGCAAAGCAGTGAGACCAATGCACAAATCCTTTCGCTCAACACCCAGTTGTCCATGGCAAGGTATATCCGCAACTATGTCACTTCTTCCACCAACAAGAACCAGCTGCTGCCTGCCAACTCCGGACTGGAGAGCACCAACCTCGCGCAACAGATATCGGAGTACAATGCCATGCAACTGCAAAGGAACAACCTGGTGGCCAACAGCAGTGAGCAAAACCCCTTGGTGGTCGACCTCGACCATTCCCTCCGCGCCATGCGCACGGCTATCATCTCGTCTATCGACAACTTGGTGGTTACGCTCAACACCCGCCTGCACAGCCTGCAGCAAAGCGAACAGCGCACCACCGCCCGCCTGGCCGAGAATCCCTCGCAGGCTAAGTACCTGCTGTCGGTAGAACGCCAGCAGAAGGTAAAAGAGTCCCTCTACCTGTTCCTCCTGCAGAAACGTGAGGAAAACGAACTATCGCAGGCCTTCACTGCCTACAATACCCGCGTCATCACCCCGCCCAGCGGCAGCTTCCTGCCCACAGCTCCGGTCAAACGAAACATTCTTCTGGTAGCTTTCGCCCTGGGGCTGCTCGTCCCCATAGTCATCATATTCCTGCGCGAAAGCCTGAACACCTCCGTGCGTGGCCGCAAGGACCTGGAAGTTCTCTCCTTGCCTTATATAGGCGAAATTCCACAGGTCGGCAAGAAGGAGCATACTTTGCTGAAAAAGCTCAAGAAGGGCAAGACCGACGACAAGCCACACATCGTGGTAAAAGACAAGAGCCGCGATGTCATCAACGAAGCCTTCCGCGTGGTGCGCACCAACCTTGAGTTCATCACCGGCAGCGAACAGCAGGCGCAGGTCATCATGGTTACGTCTATGAATCCCGGCAGCGGCAAAACATTCATCACCGCCAACCTCGCAACAAGCCTTGCCATCAAGGGCAAGAAAGTAGTGGCTATCGACCTCGACCTGCGCCGAGCCTCGCTCAGCCAATATATCGGCTCGCCCTCCGAAGGTATATCCAACTACCTGGCAGGACAAGACCTCACCCCGGAAGATATCCTGCGGCACGATGGCATCCACCCGTTGCTCGACGTTGTACCCGTGGGCACCATTCCGCCCAACCCTACCGAGCTGTTGTTCTCCGACCGCCTGCCCCGCTTACTCGACTACCTGCGTGGCCGCTACGACTATATTTTTATAGACTGTCCGCCTATCGAAATCGTGGCCGACACAGCCATCGTGGGCAAGCTGGCCGATGTCACGCTGTTCATCGTCCGGGCCGGCCTGTTGGAACGCAGCATGCTGCCCGAGCTGGACCGCCTTTATGCCGAAAACAAATACAAAGGCCTGTCCATCGTACTCAACGGCACCGAGTCGGCCTATGGCCGCTACGGGTACCATAAATACGGCTACCGGTACGGGTACCACTACGGGTACTAAACAATGATTTATCGGGGGAATTTTTCATCCGCAGATGACGCAGATGACGCGGATAATTTTCTTTCCTGCCAATAAGCACGTGGGCGAAGCCCCCTTTAAAGAATCTGTACTATCTGCGTCATCTGCGGATGAAAGATTACCCTTGTTTAGTATAAATTAATTCTTATGACTTACTTAGTAGTTGCAAGTAAGTGCGTGGGCGAAGCCCCTTTAAAAATCCGCGTCATCTGCGTCATCTGCGGATGAAAAATTAAGTTTCCGCTTCATGCTATTTTCCTTCCACCGCCCCGCCTCCCTTCGCGGTTTCATCGACTGGCACAGCCACCTGTTGCCGGGAGTGGACGACGGCGTGCAAACCACCGCCGACGCATTGAAGATACTGGAGGAGTACGAAAAAACAGGCGTGCGGGAAGTATGGTTCACCCCCCACATCATGGAGGATATGCCCAATACTCCCGACCACCTGCGCCGACGTTTCCAACGGTTTCAGGAAGTTTATACGGGGCCTGTCACCTTGCATCTGGCTGCCGAACACATGCTCGACCCGTTGTTCGAGCAGCGGCTGGCTACGGACGACGTGCTGCCCATCGGCCCCGAAGGCAACCTGCTGTTGGTAGAAACCAGTTACTTCAATCCGCCCATCGACCTCTACGGATTGCTGCATCGCATCCGGTCGCAAGGTTATTTTCCCTTGCTGGCTCATCCGGAACGTTACGTGTACATGGACGAACACGATTACCGTAAGCTCCAAGCCTTAGAGGTAAGGTTCCAGCTCAACCTCCCCTCGCTGGTCGGCGCCTACGGCAAGGAGGCAAAGCAGAAAGCCCGGTGGCTGCTGAAGCAAGGCATGTACTACTGCGCAGGTACCGACATTCACCGCAAGGAGATGCTGGCATACTCCCTGGCGGCAGCAAAACAGGGACAGGCTTTCTGCGGATTGAGGTCGTGATGCCCCACAATAAGAGCATGAGGAAACAACTGTTTCAGTTCGCGCAACAAGGCAAGCAGGCTGCCACGCTGGCTCAGCGTACGTGTATCAGCCGGATGCCCCTTGGCATCCAGTCCGCCTTCGTAGCAGATGCCAACGGAGTGGCGGTTATGCCCCTTGCAATGTGCACCGATGCATTCCAGCGGTCGTCCGGGGTGAATTTCACCATCGCGCGTAATGTAAAAATGATAGCCGATGTCCCGGAAACCTCTGTGTCGGATATGCTCCATCCGGCAAGCCTCAAAGTCCAGGCTCCGCCCCTCAAGGGTAGCGGAGCAATGGACAACAAGTAAGGTTATGGTCCTCATACAGCCATTAGCCTACACACGAAGTAATGCCAAATACGCCTGCTACAGCAGTTGCCACGGCAATAACCACTTTCAAAATAATACTCCAAACAGATTTCGACTTTGTACTCATAATTAGTGAATTGAACAAAAAATGATAAATTATCGGGGTGATTTTTCATCCGCAGATGACGCGGATGACGCGGGTCTTACTATGCACCGAAGGTGCAGGGAAGGCTTCGCCCACGTACGCCTTTTGCGAAGAAAAAATAAAATCTGCGCAATCTGCGTCATCTGCGGATGAAAAATCAACTGACACATAAATTCACATTAACCCAGCTGTTGATTCCCATCCTCCTCATCTTCCCCGCCTCCGGTAGAAGAACCGCCACCGTCATCTACCCCTGTACCGGGCTTCACATATTCGTCCTGGTGCTTCAGTTTGGTGGACAGTTTGAGGTTGTTGGTCGACAGATTTCCTGTGGCACGGGCACGCAGGCGCACGCCGGTCACATGTTCCGATGCCGAATAATCGTCCGGATTATCCACACCGGTACCGCGCAACCCGACGGAAAAAATAGCCAGGTCATCAATCTTCACACATTTACCGTCCAACAACAGTTCCTTAATACACTCCACCATATCGGTCAGCACCCCCTTGATCATGCCGGCCGAATACGGTGTGTTGTGGTCGCTCATGTGTTCCGACAGCTTGGCCAGGTCATACGTCTCGTCATTTACGGCATAAGCATACCATTTGCCTACCGTAGCTCCCTCCTTGAGGGT
>CALUIF010000034.1 GCA_944320635.1 uncultured Bacteroides sp. | reverse complement strand
TTTTCTTCGCAAAAGGAAAGACTTCCCTTTTTTCACCCCCAAAGATAGGGAGAAATTTGAAGAATGAAAATCTTTTCCCCGAAAAATATATCTCGCGGGCACGAAAGGGGCGGACGGACGGACAAATGGACAATCCCCTCCCACACCTTATCACTAATACCTAATGGGATTTTATTTTTCATCCGCAGATGACGCAGATTGCGCAGATTCTTTAAGGGGCTTCGCCCACGTACACCCTTTTGCGAAGAAAAAAAATAAAAATCTGCGTCATCTGCGGATGAAAAATAACAGGATATATTGAAGGCTTACCTAATCACTAATACCTGATACTTCTCACTTAACCAAGTACCTTTCCCCCGTCTGGCGCACATACTCTTCCAGCCATTCCTTGGGATAGCCGGGGCGGATGACACTCTCTGCCTCGCCTATGGCATTGCGCTTGAAGGTGCGCCCCTCCGTCTGGCGGACAACGCCGTCGGCATACTTCACCACGAGGAACTCGCCCAGCCTTCGCCAGGCATCGAGCGTGCTTTGGGCGGCAAGCGTGGTGTAGCGCGTAAGGAATTGCTTCGCGGCCTCGGGGTCGCTCTCCATGAGGGCGAGGGCCGATTGCTCTATGCCCGGCTGGGCGGTGTTGAAGGCATCTTCGAGCTCCGTCTGCAAGGCGCGCACGTCGCCCACCAGGAGGTCATAGCGCGGGTACACCATGTTGGCCACCCAGTTGAACACCCAGAAGCTCGACTTCCAGGAGAAGGTGATGTAGTCGGCCCCGTCGGGACGGGCGTAGCACTCGGGCACGCTCGTGGAGCAACAATACACGGGGGTGAACACGGTGAGGTTGGCATCGTCGGTGGCAAACCATAGCACGCCGCCCACGGCATCGGGCAGGTTGTCCCTCATCTGCGCCACAAACACGAAGCCCGTCTGCTGGGTGGAGATGGGGCGCTCGTTGAAGTACTCCTTCCCGTCCACCTCAAAGCCCAGGGGCGAGAGTCGGTAGGGCGCATGGTAGGGCCCGGCGCCGAAGTCCTGGCTCAGGTCGAGCGGGGTGCCTTCGTAATGGTCGCGCATGGCGTTCTTGATATCCTGCACGGACACCTTGCGGTTGGGCTTCACGAAGAGGGGCATGGGCTCGGCGGACTTACCCAGGATGTAGGGCAGGAACTCCTCTCCCCGGTCGGTGAACATGTTGAAGAAGCTCCACACCCGCGCCTCGCAATAGCGCAACATGCCGAAGTCGGTGGGCGAATAGGCGTCGGCAAAGCTGAAGTCCTTGTTCACCCCGTCGAAATAGCCCTTCTCGCGGGCGAAGGAGATGACGTCGGGCGAGTACATGCAGTTCTCCTTATCGTCCATATCGAAGCGGTGTATGCGGCTCTGGTTGGCATGGGCGGAGATGCAATCGTCGGGCACGCGGACGGCCACCCACACGGCTCCCTTCACGCCGGGTCCCTTGCCTATCATCTCCATAATCCACACCTCGGAGGGGTCGGCTATGGTGAACGATTCTCCACCACTATAATAGCCGTATTCCTGCACCAGGTCGGTCATCACGCGGATGGCCTCGCGGGCGGTGCGCGAGCGTTGAAGGGCCAGGTAAATGAGGCTTCCGTAATCGATGACGCCCGTGGTGTCCACCAGCTCCGGCCGTCCGCCGAAGGTGGTCTCGCCGATGGTGAGCTGGAATTCGTTCATGTTCCCGATGACGTTGTACGTCTGCCTGGCCTGCTCAATCTTGCCCAGGTACTTGCCGGTGTCCCACTCGTGGATGTCTATCCAGATGCCTTTGGGGTGTGTGCCCGCAGGGTAATGGTACAATTCGCCGAACAAGGCATACGAGTCTGCCGAATAAGACACGATGGTCGACCCGTCCGCCGAAGCGTTCTTGCCGACGATGAGGTTGGTGCACGCCCAGCCGCTCGCCGCGCTTGCACCCACGCACAACAGGGTAAAAATCAATCTCTTGAAGTTCATACGTTTCTGTTTTTTATATCTATCTGTTAAGTTAGTAATGCTTACCACACGAATGGGTACTCCTCCACACACCGGTTTCCGCACCCGTCTTCCACCTCCACGCGAAGCACATGGCGCCCTCCGCGAGGCACACGCCGGGGGTCGAGATGGCACACCAGGCGGCCGTCCAGCGAGTTGGGCTTTCCCATGAGGGCATACCGCCCGTCGATGGTGGCGCGATAGCGGGCCAGCCCCGATTGCTTTTCGCCCACGCGGAGCACGATGCGCCCACGCTTGCCCCATGTGCGGGGGTTGACGGGCGTGATGCGCGGAGGCGTGGTGTCGACCAGCACGGTGTAGGAGGCGATGGCGCGCACGCGGGCATGCATGGCCCCATCCCGGTAGGTGCCGCCCACGTAGCTTGCCTTGCCCCGGGGGGAGAGGGTGGCCACGTAGTACTTCGTGCTATCCTTCACGGGCTTGTGGCGCAGGCCTATGCTGAGCTCCGCATAGTGGTGCAGGGGGATGCTTTTGCCGCCCGCGAGGCGGTAGGTGAAGGCCACGCCGCCATCATCGGCACCTACCTCATAATGCACGTATTCATCCTTATAAAGCCGTCCGCGGGGGATGGCCAGGTGCATGCCCAGAGCCGAGAGATAGCCCGCCTCTTGCCAGCGCAAAAGCTTTGCCTTGCCGACGGATAGCGGGGGGATGGGCATCGGCCTGCCTTGCACGGTGAACTCCACGCGCGAGGTGTTGCCCAAGGCGTCGCTCAGGATATAGGTGAAACGATAGGGACGCTCTTCGCAGATGTTCACCCACCCCCGGTGGGACGGGGCTTGGAGCATGCGCAGGTGGTTTCCGGGGTCGATGAACGACTTCATGTACCCGCCCTCCGTCCACGAGTTGATGTAGAGGTTTTCATCGTCACGGAAGCGGTCGACCGTGCTCCGGAACACTTCCTTCCCGTCCACCTCGAGAACGACCGTATGCACGCCATAATGGTTGTGCACGCCGTCCATATAGTCGTATGCAAGGATAGCCATACCTATCCACCCCCATGCCTCCACGGGCTTCTTCGGATGGATGGGAAAAGCCTGTGGCTCGCCCTGGCCTTGCACCACTCCCCTGCCCCTTCGGGGGAAGAGCTTGATGCCCAGGGCACGTGGCGGCGTGGTGTCTTTGACGTACCGGCGGAAGAAAGGCAGGGGGTCGACACTCTCGCCCGTGGCGCTCTCGATGAGGTCGAGGTGCAGATGGGGCCCGAAGGAATATCCCGTATTCCCGCTCAGGGCTATGACCTGCCCGGCACGCACGGAGTACTCGTCGGGGCGCGGCTCAAAGTCCACCTCCCAGCTTTCCTGCTCGTATTGAAGTTCCTCCACACGCCGGGCCACATCGCCCACAAAGGCACTGAGGTGGCGGCAAATGGTGGTGTAGCCATTATCGTATGCCACATGGAGCACGTATCCCGAGCCGTGTGTCACCCGTATGCGCTCGATGTGCCCGTCGGCCAACGCCCTCACCTTCAGTCCCGTGCGCCCCTCCGTCTTGAAGTCGAGCCCCCCGTGGAAATGGTTGGCGCGTATCTCCCCGAAGTTGCCCGAAAACACCATCGGCACATCGAGCGGAGGCACAAACTCCTGGGCGCGAAGGGAGGCGAAGGCACAGACCAAGGATAATAATAATAAGTAGTAGTTCATATTTCAATTATACTATGCCGGTCATTGACTTTTTAGACGCGGATTGAGCGGATGATGCGGATTTATTTTTTAGCATAAGATGCTGAATCCGGCTGAATCCTATAAATTACAAATCCGCTCAATCCGCGCCATCCGCGTCTAAAAAATTTAACAGGATATATTCATTAGTAACGAATCAAACTTTGCAAAGACCTCATTTTTCCCGCAAAGATAAAAAGTTGCCCCGATTTATATGAATATTTGCAAAGAAAATCTTTTTTGAAACACAAATGTAACATGAAATGCCGACCTTTGCACCAAGTCCATCTAAACGACACATCATGGCACAAAAAAAGAAAAAACTCCCTTACCTGGAAAGGGACATCAGCTGGATGTACTTCAACCACCGCATCCTCCAAGAAGCGCAACGCGAAGACGTGCCCCTGCTGGAACGCATGACCTTCCTGGGCATCTACTCCAACAACCTGGACGAATTCTTCCGCGTGCGCATAGCCTCGCAAAGCCGCATAGCCGAAAGCACTGACAAGGCCGCACAAGCCGATAGCGAAAAGGCAAAGAAGGTAATCAGGCAAATCAGCAAGCTCAACGCCCAGTACGTGAAGGAATACTCGGACACCGTGCACCGGGTGACCGAAGAATTGAGGAAAGAAAACATCTGCCTGGTATCCGACACGGAGGTCACACCCCAGCAGATGGCATTCATACAGGCATTCTACAAAGAAAAGCTGAGCGGCTCCATCGTCCCCATCTGGTTCTCGGCCATCAAGCTGATGGATTGCGAGAACGACGAAAACATATACCTCGCCGTCAAGGTCGGCAAAGAGGGCAAGGCGGGCGTGGATTATGCCTTCCTGGAATTGCCCGTAGACCTGTGCGGGCGCTTCGTACGCCTGCCCGACTATGAGGGGCGGAGCTACATCATGTACGTGGACGACGTCATCCGGTGCTGCCTCCCCATGGTGTTCGAAGGGCTGGGCTACACCGACTTCAAGGCATACGCCTTCAAGTTCACCCGCGACGCAGAGATGGAGATAGACAACGACCTGCGCACCGGCACCCTGCAAAAGATATCGAAAGGCGTGAAAAGCCGTAAGCGCGGAGAACCCCTGCGCTTCATCTACGACGCCCAGATGCCCAAAGACCTGCTGAAACGGGTGCTGAAGAAGATGGACCTCGATAGCCTGGACGTGGTGCTCGATAGCGGGCGGTACCAGAACCACAAAGACATGATGAGCTTCCCCGATTGCGGGCGGCAAGACCTGAAGTACCCCCGGTGGCCCTCCATCCTGAAGAAAGAACTCGACGGGCCCGAAAGCCTGATAGGCCGGATACAGGAGAAAGACCGCTTCCTGCACGTGCCCTACCATAGCTTCGACTCGTTCATCCGCGTTCTCCAGGAGGCCGCCGTAAGCAAAAACGTGTCCAGCATCAAAATCACCCTTTACCGCCTGGCCAAAGAGTCGAAGGTAGTAAAAGCCCTCATTGGTGCCGCACGAAACGGAAAGAAGGTCACCGTGGTCATCGAACTCCTCGCCCGCTTCGACGAGGCAAGCAACATACACTGGTCGAAGAAAATGCAGGACGCCGGCATCAAAGTCATCTTCGGCGTGGAAGGCCTGAAGATACACTCCAAGATCACCCACATCGGCACCAAGAAAGGACCCGACATAGCCTGCATCAGCACCGGAAACTTCCACGAAGGCAACGCGCGCACCTACACCGATTGCATGCTCATGACCGCCAATCCCCGCCTGGTGAAGGAGGTAGACATGGTGTTCGACTTCATCGAACGCCCCTACAACCCCATACGGTTCCGCGAATTACTCGTATCGCCCAACGAAATGAAACGGAAATTCGTCACCCTCATCAACAACGAAATCAAGAACAAGAAAGCCGGAAAACCCGCCTACATCAAGATAAAGATAAACCACATCACCGACCCCATCATGGTGCAGAAGCTCTACGAAGCCTCGCAAGCCGGCGTGGAGATAGACCTGCTGGTGCGCGGCAATTGCTCGCTCATGACGGGAGTACCCGGGGTGAGCGACCATATACGCATACGGGGCATCATAGACCGCTACCTGGAGCACTCGCGCATCTTCATCTTCGCCAACGGGGGCGAGGAGAAAATCTTCATCGGCTCGGCCGACTGGATGCCGCGCAACCTCGACCACCGCATCGAAGTCATCACCCCCATCTACGACCCCGCGCTGAAAGGCGAAATGAAACGCATCGTGGAGTACGGCCTGAAAGACACCCTGCAAGGGCGCATCGTGGACGGACGGGGAAGCAACGAGTTCCACACATCGGCAGAAGCAGAAGCCCCCTTCCGCTCGCAAGAAGCCCTCTACAACGCCTACCTGGCCGAAAACCAGGCATGGCCCGCGCAGACAGACGGACAGACGGACAATTAACATCAAAAATTCGCACACATAACCTATGAGCAAAACAGATAAAAAAAGCACAAACTACGCCGCCATCGACATAGGCTCCAACGCCGTGCGCCTCCTCATCAAGCAAGCCAAAGCGGGAAAAGACGACGGACAACCCACCTTCGCCAAGATGCTCCTGCTACGCGTCCCCCTGCGGTTGGGCTTCGACGTGTTCGCCGGAAAAACCATCTCAGAGCAAAAAGAAAAGAACATGATACGCCTCATGAAATCGTACGCCCAACTGATGAAAATCTACAAGGTGACGGAATACCGCGCCTGCGCCACCTCAGCCATGCGCGACGCCGAGAACGGCCCCGACATCATCAAGCGCATCAAGAAGAAAACCGGCATCGACATCGAAATCATCGACGGGCAGGAAGAAGCCAAAATGGTGTACAACAACCACATAGAGTACATGAAAGACCGCAACGGAAACTACATGTACGTCGACGTGGGCGGAGGAAGCACGGAGATAAACCTCCTCTCGCAAGGCGAACTGGTATGCAGCCGCTCGTACAACATCGGCACCGTGCGCATGCTGAGCAACGCCGTGAAAGCCAGCGAATGGGCACGCATACGGAAAGACATGGAAGAACTGGCCAAGTCGTATCCGCACACCGACATCATCGGCTCGGGCGGCAACATCAACAAGCTCTACCGCCTGGCCGAAGCCAAAGACAAAGAGCAACTACGCATGCCCGTCACCACCCTGCGCGCACTCTACGAAGACCTGCAAAGCCTCACCGTGGAAGAGCGCATGGAAAAGTACAGCCTGAAGGCCGACCGTGCCGACGTCATCGTGCCCGCAGGCCACATCTTCCTCACCATTGCCGACATCATCGGCGCCAAGTATATCTACGTGCCCGTCATCGGCGTGGCCGACGGCATCATCGACGGCCTCTACGCACGGCACAAGATGCAAGCCGAATGCGATTTATAAAACATTCAGAACAAAATAAAACCACCATTCATACGATAAAAAAGACAGACATTTACAGATGCCTGTCTTTTTTTGTTTCTTTACATTTTAGGGGCGCAAAATCACCGTATACATCTCTACTCCAACCATTTACATTTCCAGTCCGGATCAAATTGCCACACTCTTCGTACCAGGTTCGTTCCATGTTCGTACCAAGTTCGAATGCAAGACCACCTTACAAGCCCTCTATAGACTCGAAGAAGGAAGGTATTTGATGCGGACAAAGTAGAGCCATTGCCAGGCTCTTTCTTGTATAAAAAGAAGAAAATTTGCACAATTGCTACCAAAACATAGGCCGGCAAGACACTTGCTGACAGATTGTTGCAAAAAAATCTCGGTATCCCCTAAAAATAGTCATGCTTTTGTAACATAAGTATAGAGTTTATTACGTATCTTTGCAGAGTAAAACATAATTTAATGTTTAATTAACGCTATCTTATTCACTAAAAGCAGAATTATGAGAAAAAATCTAATTCACTTCCTGATGGTTGCTGTGCTTAGCGTATGCAGCACATTTGCATTCGCCCAGACAACCGTGAGAGGTCAGCTTGTGGACTCGGAAACGAGCGAGCCTCTGGTAGGCGCTACCGTTATGGTAGAGGGTACCACGCAAGGGTCAGTAACCGACATCGACGGTTATTTCCAGCAAAGTGTTGCATCCGGAAATACCTTAGTCTTCAAGTATGTGGGTTACAAAGACTTGACGAAAAAAATCACGCAGAAGGGCGCTTCTGTAGACTTGGGCATTATCGAGATGGAGCCGGACGCCGTAATGCTGAAAGACGTAGTCATCACCTCCTCGGTGGCCGTGGCACGTAAGACACCGGTAGCCGTATCGACCATACAACCCGTGTTCATCGAAGAAAAGCTGGGCACGAAAGAATTTCCCGAAATCCTGAAATCCACCCCCGGTATCTATGCCACCAAGCAAGGCGGTGGTTTCGGAGACTCACGCATCAATATGCGCGGTTTTGAATCGGAAAACATCGCCGTGATGATCAACGGCGTGCCCATGAACGATATGGAATGGGGAGGCGTGTATTGGAGCAACTGGGCCGGCTTGACAGACGTGACCCGCAGCATGCAGACGCAACGCGGTTTGGGAGCATCCAAAGTGTCGGCTCCTTCTGTGGGAGGCTCCATTAACATTATAACAAAAACCGTAGATGCCGAAAAAGGCGGCTCAATTTCCTATGCCTTAGGCAATGACGGCTATAACAAAATCATGTTCAACGTTTCCACCGGCATGAGCAAATCGGGCTGGGCACTCACCCTGCTGGGTGCCAAGACGTGGGCCGACGGATACATACAAGGCACCGAATACGAAGCCTACAACTGGTTCATCAACCTGACGAAACGCTTCAACGACAACCACCAACTCTCGTTCACGGCCTTCGGTGCTCCCCAATGGCACAACCAGCGTAACAACAACGACGGCTTGCGCATCTCCGAATGGCAAAAGGTGGCCGAACGCTACATGAACGGCGAAAGCCCCTACAAATACAATCCGACTTATGGTTACGGGCTTAATGGCGAGAGAAAGACTTCGGCGCGCAATGCTTACCACAAACCGCAACTCTCGTTGAACCACTTGTGGCAAATCGACTCCAAGTCATCGCT
>CALUIF010000033.1 GCA_944320635.1 uncultured Bacteroides sp. | reverse complement strand
TCATCCCGTTTTGGGAAGCAGGTACCAATGAAGACTTCACCGGAAAGCCGGTGTTCAAGGATACACCGTTCAACGAGAGTATGCCCGAATGGACCAAGGCTTACAAAGGCACTTCCGCAGTGCTCGTCGATGCCTCCGAGAAATTGAACGAATGGACCGGAGGCGACAAATACAAGAAAGGTTGGATAGACAAAGTTCAGTTAAAAGGACTGAACCTAAACAACCCAGCACAGATAGAATATATCTTCGAGGGATACTTCGGCGGTATGGCCAAAACTATCAACCAAGCAGCAAAGACCTTGGCAGGCGGTGTGGAAAGTGCGATTGATGGCGAAAAGAGTGATAAATTGCAATGGTATAGCACTCCCGTTCTTAACCGATTTGTGAACGATGCCAGTGATGACCGTTCGTCCTACAGCAAAGTGAACCAACGGTATTATCAGCTATACAATTTATATGATGAAGTGCAGAAACTGATTCGTGGATATGCCAATGATGCTGCACGTGGAAACTTGGACTATTTGGAGAAGCTAAATGAACTTTACCAATCGAAAGATTACAAGAAGTATCTTATCTTCAAGAGCAATAAGCGAGCCATAGACCGCATCCGAGACATTGAGAAACGTCTGCCCGAAGAATCAAGCGAACAACGCAAGAAGCTGCAAGAGGAAACAAACAAATTGAAGCGACAGCTACTGGAAATGGTGGATAAGCTGGAATGACAAGATGTTGCTTAATAGTTCACGTTCCCCGCCGCCTGTGAAGGTAGCGGGGAATTTTGTAACAGCACTTTATATAGCCGCCTTTTCTCACGTAATCTCTTTTTTTGCAAAAAGTATTTGATTATGAGGAGAAAACTGATACCCAAACAGCCATTGCCACAGACGGACACCGTGGCCTATGATAAAAAACAACGAAGACAGGGACGGTATACCGACATCCTTTTCCGGGCTGCACGGGCATGGGACTGCATGGACAAGTTCCGCAAAGACCGTGAACGCAACAAACGCTATATGTATGGTGACCAGTGGGGTGACCCAGTGGAATATTGTGGACGCACTATTACCGAGGAGGAATACATCCGGATGCAGGGGAATATTCCGCTGAAGAACAACCTTATCCGGAGGTTGGCAAGGATTGTCATCGGTGTCTATCGAAACCAGCAGAAAACTCCTGTCTGTATTGCACGGGACAGGGAGGAACAGAAATTGGGCGAGACGATGAGTACCATTTTGGAGTATAACAACAAACTGAACGAAAAAAAGGAGCTGGATGCGCGGATGTTCGAGGAGTTCATTATCAGCGGTCTTGCGTTGCAAAAAGAGGTGTACTCCCTACGTGGTGGGCGACAGGACTGCTGGACGGACAATGTGAACCCGAACTTCTTCTTTATGGACGGTCAGATGAACGACATCCGCATGGACGACGTGAGCATTATCGGCGAACTGCACGACATTACCTTTGGACAACTGGCCTCTGCTTTTGCCAAAAGCGATGCTGACCTTCAAAGGTTAGAGGACATTTACAAGAAAGCACGCAATCGGGATATCCTTGCAAACTATATTGACACCTTTCACCGTAATGCCAATGACTATGTATCTTTCCTGCAACCTTACGACCTGACGCTTTGCCGCGTCATCGAGGTATGGACGCAGGAGCAACGGAAAGCCCTGTGGTGCCACGACTGGCTGGAGGGCGACGCTTACATAGATTCTTACGACAACCTGAAGGCCATCCGTCAGGAGAATGCTACCCGCATGGAGGAAAACCGCATGAAGGACGCAGCGGGCAACTATCTACTGGATGAGAACGGGAACATCCGTCTATACATGCCGGAAGACCGGTTGCCATTGATAGAATATGAGTACATCATCGAGAACTACTGGTACTACCGCTTCCTATCCCCCTTCGGCGACGTATTGGAAGAAGGCGAATCCCCCTACGCTCACGGCGAGCATCCCTACACGGTGAAGGCATACCCCTACATTGACGGGGAGATACATCCGTTCGTAGCAGATATTATCGACCAACAAAGGTACATCAACCATTACATCATTCTTAATGATTTCATCGTGAAAGCTTCGGCCAAGGGCGTGCTAGTGGTGGACGAAAGCAGTATACCGGAAGACATGAACATTGAGGATATTGCCGAGGAGTGGACGCGTTTCAACGGCGTCATCAAGTTGAAACTGAAAGAGGGTGCCAAGCCACCACAACAGATGGTGAACAACAGCAAGGTGCAGGGATTGCAAGATATGATTACCCTACAGATGCAACTGATGGACGACGTGAGCGGAGTACATGGTGCGTTACAGGGCAAGCAGGCTTCCAGCGGAACCAGCGGTGTGCTTTACCAGCAGCAGGCAAACAACGCTTCTACGTCCATCATCGACCTGTTAGAGACGTATTCCAGCTTCCTGACGGCGGTCGCTAAGAAGAAGTTGAAGAACATCCAGCAGTTTTACGACGAGCCTATGACGGTAAAGGTGGCCGGACGTTCGGCAGTGGTGCGCTACGACCCGCAGACGATGGGAGGCATTGATTTTGACCTGGCCATCACGGAGAGCTACGACACACCGGTGTACCGTGCGTTGAACAACGAACTGTTACTTCAACTTCTCAACGCCAAGCAGATTACCATTGAGCAAATGCTTCAAGTGGGTGCCTTCCCCTTCGGCGACCAGTTGCTCCAACTTATCCAGACGCAGCGGCAGGAACTGGAACGGCAACAGCAGATGCTGGCGCAGCAGGGGGCGTTGCCTGCGGCGGGTGCTGCCGGAGGACAGGTATAAAAGAAAGGCGGCCCGGTTGCGGGTCGCCTTCGTTGTCATCTTAGAGGTTCTTGATCCATTTCTTTCCTGATGGGGTTATCGTATAAACCCAAATGCAAACGGCAATTGCTGCCAGCACTGCAAATACTACAATTCCTCCATTCATACATTTTCCAAATCAAAGACGAAAGCCAGATATTCCATAATGTCAGAAGCTTTCTTTCCACTTTTTCCCAGCCTTAGTGTTGATTCATATCAGGAAAATAGCAGCAAGAGCAGCAATGACTGTGAATGTTAATCCTAATTGTGTCATAGGTTTGCAATCCATTTCTTTCCGGACTTTGTGAAAGACCATATCACAAGTCCAAGGCTTATAACAGCAGTTATAGTTAATATAGCTTCCAGTGTTCCCATAACTTTTATTTTTTAAGTATTCTGTATCCAAAAACAGCAAAACAAATAGTAGAAATCACTCCAACAAGAACAAATTCCCAATTGGCATTGATCGGTTCACCTGTAAAAATCGGCGTTAAACCTCCCAAAACAATAGCTGTGAATACAAGTTTTGATAGGTCCAAAAAATATTTTGCTATTGTCTCTCGGGTTAATTTTTCCCGTTCTTTCGCCTCTTTCTTCGCCTCTTGTTGGTTACTAAAGTTTCCCATTGCCTAAGCTTATTTTATTGCAAAGGTAAACATTTTGATTGGAAAACACAGGTTTACGAGATGAAATTTTCAAAGCAAATGCCGAACCTGCGCCACATAATTCAGCCAAGCGCGACGTTTCTGTTTACGATGTTGAGGTGTCAATGTACCCTCACCAAACTGTCCTCGTGTGTGGTAGAAACATTCAAAGAGAAAATCCTTCTGCGTGGCGCGGTTTGAAAACATTCCGGCTTGCCGCATGCGTTTGATGTCTGCCCAGCACCAGGCACGCAACTCATGTCGTGTGTTAGGCAAGACGTAATAGCGGCGGCCTGTGCGGAGGTACATGCGATCGGCCTGACGAATGGCTCGTTTCAGTTCTCGGTCGGCTTTCAGGAGAATAAAGAAAGCCTGGATTCTTTTTACTATCTTCATAATTCTATCGGATTAAATGGTTGCTTCTGTGATTACTGTTTTCTTTTTCTGTTTGGGCTTCGGTTTGACGATAGCGGGCAGATCCATTTCGTTGAAACAGATATGCAGGCCAATAGCACGTGTCATCACCATATCATCGTGATAACCGTCGGCAGCACCAAAGGAACAATGGTTTTCTTTCTTTTCGTAGACAGCATATTCACCGATGGCATCAATATTACGTTCGATGTAGGATTGGTCGCGGACGCAAGCCACGAGGTTGGAGATAATCATTGGCTTGGTCTTTCGATTGGTGTGGAAACCATATTCTGTAGTGATTCCCTGCGCTATCTTCGCTTCGGAGGCACGACGGACATAGAGATTGTCGTAAACTCCTGCTATACGGTTGAAAATAAGTTCTGACTGGTCGCCGTCCGTATCATTATCCTTTGTTTCGATGGTGTTGCTCTCGATGACCAACTTCGCGTTGTCGTATAATGCGGCTATCTGTGCCGCCTTCCAGGCCAGCAGGTCGTGGTCAATGTGTCCGTGCCACTCTGCCACTATCTCCGGGCTTCCGCCGAACATCATCCAGTATCGGTCTATGACAAGGATGTCTGAATAGTCTGCATCCCGGCCTCGTCCACCCACATCCACAATGACAAGGTAGCGGTTTGCAATCTTATGCTTCAATTTCTGCGGAAGCATCCATACTTTCAGCAATCCACTCCGGTCGTGGATAAAGTGCAGGTTCCGCAAAGCAAGTTTGCCTTGTACACCGTCGCCCTGCACCTCTCCGACATACAGAGGTTCTCGGCACGTTTCTTTCAGTTTGTCCAAGTGGTAGGCACTAAACACGTTCTTGCCGCTGTTGCGGAAAGCCTCTACGTCGTCGCTGGGAAATTCGGCCATCATGTCCTGATGGTCAATGTAGTCTTTTCTTTTTAGAATGTACCAGTTGATGGCTTCGAATGTCGCTCCCAACATCCACAAGTGCCAATAGTATTTACCGGAGTCAAGGCATCCGGCCGGTGGATTATCATTGTCCTTATTCTCCAGTAGCCATCGTGCAAAAGCTGCTCTGTCTTCCACCGGACGGGTGTATTTCTCAATCTTGAACCACGGTACGAAGACGGCGCGGCGGTTGCTTCTTCCCTGCTTGGCTGCCTGATAGGCACGGTAGAAGAAGTTGCCCATGCCATTGGCCGTGGACTCTATGACTTCCACAGTAAGTGGTGCCATGAGCAGAGAAGACGATATGGAGCGGATGATATCCTCGGGCTTCTTCCCGTCTGTATCTTCCCATAGTCCCACCTCGGAGTAGTGTACGCACGAAATGTCGCCGCCTCGTCCGGAGTTCGGATTGTTGTAAGTACCTATGGTAATGACAGTATCTCTGGCCTTGGTGATGTTCGTGCCTTTGCCATAGGTGATGATACTGTCCAGTTGTGAACCCTCGTAAGGTGTAAAAGTCAATTGCGCATCGTCCGGGCAGTCAATGAGCCAAGGAGGAAGTTTCTCCAGCATCTTGCTGTACATGGCTTTGATTTTGCGCGATGTAGAGGCATCTTGAGCCACAATGTCCGAATACCAGCTCTCTTTGTGGAACAACTGTATCCAAGCAATGTATAGCTGCACCAGCGTGGAGCCTCCCCATTGTCGGGCTTTAAGCAGGATAATGCGGATAGGGACTCCGCTTAAACGCATATCCTCCAGAATGGAAAGGAGGTAACGTTGCGGATAAGACAGTTTGAAGTGAATCATCCGCCCACCGTCCTTGTTCTTGATATAGTTGTAGGCGTAGGCATAGAAAGGGAAATCTTGCTTGCAGCGTACTTGAATAAATTTGCGAATTACCTTCTCGCGTATCTCCTGGCTGCATTCGCCATAGCGGTCCAAACAAAATCGGTTAATGCTTCCCGCTTTAAGGATGAGTTTCAACAGCTTGTTTTGCATCATCGGCAAAGGAAGCAACATGTCATAAGGATACATGTCCTCAATATGCACCTTCTTCCGCTTCCCCACCGAGCCTTCGCCCGTGATGGGATGAAATGGCGCACGTATCTCAGCGACCCTATGTTCATCTTCTTTTACAAGCTCCTCTATACTCATCCGATAATCTTTTTACCTTTACAAATATCCACCCTAATGCAAACGCCGTGCAATGCACTCCGAAGGCGATGCCTGGCACGAAAGCCGTCGCCCCATTGGCCGCGACGAACACTACCCATCCCGCCTTCGACATCCGTGTCCCGGCCATCTGCATCCCCATCAAGGCATATAGCACGCTACTGAAACCGATAGCCAGTCCAGACCAGGCGACCAGCGTGGCAGGTATGGAAAGCAGGTAAGCCACCACCAGATTTCGCAGGGAGAAACGCAGTTGCCACAGCACAAAGACGTTGACCAGCAGGTGGAACACGTTGGCATGTAGCAGCTGTCCCACGAGGTGCGTTTGCCAAGGTAATACATTGACCTCATCAAGGTAACACATTGGTCTTGCCAAGTTAATACTTAGGCAAAAGCACCCCGATAGCAAGACGGTCAGCCCAACTTTGAGCGCAAGCGTTCTATCTTTTCCCTTTGGCATATCCTTCTGGTCTTTTCGATGACGTTCTTCGCCACTCTCGGCGTAATGGGAAAGCACGGGGCCGGCTGCATGACCACCAGTTCAACAATGTGCTTCACGCACCGCTCCCCCGGGTGTTCTTCCCTGTAGCGGCGGAAAGCACGATACAACTCTGTATAGAATCTTTGCTTCCACGGATTCATGTAGCCGATGGACTCTCCCCGCTCCATGCGGTAGATGATGACACATGCCCGCTCACTCGACACCCAAAACCGCGCAGCCGGCGAAGCCACCACCCGCTCCATCAGTTTCGTCTTGTTTACACGACCATACAGGCGAAGCTGCCTGCCTACTTGCTCGTTGTAGGCCCGGAGTAAATCCCGGTCCCGACTGTCCGAAAAGACTGAAACACTTCCTTTCCTCCTCATTGCTAATACCTTATTGGTTGTAACAAATTTACAAAAACATTTGCGAAGTGGCATTTTTTATCGTCAGAAGCAAAAGCCGTAGGGGTACATTTGTGGAAAAGAAAAAGCGTATGGCAGAAGATAACACCACACAAGCTACTGAGACACAGCAAGAAAAAAACCGAAGAGAGGCGTTTATGGAACGCTTCGCACAACGTTATCCCGACGTGGCGGCAGACGACGAAGATGCCTTTTACGGGCGTCTTAGTGATGAATTTGACAGAATTGACAGAAGTGATGCAGCCCAGAAAGAACTGGGCGAACTGCTGGCTGGAGACCCTCGAAGCGCCGGTTTCCTCATGGTGATGCGCAAGGGCGGCAACCCCATGGAGTACCTCATCGAGCAATACGGAGATGATTTCCGCGAAGCCTTGAACGACGAGACGAAAGCCAAGGAATTCAGTGAAGCTTTCTCCAAGTATGCCGAAAAGCAAGCGAAAGACAAAGCCTTGCAAGCCCAAGCCGAGGCCAACATGCAGCGTATGCTGGACGAACTGGACGCAGCCAAGGCCGAAGGCTCATTCACCGACGACGATGCCGCCAAGGCTTACTCCTACCTCTATGGCGATGGTGGGCTGCTGGACCGCATCATTACCAACGACATCAACCAAGATGACTGGCTGATGTTGATGAAAGCTGCAAAGTATGACACGATGCAAAGCGAGGCCAATGCCCGTGTGGCCGAGGCCAGGCAAGAGGGAGAAGTGGCCGGGCGCAACGCCAACATCGACATGAACAAGCGGAAGCGCACCAAGACTTCCGACATGCCCAGCGATATTTCTCAAAGCGGACGTGGCGATGCAGGAGGCCGGAAAGGCGACCCGCTGCTCGACCGCCTCGACCAGATAGTGGGACGCAGCCGAAGCGTATGGGAAGACTAATCAATCATTAATCATAAACAAAAACTCAGAAAACAATGGAAGGAAAGAACTTATTCAAGATGATGGGAAGCGCATTGTTGATGTTGCTTGCCATCGTAGCAAGCTCGGCAACGGGCGTGTGCATGGCTGCCGCTACGGCAATGGGCGGCGAAACAACGAATATGGAAGGTGGCGGTACGAATGTAGTAGATTCATTCGCCGGTTCGACAGCTACAACGGGCATGGAGGTCACAGAAGAAACCGACCCCGATTATTATGCCAAGGAGATAGACAAACGCATCACCAAAATGCGCCCCATGCGAACGCCAATCGACCAGATTACCCGTAGTGCATCGACTATCTCACGCAGCGGTTCGATGATTGTGCAGTATTACAGCGTGGCTACACGCCCCATCAAAACCACTGTCAAAACGCAGGTGACGGCCATGACCTCCGGACAAGGTTCCGTAAAGATAGAAGTGGACGACGGCAGTATCTTCAGCCTGACGGATACTATCCGTGTTGTAGGCGTAAAGGGCTACAAGGCCGACGGCACTACAGAGGACACCAAAGACCTGATGCTCTACGTAGTGGGCAAAAATGATGAAAGCAACTACCCGACGGTCATCGCTGTGAATGGCAAAAAGAACAGCGACGGTACCAACAGCCTTGTGCCGCAAATCAACGTTGACACCGTGCTTATCCGTATGGGGCGTGCCGCATCGGAAATTGACGTAGAAACCGGAAACTTCTACAACCTGCCTACGCCGGAAGAGCAGTTCTGCCAGAAATTCATGATGCAGGTGGAACAATCTACGTTCGACAAGATGTGGGACAAAAAGGTAGACTGGAACTTCAGCGACATGGAGGAGGACAGCATCTACGACATGCGTCTCGGCATGGAAAACAGCTTCCTGTTCGGCATCAAGGGAAAGAGCAAAGACCCGAAAAAGAGCGGTGCGGACGTTTACTTCACCGGCGGCATCTACTGGATGGCCGGCAAGGATATGAGCATCGGAACTGCTGCCAGCGGAGCGGTCACCATTACCGACGACCAGATGGTGGACTTCCTGAAAGACCTCTTTACCGGTAACGACTCGGGCAATGGCACCAAGGTGGGCTTTGCCGGAAGCGACATGCTGGCCACGCTGGCAAAGATGAAGAGCGAGCGCTTCAAGGTGGTGAAGGAATTTGAACGTTGGGGACTGAAATTCACCTCGTTCGACAGCAACTTCGGCAAGCTGCTGGTAATGCACCATGAACTTATGGATGCCAACGAGAAGTCGGATGAAATGTTTGTCATTGACCCCGAATACTTGCGTAAGAAAACTTTCCTTGCCTGGAACCGCAAGGAGTATGACATGGCCAAGTTGGCAAAAAGAGATACTCGTGCCGTCGTAATGAAGGAGGCAAGCTGCTGCTACCTCGTCTATCCGAAGGCTCATGCACGGGTGAAGCTGGCAAGCCTCTAAACTGACCTTTAAGGTTCTAACGCACTACCTGCAAGGTCCTGCGTTAGAACCTTGACGATAGTGCGTTACTACTCTATACATATATTTAAATCATTTCCCATGCGATACATTTCCGATTTGAACATATCCTTCTCTCTCCTGGTGGACGGCGTGGACAAGCGCTTCAGCTTCACCCCGATGGCCAAGGGAGGAAGTATGTACATTGCCAAGACCGAGGCCGAAATCAAGGCGCTGGAGGCAAGCCCGATGTACGGGCGCATCTACCGCCGCAAAGAAGGTCAGGCAGAGAACACCCCTACTCTACCGAAGAAAGGAGGGCGTAAACCCAAAGCTGCCCCAAAAGCACAAGACGTGAAGGGTGTAGAAACGTGGCAGGAAGCTATTGAATACTTAGTAAACAACCACGGAAGCGATCGTGACGCGCTGACCACGCCGGACGAAATACTGGCCGAGGCCTCGAAAGTAAACATTCGTTTCCCTAATATCAACTCTGTGTGAGATTATGAAGCAAGTACCGGTAGAGGAATTGGTAGAAGCCGTCCGCGTCACGCTCGACGAGAACCAGGTGGAAAGTGAATACCTGGCCACCGGGACGGACAACATGGAGCTGGACGAGATGATACGCGCCAAGCTGGTATATGCCGTGCGCAGCATCCTGGAGATGTGCCCTGCAGACATGGTAGAAGCAGAACAGATGGATTTGCAGGATGTTTCGCAATTCACCAGTGATGACGGTTGTGGCAGTATTGTCCTTCCCGAAGATTTCCTCCGCCTGGTCAGCTTCAAACTACAATCGTGGAACCGTGCCGTTACTACCGTGGCCGATGAAGGAAGCCCTACCGACCTGATACAACGGAATCCTTTTACCCGTGGCACTCCACTAAAACCAGTATGCGTATTTGCCCACAATGCCGAAGGACAACGCACGATGGAATACTTCACGGCAGGCCGTGGTGAAAACGGGAAGGCAGACCATAGCATTGAGCGGGCTTTGTACATTCCTATACCCTCCGTCCAGTCCGGTGACGATGGTGACACGCTCGGTATTCCCGGACTGCTCCGTTCCTCCATAGTGTACTACTGTGCAGGACTGGTGGAAATCAGCCGGGGCAATCCGGAACAGGGATATACCTTCCTGAAAATAGCAACTTCTAACTTCAAACAACCGTAGCATCATGCAATACATTGAAAGAGACAAACTGGTTCATATAGAGTGGAGTATCTTCCGCGGCACAAGCCATGTGTCCGAAGACTTCTCGCGCGCACTGGTGAAAGTATTCCTTATAGGTACCTACGAGAAATACCTGCTCACCGCCACCGCACAGGGCGGAACATTGGTGGCCGACCTTCCTCAAGGATTGCCCGAAGGTGCCTATTCGCTGGAAGCCGTGTGGGTGAAGAATTATGGCAATCTGCTGCCCAAGCGTCAGACGTTGACTCCTTCCATGACTCCACCTTGTCCGCGTCGTCCGGGTCCACGTCCTAATGACCCTTGTTTTATCCATCCTAACGATGACCGATTCAATGACCGTTGCCTGATGCGCAGCCGCAAGGATTATCTCTTTGCCTTGACAAATTATGCCAGCGAGGCTACGGTGACAGATGAATCGGGCGAGGTGACCGTGAAATGCAGCAGTGCAGTGGCTACCTATGGCTACGACGGGCTTTCGGCCTATGAACTTGCCGTGATGCGCGGTGATTTCAGTGGTTCGGAAGGTGAATATCTGGAACAACAGAAATATACACTGCCTACTGCCACAGAAATGAAACTGGGAGGCATCAAGGCTGCACAGAAAACGGATAAAGAGACAGTAGAAGTAAAGATAGACCCTGAAAGCGGGAAATTGTATGTTCCCCCATCGGAAGGGGAAGTTTTGGAGGTTGCTACCGAGAGTAAATTGGGAGGTATCAAAGCTTCTGCAAAGACAGATAATGAAACAGTAGAGGCAAAGATTGGTAAGGATGGGAAACTATACGTACCCAAAGGAGGCGAAGAACTGAAAACTGCAACAGAAACAACTTTAGGCGGAGTTAAGGCAGCTACCAAGACATCACTGGAAACCCAAGAAGTGAAAATAGATCCTGCAACTGGAAAGCTCTATACCAAGCCTGGAGGCGAAGGCAGTGTAGAGATAGTGAACAATCCGGATGACGAAGACCTTCATTCTGTTGAGAAGTCAGAGGATGTCCATGTCCTTCAATTCGCAGACAAGGAGTATAACGCATCATCTTTTAGTGGTCTTGGCCGTGTATATCTGCGCAAGAATATCTCCGATGGGAAGAATGTGCTGACACAGGCGATGATGAACA
>CALUIF010000032.1 GCA_944320635.1 uncultured Bacteroides sp. | reverse complement strand
TACTTTGCGAACAAACTTGGCGCTGGTACGGGCCCAACGACCCCGTCAGCCTGTGGGACATCAAGCAAGCCGGAGCCACCGGCATCGTCAACGCCCTGCACCACATCCCCAACGGCGAGGTGTGGACGGTGGACGAAATCATGAAACGTAAAGAGATGATAGAAGCCGTCGGCCTGCGCTGGTCGGTCGTGGAAAGCGTGCCGGTGCATGAACACATCAAGACACAGACAGGCGACTACCAGCGTTACATAGACAACTACAAACAAAGCATCCGCAACCTGGCACAATGCGGCGTGATGATTGTGACCTACAACTTCATGCCCGTGCTCGACTGGACGCGCACCGACCTGGCCTACCCCCTGCCCGACGGCAGCCGCGCCCTGCGCTTCGAGCGGGCAGCCTTCATTGCCTTCGACCTCTTCCTGCTGCGCCGCCCCGGCGCCGAAGCCGAATATACCGACGAGGAAAAGGCCAAGGCACGCGCACGCTTCGAGCAAATGAGTGAGGACGACAAGCAACGCCTCATCCGCAACATGATTGCCGGACTGCCCGGCTCCGAGGAGAGCTTCACGCTGGAGCAGTTCCAGCACGAACTGGACCGCTACCGCGACATCACCCCCGAACGCCTGCGCCAGAACCTCATCTACTTCCTGAGCGAGATATGCCCCGTGGCCGATGAAGTGGGCGTGAAGCTCGTCATCCACCCCGACGACCCGCCTATGTCCATCCTCGGCCTGCCGCGCATCATGAGCTGCGGTGACGACTTCCAGGCGCTCATCGACGCCGTGCCCAACGAGAGCAACGGCCTCTGCCTGTGCACCGGCTCGCTGGGCGTGAGCAGTGCCAACGACTGCGCCGCACTGATGACACGCTTTGCAGAGAGAATCAACTTCGTGCACCTGCGCAGCACCAAGCGCGATGCCGAAGGCAACTTCTACGAAGCCAACCACCTGGAGGGCGACGTGGACATGTACGCCGTGATGCGCGCCTTCCTCGAGATGCAGCAACGCCGCGGCGTATCCATCCCCATGCGGCCCGACCACGGGCACCAGATGGTGGACGACCTGCGCAAAAAGACCAACCCCGGATACTCGTGCATAGGCCGCCTGCGCGGACTGGCTGAACTGCGCGGACTGGAGATGGGCATCGCCAAGACGCTGTACAAAGACAAATAGTGCGGGAAATCAGTCCCAATACTCCTCAAAATGCAGCCGGAACCATGGAAATAAGCTATCTTTGCAACCGTTATTTCCGTCAAAACAAAGAATAAAGAACCATGACTTCGGGAAAACGCATTTCAAGAACCCTACTTATCTGCTGCCTCGCTCTCGGCGCCGCGCTACACAGCACGGTGCTGGGAGCGCAGTCGTTTGAAGACCGCCTGTACCGCACCGACTACCGCCCCGACTCCGCACGGACGGGCGAGCTGCGGCTGGCCGTGGAGAACCTCAGCTTCTTTCAAGACAACGAGTTTGCGGGCGAAGTGATGCCCGGCTACACCTTGCCCGGACTGTGGCTGCAACCCAAACTGACCTTCCAACCCCTGGACAACATCCGCTTGGAGCTGGGCGTGCACGCCCTCATCTACCACGGCGCTTACGAGTACCCCAACTACAGCTACCGCGACATTGCCTCGTGGAAAGGCGCGCACTACCAGCACGGGGCACACCTGCTACCCTACTTCCGCGCACAAGTGCAACTGCGGCGCCTGCAGCTGGTGCTGGGCGACCTGTACCGCGGCAGCAACCACCTGCTGGCCGAGCCGCTATACTGCCCCGAGCTGAACCTCACGGCCGACCCGGAGACGGGCTTCCAGCTGCTGTGGGACGCACCCCGCTTCCACCTCGACGCGTGGGTCAACTGGGAGAGCTTCATCTTCCGCCAGGACGTGCACAACGAGGCCTTCACCGTGGGCCTCTCCACCCGGCTGATGTACAACGCCGATGACGCCCCCGTGCACGTCTACACCCCCCTGCAAGCCACCATACAGCACCGCGGAGGCGAAATCGACGAGGTGCAGCAGGCCAACCCCGTGAGCACGCTGATGAATGCCGCCGCCGGAGTGGGCTTGGCCGCCAACGTGCAGCGCCGTGTGCTGCGCCAGGTCTTTGCCGAGGCCTACCTGCTGGGTTACTACCAGCAGAACGGCAACATCTGGCCGCTGGGCCACGGCTATGCCACCTACGCACAGGCAGGCGTCCGCATGGGTAGCAACTGGCAGGTGAGGGGCGGATTCTTCTACGGGAAAGACTTCATCTCGCTGCTGGGGCTGCCCTACTTCGGCACCGTGTCGACCGACCACGAGGGGGGCGTGTTCGACTACATGCGCACGGGCTTCCTCACGGCCGACTACTCACGCCCCTTCGGACGGGCCTTCGCCCTGGGCGCACAGGCCAGCGCGTACTACGTGGCGCCGGGCACGCTGACGGCTGCCGACGGCACACGCTCCCGCGTCAAAGCAGCCATGAGCTACAGCTTCGGCGTCTACATCCGTGCCAACGTGAGCTTCCTGCTCAAGAAGTTCGGGCGGAAATAAGTTCGCTGTACAGACACATTATGTTTCAGCCGCAGATGGCGCGGATAATGCAGATTATTCATCCTTTGCAAAGGTATACGTGGGCTTCGCCCCTTAAAAAATCAGCGTCATCCGCGCCATCTGCGGCTGAAACATTATCACCATAAAATATAACTTACTGCGGCACAAATGCTTACCGCGGTCTTCTTAGCGTAGTATCGCTAACGTCTTAGCGTAGTATCACTAATAAGATAGCGTAGTATCGCTGACAAACCAGTGATACTACGCTATCAATACTATACGCTATCGGCGGCCGTGCCGCAGGCTATCTGGGCACCAGCGTGAAGCCCCAGCGGTACTCGCGGTTGGCTGGCAGGTTGTAGCCCGGCTCGGGACGCGCGCCCCAACTGTTGTAACCGGCCACGCCCTCCTGCATCATATCCACGCAGACTTCCACAAAGTCGCGGGGACGGATGTCGTTCTTATGATGCTGACGGCGCAGCACATCCTTCGCCTTGGCCTCGTCGCGGTTGGCCACTTCCTGCGGGGTGAAGTTGTACCACTGGTAGGGATGCTGGCGTGCTTCCTCCGAGTCGAAGTCTTCCACGCTGTTGCGCAAGGCGTTGAAGCCCACGATGCTGTCGGCCAGTATAGTAAGCCGTCCGCCACGGCCCTTGAGGGTGATGCGGCGCGTGTCGGTGTGGTGGCCGTTCTCCTGCGGGCGGACGTAAGGGAAGTACATGTCCCACGCCTTGGCCGTGTATTCACCCACCGGGGTGCCGTTGTTGCGGTCCACGTAGTTCTCCTCGGGGCCACGTCCCAGGTAGGTCACCTCGTCCATCGCAGCGGGCAGGCGGAAGCGCACGCCAATGCGGGGCACGGTGAGCTTGCTGGCAGCCTGTCGGGCGGCGTCGTTGCCGGGGGTGAAGGTGGCCGTGCGGGTGGCTTCGGACACTTCGGTGTGGGCGGCATCCATGTCGGTGGAGGTGAATACGGCATCCACCTTCACGGCTCCCGATGGATGCACGCGGAAGGTCATGCGGTAGAGGTTGCCCGCCTTCAGCAGGTAGTCGGCGCGTATGAGGGCGTCTTTACCGTCCATGCCGATGGAGGCCGACACTACGTTGAAGTCTTTGCTGGACTGCTTCCACACCTGCTCGCGCTTGGGTGCGCCGTTGCCGTAGTCGTTGTCGGTGGGGGCTCGCCAGAAGTTGGGCTGCAGCCCGAAGCCGTCCTGGAAGTACTCGCGCCCACCCACCTTGTAGGAGGTGACGATGCCCGTTTTCCGGTTGAAGGTGAAGGTCACTTTGGAGGACGAGGCCGTCAGTTCGTTTCCCTCCTCGCTCACGCTCAGTTTGCTGCCTGCGGTGGCCACCTCGACGGGCAGCGGGTCGATGGGCAGGCGGAACTGCTCGCGGGCAATGTCGTGTCCGGCGGGCACGCCCGGTTCGGCCTCGACGGCTGTGACGGTGAAGTTCACGAAGTATTCCGTTCCGGCCTTGGCCTTCAGTCCCGTGACGGGCACGGAGAGTTCGGCGCTCTGTTGCGGCTCGACGTTGAGCGACACTTTACGACCGCGCACTACCTTGCCATTGGCCACGACATCGTAAGTTATCATGTACTTCTTCAGGTTGGTGAAGTAGAAGCGGTTGAGCACACGGAATTTTCCCTCGGCCAGATCCACCGGCTCGAAGGCCACGTTGGAGTAGGCATACTTCACCTCGGCCATGGCGGGATGGGGCGTGCGGTCGGGGCTGACAATGCCGTTGCAGAGGAAGTTGCCGTCGCTCGGGGCGTCGGTGCCATAGTCGCCTCCGTATTTCCAGTAGTGGTTGCCCTGCTCGTCCACAGCGTCGATGCCTTGGTCTACCCAATCCCAGATGTACCCGCCCTGCAGGTTGGGATACCGGTAGATGGCCTTCCACTGGTCCCACAGGTTGCCCGTAGAGTTACCCATGGAGTGCGAGTATTCCGAGGGCACCACGGGCCGGTCGCTTCCGCGCTTGCCTACGTTTTCCAGCCACTGGGCGCCGGGATATTGGGGCACGTACATGTCCGAGTTCCACTCCCACTGGGCGCGCTCGTAGTTCACGGGGCGAGCCATCCAGTCTTTGTCGGCCTGCTTCAGCCAGAGGTAGGTCTGGTAGAAGTTGTAGCCGTTGCCGGCCTCGTTGCCCAGCGACCAGATGATGACGGAGGGGTGGTTCTTGTCGCGCTCGAACATGTTGATGGTGCGGTCCATGTGTGCTTTGAGCCACTCGGGGTTGTTGCCCAGCGTTCCGCCCTTGCGCAGGTCGTAGTACATGCCGTGGCTTTCGATGTTGGCTTCGTCGTAGACGTAGAGCCCGTACTCGTCGCACAGTTCATAGAAGCGTCGGCTCTGCGGGTAGTGGGCCAGGCGCACGGTGTTGATGTTGTGTTGCTTCATCAGTTCGAAGTCGCGACGCATCAGTTCTTCGGTGACGTAGTGCCCGGTGGCGGGGTTGTGCTCGTGTATGTTGACGCCTTTCAGCTTGATGGGCTGGCCGTTGACGTAGAACAGGATATTGTCCATACCGCCTGGCGACTTCGTCCCGGAGTTCTTGATTTCCACGCGGCGGAAGCCCACGTTGTTGGCCACGTACTCGGTGGCGGTGCCGCCTTCCTTCACCGTCATGAGCAGGCGGTAGAGGTTGGGGGCTTCGGATGTCCAGGTCAGCACGTCGGGCAGGGTGGCGTCGAAGCGCACGGTCTGCTGGTCGCCGGCAGGCACACTCACGGTCTTTTCGCCGGAGAGCACCGTGTGTCCCTGGCGGTCAATCAGCTCGTAGGCAAAGGTGAGGGCGGCTGCGGCGGTACGGCGGTTGCGCAGGTCGGCTTCAAGGGCAAAGACGCCGTTGCGGTAGGTATCATCGAGGGTAGACTTCACGCGGAAGTCGCGCAGGGCTGCCTTGGGCTGCGAGTAGAGGTAGACGTCGCGCTCAATGCCGCTCATGCGCCAGAAGTCCTGGCACTCGAGGTAGGAGCCGGTGCTCCAGCGGAAGATTTTGAGCGTGAGCACGTTCTTGCCTGCCTTGACGTAGGGGTTGATGAGGAATTCGGCAGCCGTCTTGGAGTCTTCGCTGTAGCCCACTTCCTTGCCGTTGAGGTAGACGTACATGCCCGACTTGGCTCCGGCGACGTGCAGGTAGATGTCGCGCTCCATCCACTCGGCGGGCACTTCGATGTCGCGGCGGTACACGCCCACGGGGTTGGCCTCGGGCAGCTGCGGGGGTTGCGGGTGACGGGGCTTGAACTCATAGCCGTGGTTGGTGTAGATGGCGGTGCCGAAGCCCTGCACTTCCCAGTTGCCGGGCACCTTGATGTCGTGCCAGCCCGAGGGGTCCAGGGCGGGGTCGGTGATGCCGTCGGGCAGGTCTTTGTAGCTGTCTACGAAGTAGAACTTCCAGGTGCCGTTGAGCAGGCGGTAGTAGGGGCTGTCGGCGAAGTTTCCGCCCAGCGCGTCAGCGCGGCTGTCGTAGGTCATGAAGGCCGTGCGGGGGTACTCTTTGTTGACGCCCGTCACCTGCACGTCCTGCCAGTAGGGCTTGTGGTCGGTGCCGGCGGCAGCGGCCGGGGGCAGGGTGCCTGCTGCCAGCAGGGTGGCAAGCAGGATGCGGTTGATGAATGTGTTGCTCATAAGACTGGTCTTTATGGGTTGTTGTTTATTGTAAGTAACTGTTCATATTTAGTTTGTACTATAAATGGGAATTTAGCGGGGCGAAGCCCCGCAGCTACAAGTGACGAGCTACAAGCTACGAGCTACGAGTGTGGGAGGGGGCTGTCTCCCCCGTTTGTCGGGGGAGAACAATGCTCAACATGACAAATACTTGTAGCTTGTAGCTCGTCACTGTGCGCTACGCGCGCTAAATTATCATTTACTCCGACAAAGATACAGATTTATGCGGAGATAACGTCCAACGGCCTGCGCGATAGTATCCCATCGCCGGCGTGATAGCGACGGAGTGCCAACGTGATAGCGACGGAGCGCTAACGCGATAGCGTCCCATCGCCAACAAGGCGGCGTTGGGGCACTATCCGCGCGGGTCAGCGGCCCCACTCTTCGGGCAGCAGGGGGAAGTTGTCGTTGCGCACGTGCTCCCGCTGCATCAGGGCCTTCAGCTCGGCCGCCTTTTCGGGATAGTCGGCCAGGAGGTTATGGCGCTCGGAGGGGTCGGAAGCCAGGTTGTAGAGCTCGTAGTAATCGTCGGCCGTGCTGGCCTTGAGGTGTACCAGCTTCCAGTCGCCCTGGCGCACGGCCTGCCGGCCTCCGCCTTCCTGGAACTCGAAGTAGAGGTAGTCGTGCTCACGTTGGCCTTTCTTGCCCGTCAGCAGGGGCAGCAGGCTGATGCCGTCTTCCCGGCCGGCAGGCTTGGCCTTGGGCGAGACGATGTCGCGGAAGGTGGGCAGCAGGTCCCAGAAGGCGCACATGAAGTCGGTCTGCGAGTGTGGCTGCACGTGTCCCGGCCACGACACAATCATGGGCACGCGTATGCCGCCCTCGTAGAGGTCGCGCTTGTAGCCTCGGTAGATGCCGTTGCTGTTGAAGAAGTCGGGGTCGGCTCCGCCTTCGAGGTGGGGGCCGTTGTCGCTGGCGAAGATGATGATGGTGTTGTCATACAGTCCTTTCTCCTTCAACTTGGCCACGAGCTGGCCCACGTAGACGTCGAGCCTCGTCACCATAGCCGCGAAGGTGGCGTGGGGCCAGAACTGCGAGCAGTATCCGCCCTTGCGGAAGGCGGGGCTGCCCGGCTCGGCTCCCTTGAAGGGGCGTTCGGGGTACTTGCCGCGGAACTTCTTGATGATGCTGTCTTCGGGCACTATCAGCTCGGCGTGGGGGATGATGGTGGGGTACCACATGAAGAAGGGCTGGTCGGCCGTCTGCTGGTCCAGATACTCCAACGCCTTGCCGTGTATGAGGTCTTGCG
Source organism: uncultured Bacteroides sp. (assembly GCA_944320635.1). Taxonomy (GTDB): domain Bacteria; phylum Bacteroidota; class Bacteroidia; order Bacteroidales; family Bacteroidaceae; genus Bacteroides. Next base: position 5,378 of record CALUIF010000032.1, on the reverse strand, counting down.
AGTAGGTGCCTTTGCCGTACTGCACGCTGAGCGTGTTGTCCGCAAGCTCCACGCGACGGTCGTTGTCCCACAAGTGGTCGGGGTAATAGCTGTGGGCCAGCAGCTGGCAGTTGTATCCGTAGAAGGTGTCGCACCCCTGCCGCTTGGGGTCGCCCGTCGAACCTATGAATCCCAGCCCCCACTTGCCGAAGGCTGCGGTGCGGTAGCCCGCGTCCTTGAAAGCGTGGAAGAAGGTGTAGGCATCTTCCGGCAGGGGGAACTGGCCTTCGGGCTCCAGCTCGATGTTGCCGCGTATGTAGCCGTGGCCGCTGTGCAGCCCCGTGAGCAGGGCCGAGCGCGAGGGGGCGCTCACCGTGGTGCCCGAGTAGCACTGGGTGAAGCGCATGCCCGAGCGCGCCAGGGCGTCGATGTTGGGCGTTTCAAACTTCTCCTGGCCGTAACAGCTCAAGTCGCCGTAGCCCAGGTCGTCGGCCAGGATGAACACAATGTTGGGCTTCTGCTGGGCCACGGCTCCTGCCGCGCTGCCCAGCCCCAGAAGCAGGGTGGTGTATAAGAGTTTGGGTTGCATGGTGCTAAATGTTTAAATTCACATTTTTACCGTTCCTATAAAAAAACGTCACCACGGAAGCAAAGGGTTCATAAGCAACTCTGATGGAGGCCCTCTGCCCGCCGTGGTGAGTTTTTTCCGGTTAGGGAGTTAGAGATTTAGATATGTATTGTGTTAAGTTAGAATGTCATGGGAATACGCGGTTTTTCCGTCATTCGGCATCTTCCCAGCCGGGGTTCTGCGTCAGCGCGGGGTTGAGCAGGATTTCGGTGGTAGGAATCTGGTAGAGGTAGTAGCGCTCCTGCCAGCCCTGGCCTGCGGCGATGGGGTCGGCCTCAAGGTAGACGTAGCCTTCGGTCTGACTGCCGGTCACGGTCACGGGGTTGCCGCTGCCGTCCATGAAGTACTGGCTACCGGAGTTGGCATTGAACATGTCTTGCGTAGCCCACATGCCCTTGTGCTGGCGGTTGAGGAACCAGGGGGCCATGCGCCAGCGGCGGATGTCGTAGAAGCCGAAGCCTTCGCCCATCAGCTCCACGATGCGCTCGCGGCGTATCTCCCACAGCACGGGGTCGAGGTCTTCGCCGCTCTGCCAGGGCACCTTGTCGCCCAGGCTCTTGGGGTACCACTTGCCCCGGTTGGGGTCGAAGCTGCCGTTTATTTCGCTCACTACCATGCGGGCCACGCCTACGCGGTCGCGCAGCAGGTTGATGGACCTGTCGGCCACGGTCTGGTCAAACTGGCCCAGTTCCCACTTGGCTTCGGCGTAGTTCAGCAGCACTTCTTCTATCTTGAAGACGGGTTTATCAGAGGTGTTCTGCATAATACCTCCGTTCATGTTCTTCTCCCATGTGGTCCAACCTTTCCAGAAGTAGTAGCCTGAGTAGCCGCGCACGAAACCGGTGGCTCCGACGCCGTCGATGAAATTGGGCACGCTGGACACGAGTTGTGCCGTCCAGTTCTGGGCGGGCAAGCGTTTCATGCCATATTGGGCAGCGGTGCGGTCGCCCACTTCGCCTTCGTTCGACGAATTCATGTCGGCTCCCAGCAAGTCGATGTAGTAGCGGTCGTCGGGATTGTCGGTGTATTCCCACGAGCGGGGGTCGTCGGAAGTGGGAGTCTTGGCCGTCACCCGGTAGGGCGGCATCACTACGTAGTAGAGGCGTGGGTCGCGGTTGCGGAAGGTGGCATAGGGTGTCTTGTCGCCTTCATACAACGGTGAGTTGCTGATGGTCTTGCCGTCGGTGCAGAGGTAGAGGTCTACCATATCCTGCGTCATCTCGGCGTTTCCGCTATCCATGTGCTCCAAGGCGCTGAAGTTATGGTAACGGGTGTCTCCGGTACCGTTGTACTGTATGAAGAGGATGATGCCGGGCACGCCGTTCAGGCTCTCAGTGCTCCACATTTCGTTGTAGCCGGTGCCGGGAGCCGTTTCCGTCCCGCCACCATAGTACAGGTTGGGGTACTTGGCCATCAAGGCTTCGGACACACGCACGCACTCGTTGAGGTAGGCATTGACGCCCGACTGGTCGAGCTCGTGGTACTTGCGCCACGTGGCCTCGCGCAGGGTGAAGCGCGAGATGAGCGCCTGCACGCAGTCTTGGTTGATGGTGGGGGTACCGTCGTCATAGGTTCCTATGTTCTGCTCGGCCCACTGCAGCCGCTCCAGCACGCGGTCGGCCACGGCGATGCGGTCTTCACGCGAGGCGAAGCGCTCTTCCGACTCGTCGGTCAGGGGTTTGTCAATCCAAGGCACGTCGCCGAAGCGGTTGATAAGCTCTATGTACCAGTAGGAGTGGAAGAAGTAGCCCACGGCACGCCAGTGGTCTTTCTCTTCCTGCGTCATGTTGGAGTCGTCGATGTGCGACAGCATGATGTTGGCACGGCGCAGCCCGCCGCTGAAGTCCCACCCGTTGCCCGAAGCCACGCTGGTGATGCGCCCCATGGCATAGCTGTTGCCGTTGAGGTGCTGCCCGCGGCTGTACATCCAGCCGGCGTTGATGTCGGCACTGTAACAAGAGCCCTGGCCCGTGCCGCTGATGGCGGTGCCGAACATGGTGTTGCTGAACATTTCGTAGAGCGGCCATGCAAACGCCTTGAAGTTGTCGTACGACTGGAAGGCGTTTTCCTCGGTCAGTTCGGTCTTGGGCGCACGCTCTAGGAAGTCGTCGTTGCAGGCGGTCAACCCCAAGCCGAGCGCGAGGATTGCTGAGAGATATATTTTCGTTTTCATAACTTGTTTCCAATAATTAGGTTTTACGGGTTATAAGGTGAAGTTGATGCCGAAAGACACGGTACGGAAGGCCGGGTAGCTCCAGCTCAGCGTCTCGGGGTCGATACCCGAAGGCAGGTGGTCGAAAGTGGCCACGTTCTCTATGCTGACGAAGGCGCGGAACTGCTCCAGGCTGAGCTTGGATATCCACTTCTTGGGCACGGTGTAGGACAGCGTGATGTTCTTGATGCGGAAGTAGGAGGCATCGGACATGTAGCGGTCGGTGTAGCGGCCGTAGTTGTAACCGCTGTTGCCGTAGCCATTGTAGATGCGCGGATACTTGGCATCGGGGTTGGCTGCCGTGTAGTCGCCGCCGGCCAGGTCGACGGGCTTCCAGTAGTCGGACAGTCCTTCGTAGAGCGGCTGATACTTCGTGTCGTTGCTCGAGTAGATGTACATGGGGAACGTCAGGTTGTTGGCAATCCAGTAGTCGCGCTTGCCGGTGCCCTGCATCACCACGCTCAGGTCGATGCCCTTGTAGTTGGCGCCGAGGGTAATGCCGTAGAGGTAGCGCGGCAGGTAGTTGCCTATGCGCTTGCGGTCGCCGGGGTTGGCCAGGGTGCCGTCGCCGGCGTCAATCTGGTTGGTGCTTCCGGCATCGTCGCGCAGGTTCTTCAGCTTGAGGTCGCCCGGCATCACGGTGACACCTTCCACGGTAGTGACGCCTTCCTTCAGCACACCTGCTGCGGGGTCGATAAAGTCGTCCACGGTGTAGAAGCCTTCCACTTCATAGCCCCAGTATTCGCCCAGCTCCATGCCGGGGTAGTAGTTGGAGAGCAGCTTAGTGGCGGCGTTGTCGTCGTACTTGGTGATGACCGACTTGCTATCCGACAAGTTGAAGCCCACGCGGTAGCCCCAGTCGCCGATGCGGTCGTTCCAGTTCATGGCCAGTTCCCAGCCGCGGGTGCGCATGTCGGCAGTGTTCTGCATGGGGGCAGAGGCACCTACCACGCCCGGAAGCTGCATGCCCGGGGCAAGCATGCCAGTGGTGTTCTTCTGGTACCAGTCGAACACGGTGGTGAAGCGGTTGTTGAACAGGTTGAGGTCGAAGCCCACGTCGGCCGTAGCCACCTTTTCCCAAGTGTAGCTGTTGCTCACCAAGGCGGGCAGGCTGGTGATGGCGGTGACATAGCCATTGTCGACCAGCCAGTTGCTGTACTTGTTGTTGACAGTCATGGTGGGGTAGAAGGAGTAGTTCTGCACGTTCTGGTTGCCAATGACTCCGTAAGAGGCACGTATCTTGAACATGTCAAGCCAGTCGCGCGTGCTTTCCATGAACTTCTCCTGCGTCACGTTCCAGCCGACAGATACCGAGGGGAAGAAGCCGAAACGGCTCTTCTTGGGGAACTTGGACGAACCGTCGTAGCGGCCGTTCACTTCCAGCAGGTACTTGTCCTGGTAGTTGTAGTTCACGCGGAAGAAGCCGCCGCGCACGGCATACTCGTCGTAGTTGTCGGTGACGTTCAGACGGCCTGTACCCGAACCCAGTGCCGGCACTTCGATGACAGCCTGGTTGTAGGAGAGGGCATACATGTTCTCAAAATGGCTGGCCTCCTGGTTGAAACCTGCCATCACCTTGAAGTGGTGGTCGGCGGCAATGTCGAAGCTATAGGTGCCGTAGATGTTGAAGGCGTTGTAGTCCGTGAAGTTCTTTTCCTCCTGCAGATAGTCGTCCTGGAAGTTGTACTTGTCGGCACCTTGTATGTCGGTAAAGCGCACCTTGCCGGTGTAATAATAGTAGTTGTAATTCTTCTTGTCGAAGGTATATTCAAAGACGGCCTCAAAACCCTTGAACGGCTTCAGGATGGACTTGAGGAAGATACGCGGGTTGTCGTACGTGCGGTTGGCCGAGTTGGCATACTTCAAGATGTTGAGCGGCGTGTTGAAGGGCAGGTCGCTGTCATATCCGCTCAGTTCGGCAGGCAAGTCGCCCTCCGGGTGGTAGGAAATGAGGCCCGTGTTGTACAGGTTGCCCTGCACGATGCTGCTCTTGGTCTTGTTGTAGCTGATGGTAGCCTCCTGCGTGAACCACTTGGTGATGTCGGCCGAGAGGAAGGTGTTGAGGTTGATGCGGGTGTAGGAGTCGCCGTCGCCCATGAGCACACCGTCGTTGCTGAGGTAGCCGCCCGAGATGCGGTAGCGCAGCTTGTCCGTGCCGCCCGAAGCAGAGATGTTATGCGTGTGCTGGAAGCTGTTTTCCAGGAAGGCGCTGAACAGGTCGTGCTCGTTCAGATAGTAGATGTTGCCGGCATCGTCCTTATACATGCCGTCGCCGTAAATCTTGAAGGCGGAGGGGTTTTGGCGGTATTGCGTGAGGTACTCTTTCCACTTGCTGACGCTAGGCGAGCCGTAAGCCCAGTAGGCATCGCCGAAGCCAGCATCCTGATAGGCATTGAGGTAGTCCATCAAGGGTGCCTGCTTGGGCAGGTTGATGGCGTGGCCGAAGGCGAAGTTGTTGTTGTAGTTCAGCGAAAACTTCGTTTCGCCCTGCGGGCGCTTGGTGGTGATGAGGATGACACCGCCGGCGGCGCGCGCACCATAGATGGCGGTAGAGGCGGC
>CALUIF010000031.1 GCA_944320635.1 uncultured Bacteroides sp. | reverse complement strand
GCAGGCATCGCCAACATCAATGGCAATGACCTTACCGGCATATCGCTGGCCGGACTGACGGGCATTGCCGGCAACAACGCATATGGACTTATGGTCGCAGGGCTGGCTACCATTACCGGCAACCATAGCCGCGGGATACTGGCCGGAGGGTTGCTGAATGTAAGTGGCGAACAGGCTTCGGGCATCCATCTGGCAGGGCTGGCCGATATCACGGGCGAAGACTTCAAAGGAATCGCCATAACCGGACTGCTGGGACTGGCAGGCGGAAGCACAAAAGGCATGCAGCTGGCCGGACTGGCAAACATAGCTGCCGGAGATGCTACAGGGCTACAGCTGGCCGGACTGGGCAATGTAGTCGGAGGTACCCTGCATGGGGTACAGTTGGGAGCCGCCAACATGGCCATCCGCGCCCGGGGCTTACAGATAGGCCTGTTCAACTACTACAAAGAGAGCCTGGACGGATTCCAGCTGGGACTGGTGAATGCCAATCCGGAGACGCGTGTGCAGCTTATGCTCTTCGGTGGAAATGCCACCAAACTCAACATCGGTGCACGCTTCAAGAACCGCCTGTTTTACACCATTGTTGGTGGAGGCACGCATTATCTGGACTTCAGTGACAAGTTTTCGGCTGCCCTGTTCTACCGTGCGGGGCTTGCCTTGCCCGCATGGGGCAGATGGACACTGAGCGGAGATTTGGGCTACCAACATATCGAAACATTCAAGAACAAGAACTTAGGGTTTCCACCACGCCTTTATGCCTTGCAGGCACGCATCAATCTGGAGTGCCGGCTTACCGACCGATATGCCCTTTTCGCCTCGGGCGGATACGGAGGAAGCCGTTACTATACACGTAATGCCACCTTCGACAAGGGAGTACTTGTAGAAGGCGGCATTATCCTTTTCTAATCCCCAAGAACGAGGGACGGGCCATCTTCTGCTTATTGCCGTTCTTTGATAAAGCCCGTGCGGTAAGCGACCAGAAGTTTTTCCAAATCTTTTATTTGCGTCCTGAGTTCAATGCCCTTATCAGTATCTTTCACCATCATGCGCTGGGAATTGAACTCCACCAAAAAGGTGGTAGACTTGATGTCTTGTCCTTCTTCTATGGCCTTCTGCCGGCTTTGGAAGGGTTCATGCTGCACCAGCTGGAGTCCATGGGAATGGTAGACAAGTGTATAGCCGGCAATGCCCGTCTCGGGTTGGTAAGCTTTGGAGAAGCCCCCATCGATAACCAGCAATTTGCCGCCTGCCTTGATTGGCTTTTCTCCCTTCAAAGTTTTTACAGGCACATGGCCATTGATGATATGGGCATGTGGCCCCGGGGTCACACCAAATTCGAGCAAGATGCGATCACATACTTCGGCCTCGTTGCGCAGGGCGTAGTAATAACCTTTCGTTTCTTTCTGGGCCTCCTTATCGGTAAGGAAGTAACGCTCGAAAGTAGCCATCTTGTCTTTGTCGAAAGACGGGGCATCGGGTCCGCACCACATATACCACACGTAGTCTTGGGCAAACTGTCGCTTTTCTACATCGTCTTCATCGAAATAAGCAGCCCGGATCAATTGGTCGGTCTTCTCCAGCAAACGCTTTCCCCAATATTCCTTTCCCGCAATATACACATGCTTAAAGCCCCCATCGGCATCGAGGGGCACAGAAGCATGATAGAGCAAATTGCTGTTGCACACCAAGTACATTCCGCCATACGTAAAGAGGCAACGCATATGTTTTTTTAGTTTTTCACTATTGACAAACGAGGCATGTATCTTGTTTACAATCTCTTGTTCTTCGTCGGAAAGTCGGTATGGGTCGGCAGGGTCAATGGTCGGGAAGTTCGTATCGCGCAGAGGGTACTCCCTGCCTTCATACACCAGCACTCCACGCTCCCAGTCTATACGATGCAGCAATTTGCGGTTCTCCATGCCGAAATCCGGACGACGGTCTATAATGGCAGCCTCCAATTTGAACTGAATGATAGTGATGGCTTTATGCATCTGGCTGATGAGGCGTAGCGTCTTCTCGCTATAGTTGGAGTCGGCATAATTGGTCTTGGGAGCAAAAGCGGCACAGGGGTCGTCGGCATAAGTTTCCATAGCAAAGGTGGCAAGCGGGAGGAGGTTGATGCCATAACCATCTTCGAGCGTCGCCAGATTGCCATAGCGCATGGACAGGCGTATCACATTGGCCATACAGGCATCATTGCCCGAGGCTGCTCCCATCCAGAGAATATCGTGATTTCCCCACTGGATGTCGACATTATGGTAATCGCAAAGGGTATCCATAATGATGTGGGCACCAGGGCCGCGGTCGTAAATATCGCCCACAATGTGCAGAGAGTCAATGGTGAGCCGCTGGATAAGATTGCACATGGCCACAATAAATGCATCGGCACGCTTGGTAGAAATTATCGTGGAGATGATGACATTGATGTAAGCATGCTTGTTGGGGTCGACAGTCGATTCGTGCAGCAGCTCCTGGATGATGTAGGAAAACTCATGGGGCAATGCCTTGCGCACCTTCGAACGGGTATATTTGGACGATACATTCTGGCAGACTTTTACCAGTTGGTTCAAGGTTATCAGATACCAGTCGTCCAACTCTGTTTCTTTGCTCTTTACCAGCTGCAACTTTTCTTCGGGATAATAAATGAGGGTACACAGTTCTTTTTTCTCGCTCTCCCTCAGGGTATTGCCGAATATCTCATTCACCTTGCGCTTCACCGCACCCGATCCATTCTTCAGCACATGCTGGAAAGCCTCATACTCGCCATGAATATCTGTCAGAAAATGCTCTGTACCCTTCGGCAGGTTCAAGATGGCTTCCAGATTGATAATCTCGGTACTGGCATCGGCAATAGTAGGAAAACTGCGCGACAACAATTGCAGATAACGCAAATCTTTTTCAATGCATTCAGGAGTAATATTTCCCATGGTTCCAAATCTTTATCGTGAAAAGATGCCCTAATTCAAAAAGAACATCAAGATTATTTGTACTAAAATTACCCTCAAGAACATGCACAACGGATAAACCGTGGCATAGGCTACTGAAGGGTTGTCGCCCGGAATGGTATCGTTGGCATAAGTCAGAGCCATCGGATTGGCCATACTGCCACACAACATGCCGCTCACCGATCCGAAATCTACCTTTATCCACTTGAAGGCTATGAAGCCTACAATCAAAACCGGGAGAACAGTCAACAGAAAACCTGTACCTATCCACACCAATCCCTCGGGGCGAAATACCGTTTCAAAAAAGTGCTCGCCGGCATCGAGCCCCAGACATGCCAGATACATGGCCAGCCCTAAGGCACGAAGCATCAGGTTGGCGCTTCGCGTGGTGTAGGTTATCATATGCAGACGGGGACCGAAAGTACCTATCAGTATTCCCACGATAATAGGCCCGCCAGCCAGTCCCAACTTCACCGGTGCACTGATACCGGGCAACGAAATAGGAATAGCCCCCAGTATCAATCCCAAAATGATTCCCACAAACACGGCTACCAGGTTGGGCTCTTTCAGGCTTTTCACTGCATTGCCCAATACCTTCTCCACATTATGCACAGCAGCCGCCTCACCCACCACCGTCAGGCGGTCGCCCAACTGCAAGGTAAGTTCTGCCGTAGCCAGCAGCTGCACACCGCTACGATACACCCGTGTGATATTGATGCCGTAATGATTGCGCAAATGCAACGTGCCCAACTTCTTACCGTTCAGTTCGGGTCGGGTCACCAGAATACGCATGGATATCAGTTTGCTATCGATAGCATCCCAGTCGATGTCTTCCTTATTCCAATCGGTATGCTCTTGCTCTCCAAAAAGTACGGTCAGCGAGGAAGCATTTTTATCAGAAGTAATCACCAGCAGGCGGTCGCCTTCCTCAATCACCGTTTCCGAGGTAGGGATGCTTACCTTGCCATCGCGCCACAAACGCGAAATGACAAACTTGGGATAATTCAGTTCTCCAAGTTCCCTGACGCTTTTATGAAACACGGCAGGGTTATGCACCTGAAAAGCACCTATATAAGTATGATTGTCGTTTTCTTTGTCTGTCAAAACCAAGTCTTGGGGTTTTACCAGCAACTTGCGGAGAAGCAAAATGCCCAATATCACCCCCACCACTCCAAGCGGATAGGTGACAGCGCACCCCAAAGCCGGCGTACTGGCATCAAGCCCCAGTTGCTTCAACGCCTGCTGTGCGGCACCCAGGGCAGGCGTATTGGTCGTAGCTCCACAAAGTATGCCCATCATGTCGGGCAACGAAATGCCCCCCACATAGCTGCCCGCTATGGCCATCAGCGTTCCGACCACTACCACACCCATGGCCAACATGTTCAGCTGGATGCCCCCTTGGCGGAAAGAGCTGAAAAAGCCCGGCCCTACCTGCAAGCCCAAGGCATAGACAAAAAGCACCAGCCCGAAGCTCTCCGCGTAATTCAGCATCTGCGGGTCGATGGACAAACCGAAATGCCCGGCGAGGATGCCGACAAAAAACACGAACGTCACCCCCAGCGAAATGCCACCCACACGCACTTTGCCCAACCCCAGCCCTATGGCCGATATGAGCGACAGCACGATTACCGCCTGCAAAGGCGAATGCTCTACGAACAAATTATATAACCAATCCAAAACCTTGTGCCATGAACAAAAAAGCAGCCACCTTTTTCACCGGATAGCTGCTTGATTAAAAAACTGTAGTGGATACGAGAATCGAACTCGTGTTCCATGCGTGAGAGGCATGTGTCCTAGCCGCTAGACGAATCCACCAACTTTAATGGTACACCCTCAGGGATTCGAACCCTGGACCCACTGATTAAGAGTCAGTTGCTCTACCAACTGAGCTAAGGGTGCTTGACGCGGAAGCTGGGGGATTCGAACCCCCGGTACGGAAATCCCGTACGTCAGTTTAGCAAACTGGTGGTTTCAGCCACTCACCCAAACTTCCTTTCCGTTCAAAACCTGCATTTTTTTTGAAATGCGGTGCAAAGGTAGGCTAAACTTTTGGACTGTGCAAGCGTTTCGCATATATTTTTTCAACTTACCGCGGCGGTACTTGCTTTAAAAGGGTTATCTTTGCACTGGAAAAAACATAAACCCGATAGTATGGACACATTATTGAAACAGACCATCGACCTCATTGCCAGCACCCAATGCCCGGAAATGACATCCGAAGGCAAAGCCCAACTGGAAACCCTCCTCACACGCCGCGAAGCCGAAAAAGGAGAAATCATGCTGAAGGAAGGAGAAACCAGCCACCACATCGTACTGGTGGGCAAGGGCATGCTGCGCCAATTCTATTATAAAAATGGTAAAGACCTTACCGAACACTTCTCGTACGAAGGCAGCGTGGTAATTTGCATAGAAAGTACCCTCAAGCGCGAACCCACCCGGCTGATGGTGGAAGCCCTCGAACCCTCCATCGTGTACATGCTGCCTTACGACCGCCTGCTTCAAGCCACCGAAACTTCGCGCGAGCTCGACATCTTTTACCGCAGAATACTGGAGTACTCGCTCATCGTCTCCCAAGTGAAAGCCGACTCCTGGCGCTTTGAGACGGCCAACGAGCGCTACCGGCACCTGCTGAAAAGCCATCCCGAAATCGT
>CALUIF010000030.1 GCA_944320635.1 uncultured Bacteroides sp. | reverse complement strand
CAAAAATCTTCAAAAACACCCTTTAGAAAAATGCCGGAATAAAATCAAAACAGCTTCTCAGTTTTTTGTATTATCTTTGTGGCCTCAAAACAACGCGTTTATGATTACCGTCGAACAACTGAAAGATGTCAGGGAACGCACCGAAGCGTTGAACCGCTACCTGGGCATCGAAGAAAAGAAAATACAAGTAGAAGAAGAACAGCTGCGCACGCAGGCTCCCGGCTTCTGGGATGACCAAAAGGCCGCCGAGGCGCAGATGAAGAAGGTGAAGGCCCTGCAGCAATGGATCAGCGGCTACACTGAGGTGAAGACCTTAGCCGACGAGCTGCAGCTGGCCTACGACTTCCACAAGGACGAACTCGTCACCGAGGAGGAGGTGGACGAAGCCTACGGCAAAGCCATCGCCGCCATTGAAGCCCTCGAACTGAAGAACATGCTGCGTGACGAGGCCGACCAGATGGACTGCGTGCTCAAGATAAATTCCGGCGCCGGCGGCACCGAGAGCCAAGACTGGGCCAGCATGCTCATGCGCATGTACCTGCGCTACGCCGAGACCCACGGCTACAAGACGGCCATCGCCAACTTGCAAGAGGGCGACGAGGCCGGCATCAAGACCTGCACCATCGAAATCAGCGGCGACTATGCCTACGGCTACCTCAAGGGGGAGAACGGCGTGCACAGGCTCGTGCGCGTGTCGCCCTACAACGCCCAGGGCAAGCGCATGACCTCCTTTGCCTCCGTATTCGTCACCCCGCTGGTCGACGACACCATCGAGGTGAACATCGAGCCGGCACGCATCTCGTGGGATACCTTCCGCAGCGGCGGCGCAGGCGGCCAGAATGTGAACAAGGTAGAGAGCGGCGTGCGCCTGCGCTACCAGTACAAAGACCCCTACACGGGTGAGGAAGAAGAAATCCTCATTGAGAACACCGAGACCCGCGACCAGCCCAAGAACCGCGAAAACGCCCTCCGCCTCCTCCGCTCCATGCTCTACGACAAAGAGATGAAGCACCGTATGGCCGAGCAGGCGAAGATAGAGGCAGGCAAGAAGAAAATAGAGTGGGGCTCGCAGATACGCAGCTACGTGTTCGACGACCGCCGCGTCAAGGACCACCGCACCAACTACCAGACCTCGGACGTGAACGGCGTGATGGACGGCAAGATAGACGGCTTCATCAAGGCTTACCTCATGGAGTTTGCCGGGAGCGAAAGCTAAAGACAACGAAGAGGCGGCAATGGTTCTACCGTTGCCGCCTCTTCGCATTTTGGGGCCGGGTCAGTGCTTCCCTTGCAGTTCGGCCTCTATCGGGTCGGCATACTGCTCTTGCAAGCGGTGCAGCTCTTGAAGCAAGTCGGCCGTCACTTGTTCGTAGCCGGGGGCGCCATAGAGGTTGTGCATCTCGTGCGGGTCGTTTTCAAGGTCATACAGTTCCCACACGTCAATGTCGTTGTAGAAGTGGATGAGTTTGTAGCGCTCGGTGCGTACCCCGTAGTGGCGTTTCACCATGTGCTCGGCGGGATATTCATAGAAGTGGTAGTAGAGAGACTTGCGCCAGTCTGCCGGCTGTTCACCCCTCAGCAAGGGTAAGAGGGAGACGCCGTGCATGTCCGCCGGTATGGGTGCCCCTGCCAAGTCGAGGAAGGTGGGTGCATAGTCGATGTTCTGCACCAGCTGCCGGATGTCGCCGCGCGCCTTCAGCCCCTGCGGCAGGCGCATGACAAGGGGTGTACTCATTGACTCCTCGTACATGAACCGCTTGTCAAACCACCCGTGCTCGCCCATGTAGAAACCCTGGTCGGAGGTGTAGACCACGAGTGTGTTGTCCAGCAGTCCCTTTTTCTCAAGATAGTCGAGCACACGCCCCACATTGTCGTCGAGCGATTTTACGACCTTTGCATAGTCGCGCATGTAGCGTTGGTATTTCCATTCGGCAAGTTCTTTGCCTTTGAGGTTGCGGCGGTAAAAATCTTCGGTTATCGGTCGGTAGAAGTCTTCATATCTTTTTCGGTCTTCCGTGTCTAGCCTGCCTATAAGGGCGCGGTAGGTGGCTGTCAGCGGCGTGTTCGAGTCGGGGAGATGCATCTTGGTGTCGTACACGATGTCCATGTCCTTCAGTATGCCCATCTCTTGGGCGGCCGCGGCCGGTCGCCCGTCATAATTGTCGTAAAAGTTATCGGGCAGGTTGAAGGTCTTGTCTTCGTAGAGCGGCAGGTACTTCAGCTCGGGCAGCCAGTCGCGATGCACGGCTTTGTGGTGGATGAAGATGCAGAAAGGCTTTTGCGGGTCGCGCTTGTTTTCCAGCCAGTCTATGCTCAGGTCGGTAACGATGTTGGTCACGTAGCCTTTGCAGGTAATGCGTGAGTTGTCCATTTGTATGAACGTGGGGTTATAGTAGTCTCCTTGTCCGGGCAGAATCTTCCAGTAATCAAAGCCGGTTGGGGTACTGTTCAGGTGCCATTTACCGATGAGTGCGGTTTGGTAGCCGGCCTGTTGCAGGAGTTTGGGCATGGTCTGTTGTTCTCCGTCGAATACCGAAGTCTCGTTGCTGACAAAGCCGTTGGCATGGCTGTGTTTCCCGGTGAGCATGCAGGCGCGGCTGGGGCCACTGATGGAGTTGGCTACAAAGCTGTTTACAAAACGCACCCCGTCGGCGGCGATTCGGTCCAAGTTGGGGGTCTCGATGTGACGGCGGTCGTAGCAGCTCATCATTTGCATCGTGTGGTCGTCTGTCATGATGTAGACGATGTTGTAGCGCTGTGCCCGGTTGCTGGCACTGTCGTTGATTGGCGCTTCAGGGAGTGTGCCGACTGCATTTGCGGCCGGTGCTAAAGCTGTGCCCGCCAAGGAGCACAATAGGGTTTGCGGAAAGAGTCTCATAATGGTCGTTTATTATTGAATGCTATTGTGTACTTTGCATTGCTATTCTAAATATAGATGATGCACAAAGATAAGTGATTGCTTCTTCGTTTCCATCATATTTTTAGCATTTTGTTATTCGGTTTATGTCGCGTATGGCAAAAAAACTGTCTGCAACTCTTGCACACGTCCAGGAAATGCGCTTACTTTGTTTGTTGTTGAACTAAAACTATTGAAGAACCATGAGCAAGAAAGAAAGAAAAACAACTGCACATACCCGCAAGGAGGAAGAAAAAGGAAATAAGGTTATAGTGGTAATAGGCGTGGTGGCCGTATTGCTGGCTGTCGGCATTATTGCCATAGCAACGTTGGTGGGCTGATGGCGGCTCATCAGGAGATAGAACGCAAGTTCCTGGTGACGGACGGCAGCTACAGGCAGGCTGCCTCGTCGCAAAGCAGGGTGGTGCAAGGGTACATCTGCAGTGCCCGCGGGCGTACCGTAAGGGTACGCATCCGCGACGGGCGTGGCTACCTCACCATCAAAGGAGCTTCCAATGCGTCGGGCACTACCCGCTACGAGTGGGAAAGGGAATTGCCGCTCGACGAAGCGGAGGCGCTGATGAAACTTTGCGAACCGGGCATCATTGATAAAACCCGTTACCTGGTGCCGTGCGGAGGCCATACGTTTGAGGTAGACGAGTTTCATGGTGATAACCAGGGACTGGTCGTAGCCGAAGTGGAGCTTGCGCGCGAGGACGAACCCTTTGAGCGCCCCACCTTTATTGGCCGCGAGGTGACGGGCGATGTGCGCTACTACAATTCGCAATTGATGAAGCATCCCTATACGCAGTGGTAAGGAAGATAAATCCCGTATCGGTATGGGACAGATTTACCAATATTTGCCTCAGGAGCTGGTCACCTTTCTTTTGGTTACTGTGTTCTCCCTGCTTATCGGCCTTTCGCAACGGCGCATCAGCCTGAAGCGGGAGGGTGAGACTACTTTGTTCGGCACAGACCGCACATTTACCTTTATTGGCATACTGGGCTATCTGCTTTACATCCTTGAGCCCGAAGGCTACCGCTTGTTTATGGGCGGCGGGGCGGTTCTTGGTGTGCTGCTGGCGTTGAACTATTACGTCAAGCAGGCACAATACCATGTATTCGGGGTTACTACTATTATCATAGCGCTTATCACATATTGCCTGGCTCCCATTGTGATGACTCAGCCCATGTGGTTCTCGGTCATGGTGGTAGTGGTCGTGTTATTGCTTACCGAGCTGAAGCATACTTTTACCGAACTGGCGCAGCGCATGAAGAACGACGAGATGATTACGCTGGCCAAGTTCCTTGCCATTAGCGGCATTATCCTTCCCATGCTTCCCGACAAAAACATATCCCCGCACATCAGCCTGACGCCCTACAATATCTGGCTGACTACGGTGGTGGTGTCGGGTATCTCTTATCTTTCTTACTTGTTGCGGCGCTACGTGTTCCACCATTCGGGCATCCTGGTGTCGGGCATCATCGGCGGACTGTACAGCAGTACGGCGACCATCTCCGTGCTGGCGCGGAAGAGTCGCGAGGCTGCCCCGCAAGATGTGCCGGAATATGTAGCGGCCATGCTGTTTGCCGTCAGCATGATGTTCCTGCGTTTTCTTATACTGATAGGTATTTTCAGTATGGAGGCGCTGGCCGTAATTTATCCCTACCTGTTGGTCATGTCGCTGGTGTCGGCAGGGGTGGCTTGGTATATTCATACCCGCCGCCGGCATCCTAAAGTGGAAGGACAGTTGGAGGAAGACGATACCAAGAACCCGTTGGAGTTTAAGGTGGCGCTCATTTTTGCCTTATTATTTGTGGTGTTCACTTTGCTCACGCATTATACGCTGGTTTATGCCGGTACCCCGGGGCTGAATGTGCTGTCGTTTATTTCCGGCTTTAGCGACATTACTCCTTTCATTCTGAACCTGGTGCAAGGCACGGGCAATGTGGCCGTTCCGGTTATTGCGGCGTGCGGCCTACAGGCCATCATCAGCAACATTGCCATCAACATGTGCTATGCTCTGTTCTTTGCCGGAAGGAAGAGCTTGTTGCGTCCGTGGATATGGAAAGGTTTTGGCATAATCATAGCGGTTAACCTTTCGCTGCTGCTTCTGTATTATTGCCTTTGATGCTTTTTCCCCTTCTTTTGCTTTTTTTTATTGCTCAGTCTTGTCTCTTTGCTGGTGATAATGTATACTTTTGCCGCTCATTTGGTGACAAATAGTTACACCATTATTAGAATACCTAAAAGAATAGACAACACACAAAGTAGAAAGACGCTATGAGGACAAAATGGACGGTGCTGCTGTGGATGCTGATGCTATCCGGGCTAACTGCAGCACAAAACAAAGCAGCCTCTTTTGAAGTAAAAGGAGTGGTAATCGATTCGCTCACGCAAGAGGCAGAGCCGTATGCAACTGTTAAAATCGTGAAGAAAGAAGTTCCCGACAAGGCGGTGAAAATGATGGTGACGGATATGCAGGGTAAGTTTCAGGACAAGGTGAACGTGAACGGTCACGGAAACTTCGTGATGACTATCACGTCCGTAGGGCGCAACCCTATCGTGAGGGACTTCGCCGTGAAGCAGGGGCAACAGGCGGTGGACTTCGGTACCTTGTACATCACCGATGCCGTCAACGAACTGGGACAGGTGGAAGTCGTGGCACAGAAACCGCTGGTGAAGTCGGACATCGACAAGATAGAGTACAGCGTGCAGGACGACCCCGATTCGGAAACCAACTCCGTGCTCGAGATGCTCCGCAAGGTGCCCCTGGTTACCGTAGACGGTGAGGACAACATTCAGGTGAACGGTAGCAGCAGCTTTAAGGTTTACGTCAACGGCAAGCCCAACAACATGATGAGCAACAACCCCACGGAGGTACTGAAAAGTATGCCTGCCAATACTATCAAACATATCGAGGTCATCACCAACCCGGGACCTAAATACGATGCAGAGGGTGTGGGTGGCATTCTGAACATCGTGACCGAGGGCGGCGGCTTCGAAGGTTATACCGTGACGGTAAGCGGTAACGTGAGCAACCGTGGAGCCGGCGGTGGTGTCTTTGGCACGGTGCAGAAGGGCAAGTTTACCGTAAGTGCCCGCTACAACTATAATTATAACGACAGTCCGCGCAGTTACTCCGGCGGCAGCCAGCGTGCTACCAATGCCACGTCCAATGTGGCAAACCTCGATTATGACGGCAGCAGCAAGGGGTATGGCAACTTTCAGTCCGGCAGTCTGGAGGCAAGCTATGAGATTGACACGCTGAACCTCGTTACAGCATCCTTCGGGTTGTGGGGAGGCAGCAACCACAGCAAGGGTGGAACAATCTACGCCGGTACATCTCCTTTGGACGGAAGCGCGTTGTACAACTATACCACGGGCAGCCGCAGCAAGTCATCGTGGTATGCTATCGACGGTAGCATTGACTACCAGCGTCTGTCGCCTACGGTGGCGGGACGGATGACAACTTTCTCTTACAAGATAAACACAAGTCCGGAAAGCTCAGACTCATACTCCAGCTACGACATAGCTGACGGTTACTCACCGGAATGGGCAGACTACCTCAACCGCCTGCAGGATCTGCATAACGACGGTTCGCAGAATACCACAGAACATACCATGCAGGCCGACTATACCACGCCCATCGGCAAGCTGCATACCGTGGAGGCAGGCGTGAAGTACATCCTGCGCAACAATTCTTCGGATAATGACCGATACGAGAAGGCGGCTGCCTCTGCTGCCGATGCCGACTATCAGTTCGACGAAGAGCATAGCTCGCACTACCGCCACCGTAACGACATCATCGCAGCCTACCTGGGCTATGGGTTGAAGTGGAAACAGCTCTCCGGTCGTTTGGGTGTGCGCTACGAGCATACCATTGAAGATGTGGAATACCTGTTGGGGCGCGGTGAGGATTTCCGCAAGAATTTTGATGATGTGGTGCCTTCGGTATCTATGGGCTGGAAGCTGACGGAACTTTCCAACCTCCGCCTGGGGTATAATATGCGTATCTACCGCCCCGGTATCTGGTACCTGAATCCTTATCTGGACGACAGCAACCCCTCCAATATCAGCCAGGGAAACTCGGAACTGAACAGCGAAAAGAGCCATGCGCTCGATTTGAGTTACAGCAACTTCACCCCCAAAGTCAATATCAACGTGGCAGCGCGTTATTCGTTTACCAACAACAGTATACAGAGCGTGACCACGCTGATGCCCGACACGGAGATTGATGGCCTGCAGGACCCCACGGGCAAGGAAGTGCTCTACACCACCTACGACAATATCGGCAAGAGCAAGAACTTCAGCTTGAGCGGGTACATCAACTGGAACGTTACCAACAGCACGCGCATCTATACCAACTTCCGCGGCAGCTATGCCCACATGGAGGGAGGCAATGACCTGCGCAACCACGGCTGGAGTTTCTTCGCCTTCGGCGGTGCGCAGCAGACCTTCAAGCACGACTGGCGTCTCAGCGTCAATGTATTCGGCCAGACACCGTGGATAATGCTGCAGGGCAAGGGCAGCAGTTTCTTCGACTATAGCCTGAATCTCAATAAGTCGTTTCTCGACAGACGCCTGTCTATCTCCGCCTTTGCCAGCAATTTCTTCAAAAAATACCGCCGCAGCGACTCTTATACCGAAGGCAACGGTTTCCGTCAGGATTCCTGGAACCGTTATAGCCGCCAGCGTTTCGGCATTAGCATCAGCTACCGCATCGGCGAGTTGAAGGCAAGTGTGAAGAAAGCGGCGCGTACCATCAGCAACGACGATGTGAAAGGTGGTGGCAGCGGTAGCGGCGGGGGAGGCGAATAATTCCTCCCTTCGCTCTTTTCTTGCTGTGTGTCCCGTTTCCTTTACAGTGCACCGCGCCTGATGGCTTCCATCACGTTGGCGGGGGCACGCTTGGCTTGCAGCTCGCGCTTCATGAAGTCCATGTAGGGAGCTGCGTGGTCGAAGAACTGGTAGTAACCCTGGCACAGGTAGTTCAGCCCCGGTTCACCATCCTTAGTCTTGCAGAAGCGGTTCTTGGGGCATTCTCCATTGCAGGCAAAAAGGTAGGGGCACTCTTTACACTGGGTAGGGAGTGCCGTGTGCTTCGCCTGTCCGAACTTTTGTTGGCGTTCGCCGTACATCATTTCCACCAATGTCTTCGAGTAGATGTTGCCAAGTTTGTATTGTGGAAAGACGAAGTGGTCGCACGAATACACATCGCCGTTGAACTCCATGACTCCTGCATGTCCACATGTCTTGGCCAGCGTACAGATGCCGGGCTGCTCGCCTACCCAGTTGGCCAGTGTAGAGTCGAACAGCTGGATGTAGTAGTTGCCCACATCTTGGCGCACCCATTCATCGAAGATGGTGCAAAGGAAGTTGCCCCATTGCCGTGGGGTGATGGAAAAGTCGGCCAACCCTTCTTTGCTGTCTTCATCCACTGCGGCCAGATGGCGCCCGTCGGCATGGGGGGCGATGCGCTCTACAATGGGGGCAAACTGAATGTAGTGGCAGTCCAACTCCTTGAAGAAGTGGTAAAACTCCAGCGGATAGTCGGCATTGTAGTCATTCACTACGGCCATGGCGTTCCACTCTACGTTGTGCTTCTTCAGCAGGTTAATCCCTTGCATTACTTTGACGAAAGAGGGCCTTCCCTGCTTGTTCTTGCGGTATTCGTCGTGAAACTCCTGCGGGCCGTCGATGGAGATACCCACCAGCCATTGGTTGTCGTGGAAGAACCGGCACCACTCATCGGTAAGCAGTGTGCCGTTGGTCTGTATGCAGTTGTCTATCTGCCGCCCTTTTGCATATTTCTTTTGCAAAGTCAGTGCTTTCTGGTAGAAGGAGAGGGGACGCATCAGCGTTTCTCCGCCGTGCCAGGTAAACAACACTTGCGGCGTGGTTTGTGAATTGATGTATTCTTCGATGAACTTTTCGAGCAGTTCGTCGCTCATCACATGTTTTGGGTTGTCTTGGTAGAGCTTTGCCTTCTCCAGGTAGTAGCAATAGTCGCAAGCCAGGTTGCACAAGGCTCCAGCGGGTTTCAGCATCACGTAGAGCGGGCGGGCAAAGGGAGCGAAGGTTGTCATAATAGATGTTGCTTTATAAATAGTTGGTTGATAATCGTTATTTATTCTTGAGTTGTCGCTCCGGTTTCATGCACCCAATCGTAGTAAAGCGCCACTGATCCCAGATGCCACAGCTTGCTTTCCTCTTGTTCCATTTCCTATGAAGATTAATGTTTTAAGTGATGCATCTTTGGGCTTCCGCACAAAGGTACAGTTTTTCTTTAAGAAATCGGCATTCCCCTTGCAGATAACGGTACGCCTTGCGGTTCGTCCCTCCCAATGTCGTGTGCTATCTTCCTTGCATAAGTATCTGCGACAGCTGCTCTATATGTCATTGTCATGGCTTTCTCCTATAGGAAGACACATCACGTCTCTGCATGGTAAACGTTGGGGAGCGTAGCGGGTTGCGTTGATGAAAATGCTTACAAAAGAGTCTGTTTTAAAGGCCGTCACCTCCCTATTTCCTTCCGGACATGTCCGTATTTTCTACGCCCCACCTCCGACCCTATACGCCCAACTTTTGTCGGACTTGAGTCGGACTTATATCGGAGGAGAGTCGGAGGAAGTATGATGCTGAGGTGGATTATATATGGTAGTATATTGATTCATAATGCAATACGAGCCTTTGGGAAGGCATTTTTTGTAAGGAAATGGGAATAATCAAAATTTGACATGTAAATATTCATTGATTTTAGTGCGGGAAGTATGAGAATTTTAATATATTTACATTCTTATCCTTGCATGACTTGTCGCCGGGGGAGACAGCTATAAATTACAAATCCGCTCAATCCGCCTTATCCGCATCTAAAAAATCAATGCCCGGCATAGTATCAACTAAATATGAACAACTACTTAAAATTACCATTTCCGTACCTCCTTCGTGCCCGATTCGTACCAAGTTTGTACCTGCTCCTCTCTTCTCTCTTCTCTTTGCCCTATAGAGCGAAGGTGGAGCGTAGAAATACGGACAAGATACGGTTGAAAATTTGACAATGTCGGCAGATGGCCCTGCGTTTTTCTCTGTAGGGAGGGGCGGGATATACGGCCGAGTTGCAAAGCCTTTTGGACGACTACCGCGCAAAACTTAAGGTGCAGGAGTATTGATAGCCGGTGATTTTTTCCCAGTTAGGAAAAAATTATTTCTCGCTTGGAGAGGTTTTGTTTCCTAACTGGGGAGTTTTTTTCGGCTTTTCCTGGAGGGGAATAACTGTTATTTGCACTTTTGTTTTTATTTTTGGGGATAAGTGCGTATATTTGTATCGTGTTGCGGCATAGAGATGTAGCAACACATCATATTGGCATTGTAAGAAGCGTGTGCTTCATTCTTGTTTCTGAGAACCTGAGAAATTTTCAAGAAAGTACGAGGATGGCACAGTCGGTTCCTACGCTGGTTTCCGGCGTGGGTCTGCTGTCTATTCATTGGTGTACTTTCGGGTTTTCTCAGGACCTTCAGAAACGCAGGATAGCACGCAGTTCCACGCTTTCTTTTTTGTAATAAACCATGTCCTTGGGAACTGGGGGCCTTAAACAACAGGCATCTATATATGAAAACAAAATGCTTATTGACGTGTATGTGCGTTGTCTCGTTGCTGTTTGTAGTGGCTTGCACAGATAGCGAGGAACAACTGGGAGGCGGTGGAACTGCTACGGGCAATTATGTCTTGTCGGCTACCATTGAGAACTATGAAGTGGTGGAAACCCGTACCGTGGTGCAGGGAAACGCTGTGCAGTGGGAGAAGGAAGACCGCGTGGGAGTGTATGGCGCCAACACGCGCAACATTCCGTTTGCCTGCCACACCTTGCAAGGCAGTACAGCCGAGTTTTCGGGCACGCTGGTAAGCGGAGACCAAGAGCCGCTTTTTGCTTATTACCCTTATCAAGAGGGAGTGGAATATCAAGATGGCGCGCTGTCCATCGTTTTGCCCTCGGAATATGAGTACACGGGCAGTAGCAATGCGCCCATGGTGGGGCTGAAGTCCGAAGGGCAGCAGTATGTGTTCAGGCATTTGTGCGGCTTGCTGCATATTACGGTCAACGACTTGCCTGAGAGCGCAGAGCGCTTTGTGGTGACTGCCGTAGGCGAAAATGCGCCTGGCTTGGCAGGGCATGCCACTGTACGGAACGCAACGGTGGCCAATGCCACGCTGACGCTGGATGAGGAGAGCAGCCGAAGCGTGACTTATCACTTGGATGCGCTGAAAAGCGGTAGCGGCTTCCGTGGTTTCTTCATACCCTTGCCTGTGGGTATATATCCTGAACTGCAGGTGGCGCTGTATGAAGAGGGGCAGACGGAGCCCAACTTTACGCGGACACTGTCGGATGTCAGCGTAGAGCGTGGAGCCATGGTGAAAGTGGCTGTGATGAATGCCGAGACGGGCGACGACTATGTACTGAACGAGAAGACTCACATCATGCCGGAGGAGGTGAGTGCCCGGGTGACGCAATCGGAGGCCGACCTGAGCACCTTGATTTACGGGGCAGAGGTGGCAGACGGCGATGTGCCGAAAGCAGGCACCATTGTACTGGCCCGTGCGTCGGCGACGTTGCCCTACGGCTTCTTGGGCCGTGTGACAGAGGTAAAAGCCGGTGGCGATGGCTCGCGTACTGTGCTGACGGAGCCCGTGGCCTTGAGTGAGGCTTTCGACAAACTGTATATAGACGAGACGGTGGAATTGCAGCCGGAAGGTTCGGAGCAGCCGGAGACGAAGTTGCTTAACCCGATTTTTTATGACGATGAATTACCTTATAAATTCAATGTTAGTGTCGGGGCGCAACATGGGGGCTATGCAGAAGGTACCATCAGTGGTGCTTTCCGTTTAACTGTGAATGTTAATTTCGATAAAGAAAATCGTATAAACTATGCAGCCTTTACAACTGAATGCGATGTGAAGTTGAGTGATGTAGAGCTTGGCATAAAATATAGTGAAGATTCGCAAGGCAATAAAAAGGAGAAAATATTGAAAGAGAAATTGTTTGAATGGCCGTTTGCCAGAATTCCATTGGCTAACGGGTTAATTCAGGTTGTAGCTACTGGTTCTGCAAATTTTGGCGTATCGGCAAGCGGGGCAATAGATAATAAAATTGATTGTGAATATGAATACCGGTTTGTAGCAGGAGCGGAATATAAGGATGGACAATGGGAAAAAGGACGGCGTGGAATTCCTTTGGGAAACCATGAATCGCCTTGGAGTTTTGAGAAACTGGCTTTCGATGGTTCCCTTTCCTCAGGTTTGGAGTTTGCACTCAATTTGAAATTATATAATAGTGACAAAATGAAAGGCTCCTTTAGTATTGAGGCAGGAGGAGAAGTGTCCGGAAGTATTCCTATTGGAGAAATTGGCAAATCTTCTATAGGGGAGGTATTAAACAATGTCACTTTGTCTTCTTGCGTATATGTTCAAGGAGGTTTTAATGCGGACTTTGTGGGGCTGGAGGGACAAATCCCCATTGGCAGAGGGGAATTCTTGTCCAAACAAATCAAAGTTTTGCCTACTATCAAGCAACTGATAGCAAAGACTCAGGCAGCCAGCGAAGAACTGCTGAGTAAGTTCAATGCCGATATCAACACTGAGGCCAGCGGCGAGCTGATTACCAAAGATGCGCAAATATCCTTGGCCCTGGCCGATGGGCGTGAAAATGTGTTGCAGTATGGTGAGAGCACGGCCTACAACGGCGGGAAGACATTGGACAGCGACCCCGACGTAGTAGTTCCCTTGACGGCACAGTTCAATAGCCTGGATGAAGGCGAAGATTATCAAGTATATCCTGTCGTCACCTCGCCCCTGTTTGAAGAAGTGGCAGAAGGCGGACGCGTGGAGTTGAAAGACTTGGCCGTGCCCTTGGAGTACCATACGCCGGAGCGCGACATACTGATAGCCTTCTATAAGGCGACAAATGGGGATAACTGGACGAACAATACAAACTGGTGTTCCGACAGGCCATTAGACGAATGGTATGGGGTGCGTACCGATGGCGAAGGCTATGTAATGGAAATGTATTTGGACGACAATAACCTGACCGGCACTGCCCGCCTGAGTGGTTTATCCCGGTTGATGACTCTGTATCTGAGTGGGAACCACTTTACGGGAGTGGACTTTGGTAATTTGCCGGAGCTTGTTGATTTGAGATTGGAGCGCAATGAGGATATCATAACTATGGATTTCCCCCGTTCAATAGGAAAGGAACTCAGTTTGTACATTAATTCTAACCCTAAACTTACTCAAGTTAAAGTGGACGGGCTTTCGGAGATAACGCAATTGTACCTATTTGAAAACGCTTCCCTTTCATCGGTAACAGGTATATCCAACTTGGCCTCCTTGGAGCTTTTATACATTCAGGAATGCCCTGCCTTTACTTCAGTGCAAGTTCGTGGGCTTAGCAAATTGCGCCAGATAAGTGTGTTGTATAATGAGAATCTGTCAAGTTTGCAAGTCAAGGATTTGCCAGAGTTAGTGTGGCTTTTTTGTGAACACAACGCATTGACCTCTCTTACCGTGAGTGATTTCCCGAACTTGGAAGATTTGAAATGCCAAGATAATAGATTGCGCACGCTTGAGGTGTCCAATTTGCCTAATACTACTTATATAGATTGTTCATTCAATCAACTGGGTTCATTGGTAGTGAATGGCTTTCCAAAGCTGTTTCAATTGAATTGTAATGATAATCAGTTGACCTCTTTGTCCATGATAGGTATGGCTGAGGTAAGCCCTTGGTTTTCTTTCGATTGCGAAAACAATAACTTATCTTCGCTTGATTTGCGAGGGATAGATCATTTGCGAGCTTTTGGAGCCTACGGCAATCCTATTAAAGTGGTGTATGTTAGGGAAGATATGGGGAGTGTTGTTACCAATGGTTATACTTACTGGGGCGAGCAAGATAAGGATGAGTATGAGTATCCCGAGCATCACGACGGCTGGCAATATCCCAGATTTGTGTGGAATTAGAAGTGCAGGCTGATGCCGCTACGCTCTGTTGATGGCGGATAAAAGAGTGAGGGCGTGCCATAAGTTTTTGCAGCACGCCCTCACTAATGTTTTAGTCAGAAGTTTACTTCACCTCCCATGTATCATTGGTCAGCAGCAATCCCTCGAAGTTGTGGTACTTCTTCTTGGCGCTCACTTCTTCTATCTGTGCGTGCACGGCTTCATCGTAGGTAGGTTCGTCTACATCGCGGATAACGCCGAGGGCAATGGGGAAGTCCGGCCCTTCCAT